>DASQNU010000228.1:0-55730 GCA_035644815.1 Bathyarchaeia archaeon | reverse complement strand
TTGCTCGGAGCCTGGGCATCGCCTACTAAATACAACGTATCATGGTCGTACAAGGGGGATAACCTCGCTTTGCAGACACTCATTCCCTGCTTGCAGGATGTTTACCGGGTGACCGATCAACGACTGCAAGAGTAACGAGCGGTTTCTTTTACAGTATCATAATTATCAGTTAATTGCAAATATTTATAATGGGTGAAAAATATGAATCCCCAAAGTAAATCCCCTCACAATATCTTCCTTCTTCTGTGAGGGGATGCTTCATTTATGGTTCTAGACAATTGGACAGGCCATGCGCTCTATTTCGAACCCCATATCCTCCAGCATCTGATGATCGGCGGTAGATTCTTGGCCAGCAGTCGTCAAATAATCACCGACAAAGATGGAATTTGCTGCGTAAAGTCCAAGCGGCTGCAAGCTGCGCAAGTTTACCTCGCGTCCTCCGGAAATTCGAATCTCCTTGGATGGATGGAGATAACGAAAAAGAGCTAATACCTTTAGGCAGTATCTTGGATCCAGCTCGTTGACTCCCGCCAATGGCGTGCCGTCAATCGCGTGCAAGAAATTAACCGGTATGGAATCGGCATCAAGCGCTTTGAGCGCTCTTGCGACACGAATGACATCTTCCTTCGTTTCCCTCATGCCGATGATCACTCCTGAGCAAGGGGAGATCCCTGCTTCTTTGATGACGTTGACCGTGTTCACGCGATCATCATAGGAATGTGACGTAGTGATGGATGGATGATGCTCCTTTGAAGTGTTCAAATTATGATTGTATCTTTCCACCCCCGCTTCTTTGAGTTTTACCGCTTGATCCGGCTGGATGACACCCAAACAGGCACATATTTTCAGGTTGTATTTGGCTTTTATTTCCTGAACTGCCTCGGCAACCATTTCTATCTCTTTGTTAGACGGCCCTCTTCCACTTGCCACGATACAATAAGTGCCAACCTTGAGCTGATGGGCTTGCTCAGCCCCTTTCAGTAACTCCGCTTTGGAGAGAAACGGATATTTTCGGATCTCTGCTGTTGAGATGACGGATTGTGAACAATAGCCGCAATTCTCCGGACACAACCCGCTTTTTGCGTTGACGATCATATTGAGTTTTACTTTGTTTCCGTAATACTGCTTGCGTATCCGGTAAGCCCCGTGAAGCAGCAAGAGCAGCTCCTCGTCCGGGCAATTCAAAATCGCCAGCGCTTGCTCATCGCTAATTTCTCCTCCGTCCAGCACATACTCAGCCATTCCCAGCCAATCTTTCATCAGATCATCTCCTTTGTCGGTACGATGAGATTCGTGAGTCTTTTCACATCGATATAAGCCCTTTTCTCCTGCAAGACCCGTCTCAATTCAGCTGTTAGCGGTTCTTGAAATCGTGGAAGGATCCCCAGTATCGGTATTTGACCAAGTCGTTCCAATATTTTGAGGTTATCAGTTTCGACTAGCGTAGGAACTTCGGACAGGCCATTCACAATCATCCCAATGATCGGGATCTGTTGCGCTCTGGCGTACTGAATGGTCATCAGCGTATGGTTAATCGTGCCCAACTGAGGGCTGGTTACGATCAGGAGAGGCAAGGCCAATTGCTTCACCAGATCAGCTGTCATCCAATAATGTCCCGCTTGAACTGCAAGCGGCACTGCAAGTCCACCCGCTCCTTCAACCAATACGATGTCATTCTCACCCGCAAGCTTGTTGAATGTTTGTTGAATCGCTTCAGGTTGGATGATCACCCCTGCACGCTGGGCTGCCAAATGGGGGGACGCTTCTTCTTCCAGACAATAGGTACACAGCTCACTTTGCTCAGCTAACTTACCAGCAACAGATTGATAAAACATGACATCAGGTGAAAGAAGCCGATCTTCCTCTTGAACTGCACCGCTTTGAATGGGTTTATAAGCCGTTGCTCCAACACCGTTGTTTCGGTATAGCGCGGTCAAATATGCCGTCACTACTGTTTTGCCTACGCCGGTACCCGTCCCAGTAATAAACAGTCCTTTTCCTGCCATCGTCTTACCTCACCGAGATCGGTCTATGGAATCGTTGCTGAAAAACCTTATGTAGACGAACAGCAATGATCGCCCCGACAAAAGCAAGCATAAGATCACCTACGATATTCACTAGAAATCCCGTAAGAAAGACCGTCCAAAACGTGATCGATTCCCCTACCCAAGTATTCATGGAAAGGTATAGGTAAAGCATGCCGAAGCCGTAAACGGGTATCAGTCCCAATAAATGCGCTGCGAAAAAGGTGGAAAACCGTGGATTAGGCGATCGTTCAATGATTTTCCCGATCAGGTAACTGGCCAACACAAAACCAATCAAGTAACCAAATGTCGGTTTGACTATGTAAGTAATTCCTCCTCCTGAGGTGAAAACGGGCAGGCCCGATAAGCCAGCGCCGAGGTAAACAAGCTGGCTGATCATCCCCCACTTGCTGCCCAAAAGTGCCCCTGCCAGAAAGACAAATAGAATCTGCAGCGTAAATGGATCAACCGTAAGAGGGATTTTGATGTACGCGCCTATGGCTGTAAGAGCCGCAAACATGGCGATCAACATCATACGCAATGTACGTAGGCTGGTTGCTGACATTTTTTCACTCCTCCGAGCTATATGTTAACAATTTCCAAGGACAGGGTAACTCATCTACATTCCATATGTCAACTTATTTTTATTTTCGGTTAACATATATTCCGCGCGCAGATTAGAAAACTTGGCTTTGCCAAGTATCTGGCGGAGCCTTAGTTGCACTTACGTAGGTAAGTATTTTATAAATTCTTACCTACAAAAAAATTCCCCCTCCACTTCTCGCAGGAAGCGAAGGGGGTACCGGGTGGGCTGGGTTCAAATCTCTAGTTCTCCAAGTCGAACGAGTTCAACAACGGCTTGAGATCGACCTTTCACACCTAATTTTTGCATGACGTTTGAAATGTGATTACGAACCGTTTTTTCACTGATGAAGAGTTGTCCGGCTATCTCTTTGGTTGTTTTATCTTGGACCAAGAGTTCGAACACTTCTCTTTCGCGATTCGTTAACAACGGCTTGGTTTGGTCGCTACCCTTCAATCGTGCCACCCCTCCTTGTGGGCTCTACAGGAACAAGGTTGAGGGATACAGTCACCTTATCCTATGTTTCTAAAGGGCAATAAAATAAGGTGTGTTGATATAAGGTATTCCAACCAGCGAAAATGGTGCATCAAACAATTATTGCCACTCGTAATGAGTGGCTTTTTACATTGCCCAAAAATCATCTGCATTTACATTCTTACCTCTTTTTCTTAAAGCCTTAATGATCTTAGCTGCACTTTTCATCGATGGATAAAAAGCATCTCCACTACATATGCGGCTAATTGTTGACTTGTTTACTCCGCTCTCTTTTGCTAAGTCTTCTTGCTTTATCCCGTTACTGTCTAACCACTTACCAAACTTTGAGCGAGGCTTACCCAATCCAAACCATGACACTTCCGACCATCTCCACTATCTTTTTTCTAACAGCTTGGTCAAAAGTTTCTTTTTTCAAACGTTGATACATTTAGGAATAATGGACAATTTTTGCTGCATCCATTAGTAACACAAAAGACGTTCGCTTTACTTGACGCTCCCCAGTTCATTCTCTTGAACGCTCAAACGAATTTATTAATTTAATCACGCCAAGTAATCACTTCATTTCCGACGGTTCGTTTTCTCCCCAACTATTTCTACCGAAATAACAAGGAGGTGGGCATTGTCAGTTAAGTTTCAATGTCGAAATCGGAAGGAGATGAACGAGTTTGATTCTTGAGTTTATTTCCACTGCTCTGATGGGATCGATTGCCCTCTATGCACAATTCAAGAAATCCGGATCCACCAACGACAGCGACAAGCTAAACAAGATATTCACTCTGACCGGGTTGAATGTAAAGGACAAAGACAAGACATACACAGCTCAGCTGCTAAAGAAGGTCCGCCACTCATGGGGAACTGAGTACCGGTACCGCATCCCGTTAGGCAGAAGCTTTGAGGATTACCAAGCTAAATTCAACCATATCCAGGACGGACTTAATAACAAGAAAACACTGCTTCAATTTTCGTTGTCCGATCTCAAGGAGATTAACTTTAGGGAGGAACTACTCCCTCAAATAAAGCAGCTACTCGTCAAGAAGAAAACAGCGAAGAAAGAAATTGAGCTGTCATTCGATGGTTTACTGAAAGTCAAAGTCTATAGCAAGCCCATGCCTACCCTAATCAGCTACTCAGATATCTCGGTTTCTCAGGACGGCTGGAAGGTGCCTATAGGACAGATACGCGAAGGGGATGCTCTAATTTACCATGACTTTGAATCAACGCCGCATATGGTCGTTGGAGGCGCTACACGATATGGCAAAAGTAATTTCCTCAACATACTGATCACTACTCTAATTGCCCAGCAACCAGATAACGTCCGGTTTACGTTGATCGACCTTAAAGGTGGAGTTGAATTTAGTGAGTACCGCAATGCAAAACAAGTGGTTAATTACGCGGAGGAACCAGAGGAAGCAGCAGAAGCACTTGCATGCGTGGTAGAGGGAATGCGGAGTAAACAGCAGCGGTACAAAGGCCAAGGAGCAAAAAACACCCATGAAGCAAAAGACGAAACCAGGCATTTCATCATCATTGATGAAGTCGGAGAGTTAAACCCAACGGAAGCTGTGACGAAGGAAGAAAGAGCAATAAAGGAACGTTGCCAAACGTACATGAGCCAGATTGCCAGGATAGGAGCTGGATTGGGTTATCGACAAATACTCGCAACTCAGTATCCCACCGGCGATGTCATTCCGCGACAGTGCAAACAAAACAGCGATGCAAAACTGTGTTTCCGCGTACAAAACGGCACCGCATCAAGAGTTGTACTCGATGAAACCGGAGCTGAAACACTCCCTGAAGTAAAAGGCCGAGCGATTTACCAAACAGCAGACAGACGCTCTATTGTACAGACTCCACTAATTGACTCACAGACCATCAAGCAAACCATCAAGCCGCATATCGTTAGAAAGCCACGAAAGGAGAAGGCGCATGCAGCTCACACAAACCAGACTGGAGCGACAAGAACAAATATTGATGAGTTTGGACAGATTCGTTTTCATGAGTAGGGCACATATCCAACGGCTGCACCACTTGGGCGGCGACCGGAACGCTCAGAAGGTTCTGAAGCAGATGGAAGACTATCTGCATAGTTTCCGGGAGGAACGTTATGGCACCGTGTACTATTTGAGCAAATACGGCCGACAGATGATTGGATCCACTAAACGGGTTCGTAGAACGCTCCAGGTCATCCATACATTAATGCGAAATGATTTCTTCTTTTATATGAACTGCCCTGCCTATTGGAAAAACGAAATGAAGGTATCTGTCGGGGAAAAGATTAAGGTGGTCCCGGATGCAGTTTTCAGGAGTAATCAACGGTACCAATTTCTTGAGATCGACAACACACAAACCATGGCTGATAACAAGCTCAAGATAGATCGATACAAAGAGATGTTTCAAACCGGCATGTTTCAAAAGCAGTTTGGTTACTTTCCTACTCTCCATATCGTTACCGTTAACCAGAGCAGAGTAAGACGTTTTAAGGAGATGTGCGATGGTTTGCCGTCAAATGTTTACTTGATCGACAATATCAGATAGGAGTGATTTGAATGGCAAAGGTAGAGACAATCAAGTTTCGTGACTTTATGGATGGGACCTGGAGACTGACTGAAGCTAAGAAAACCAATGTGAAAAAGCTGACTGATTCACTTGTAAAGACAGGAACAATGATTCCTTTTGCATTGGCCCCTGCTTCGTTTGCGAGTGCAGCTGAAAATGTAACCGGGACAGCTTCCCATCTTATCGCCGGCACCACATTGCAAGTCCTTTCACATGCACTTGATCCCATTGTTCAGATTCTCGTTGCCGTTTCCCTTCCGGTCGCATCAATTGTGATGATCGGTGGATGCTTCTTCTTCATGTTTGGTAACTCGGAGAAAGCATGGAGTACAATCCAGAATGCAGGACTAGGCTACATACTGGTCCAATTATCCCCGCTCTTTATTAAGGTGCTGGAGCAAGTTGGGAAAGCAATTGCATAACAAAAAAGCCACTGCTTTATGCAGAGGCTGATTCTAAAATAAAGTCTACAAATACAGGACTTCGCAGATTACCGCTCTTTGTCCAGTTCCGAAACTTTACACGGGCCCGGAGTTTCGGATCGATATATACAAAATCCTTATCCTCATGGGTAATTAGCGATTTAGCCACGCCGTAGAACGCCTTCTTATGCTCTGGCGGAACCCCTAGTTCGATAATTCCAGCCGGTCGCAACCGACCATCTTTCGTTGGAATATGTGCAAGCCATCCAAACTCGTTCTTACGCCATCCAGCGAGAAATACATCGGCATAGGTGTAATTAATGACCTTTATGAAGTCATTAGTTCGTTTTCCAGCATGATATCTGCCATCCTTCCGTTTAGCGACAACGCCCTCCATATTTCGTGCGACAATTGCCTCGTAAAGATCCTCGCCGCGACCATCAATGTAAGCCGTCTTACTAATCGTTTCAGTATCTGTTACTGCACTTTCAAGAATGGCTTTTCGCTCCATTAACGGGAGCCCACGAATATCGTTGCCCTCATACAAAAGGATATCGAAAACGACATAAGATATTGGCAGTCTTGCAGATGATCCACGCGAGTGGAACCGCGACATAGTTAACTCAAAGTTGGGAATTCCTGTGTCCGGATTGAAAACCGCAAGTTCACCATCGAGAATCATGTCTGGGCCATCCGTAATCAATTCCGGATACTTTGCGGTTACGTCGTTGTTGTGTCGAGTGTACAGGCGAGTTTCCCCATTTATCCGCGAGAGAATCAACCGGTGCCCATCAATCTTTGGTTCAAATATATACCGCGAATCCGAGAATGGTTTTTCGGACTGCTCAAGTAACATTGGAGATATGAACATAGTAATCACCAATTTAATTGTAGCAAAGGGAAACGCACAATCCCTTGGTAATTACTTGTCGAGATGGTAACCCTCTTTCACTGCAACAACACTGCTGATATTGATCCAGTTTACATCCCAATCGTTGACGAGTTTGATTCGTTTCAACGTCGGATCAATGCTTTTCACTACACCAAACGCAGACTCAATACGCCCTTTCTCTCCACGCACCGAAACCCAATAATCGATGGTGACGGCGTAGTCATACTGCGTTGAGTCATAGATCTTGAAGTTCATCTCTCCAAATTCCTGGTCGTCAATTATTGGCTTTGCCACGAGGGTTTTCTCGAACTCATGGTCGAGAAGCATCTCCGCATGTTCAGGCAAAATAAATTTCATTACAAATGGGTCATCAATTCGCCCCACGGTTCCGCGCCTCCTCTACAAGACCATACGCCTTTAATTCGACGAGTGATTTTGCGCATGATACTGGTAGTTTACGCTCTATTTCAGATAAGACACGGAGATGCTGCGATGTTAATACAGGAACCGGAGAAAGTGTTCCCTCTACGTTTATGTACATCGTTTGCATATTGGTCACCCCTCATAATTATCGAACGTTTGTTCTTATATTACGATAAGCGACCAAAAAATAAAAGCCCCACTTTTTAGTGGAGCTTTCCGTTGCATTCTGGCGGTCCCAACAAAACAGTTCCGCGCTCACCCATATCAAAATATAGAATATATCCGCGTTCCCCATCATCAAAACGCAATACGTCTGGGCGATCCCCATCTTCTGTGCGAAGAATATCCCATCTAGGACCGGAGTCTACGCGAAGATAATCGTATCCCGGTCCCTCATCGAAACGAACAACGTCAAACCCTCTACCTTCGTCGAGTTTCCAATCAGGGCCGGTCATTTGCCATTCCGGATCGGTACATTTCCACTCAAGTCTAGTGAATTGCATAATATCACCACCTTGTCCAATTTCCTCAATAATACAAAAATATACAAAAATAAAAAAGCCCTCCCCGGATTAACCCGAAGGAGGGCTGCTGTGCTTTTACAGGTATTGTTTCAGCCAATCCATCACAATTGGATGAGCGACGTTTACTGCTTCACTTCCATCTACGCGAACCTCCCAGCCATCATCCTTCTTTTCTGGGACCCACGCATGCTGAACTATAACCCCAACAATCTCTCCATATTCATTGAGAATGGCACTCCCGCTGTCGCCTGACTCCCCTGGAATGGAACAATCAAACTCCCACTCCTTGTCACTTGTTTTTTCCCGCACTACTTTGCCAGTCTCCTTTGTCCACATTTTTTGCTTTCCGTGGCCAACAGATACCAACTTATCACCACTCTTCACACCGCGTGTGGATAAAGTTAGGTATGGAAGTTTGTCGTGATCATCTTCAATGCGACATAGCGCAATGTCAACAGTTGGGTGAGTCGCCACAAACGAAAGTGTATACCAAGAGCCATTTTTCAACCTGGCCCGATTATTCTTCGTACCAGGTACATGACCTGCAGTTAAGACATATCCGTCTTTTAGTAATGCTCCAGACCCCGGTATAGACCCACCGACCTCGATATACACCGATGTATCCGTTGCAAGCTTGGTTAACTCCTCTTCCGTCAGTTTTGTAGAGGGTTTAGGCGTTTCCGGAGTTGCTGGAGTTGTCGGCGTTTCTGGCTTTGGTTGTTCTGGCTTTGGCGTCTCCGGAACTGTTGGCGTAGGTTTTTCCGGCACCGTTACAACCTCTTGCAATTTCTTCGAAACATTCTTAATGAGGATCCCGGCATATTCGCCGCTTACGGAACTACCTTTCACGGCATTTTTCAGCCAATAATCAGGAGTGTTGATGATTCCTTTCTCCACCAATACAGCGAGAGCCGCATTTAGCTCCGCATCAATGTTTGTACCGGTGCTTGGTGCGATGTATTTGTATCCAAGGTACTCACAAAAACCCTTCACTACAGCTTCAGCGTACTTCTGCCAGTTGGCTTGCAGGTCGGACAAATCTTCCGGATTGTCGATGAATCCATATTCGATGATTTCCGTCTCTACAGGGCCAGTTTCCCGGTGCATAAAGTAGTAATCGCGTTTAGAGTTGTTTGGAAGCGTCCGGGTATATACTTTGCGTCCGGTTTGACCTGCTGCGACAATCGCATCAAACAGCTTTTTAGCAAGTACGCCATCAGAGTAAATGGACTTAATTACTTCGACTCCAGTTCCTCCACCTGCGTTAATGTGGTTAGAGATGCAATATTTTGCCCCGCTGTTCTCTACAAGGGACGTTCGTTGGTTTTCAGTAAGAGTAACGTCACTTGTCCTTGTCATCGCAACCGGGACACCTAGAGCTTGGAACCTTGCGAATTGGTAGGCGCTGATCATCAGTGTTAAATCTTTTTCCCGAACTGTACCGAAAAGTGATCCCGGGTCAATTCCTCCGTGTCCTGCATCAATAATTAAAATTGGCACTACCACTGGTTTCTCCTCCTCCTTTGATTTCCTTACAACGATTGCTGCACTTACCTTGCGTTCGTTTGGTCCTTTTGGAGATTGACCAAGGTTTCTTGTAACAGATCCACCACCGTCAAGGTTCAGTGCCTCGATACAGCCAAGTTTGATCATGAGATCGGCTAATTCTGTGAGTTTGCACTTTGCTTTCGTTGTAACCAGCAAAACAGATCCATCTGCTTTTACGCCAATCGCGCTTCGATATGCAGATGTGGTTGCAACATCGCTTGGTGTTCCTTCTGTTGCTGACCGGATATCTTGTTTTCCTTTTGTAACGAGAATTGGCGTGCTTTGGAAAGCAAGTTTTACACCGTTGATGTTGTTTTTGAGATCAGCAATGTACCCAACATACGGACTCCCACTTGTAGGAATAATAAAAGCGCCCCATTTAGAGGCGCTGTACTGCATTAACTTTCCGTCTTTGATTACGTTTCCGATAGGATGATATATGCCGTCTCTCGGATCTGCAAATGGTCCATTCTGGCGATAAGTAACGGTTTTATCATTTGCTGCAATTTCCGATACAGACTTCCCCTTATCAATAACCAGGTCAATCGATTCGCTTGCAGATACTTCGTAAACGGTATAATCCCGTTCATCCCGGTACATTACTTTTGCACCTCGCCTTTAGATTTCAAAACTTCTACGGCGCGTTTCAATGGTTCGGGAACAGGCAAACCAATACGCCCTGCGTTTTCGATAATGGACAAAACCTCATTCGCCAGATAGAAAAATGTAGTTGCATCACGCAATACATGTTGATCTCCCAATGCCGTATCCACCAAGTGAGCTACTGCAACCATTCCAAAAATGAATACCTTACGAGCAATCCCGATAAGACCTGCATTACTGCGCAATTTACCCTCTGTACCAGCGGCAATTACCCCGCTGATATAATCCATTACGACAAAAACAAGCAGAATCATCAGAAGCATAGACCAACCCCCCCATAGAAATGAGGCGGCTGCCCCACCAAAAGCTACAATTGTTTTGAGCACATTTTCCATCTGTCCCATCCTCCTGGCCCATCGCCGGGCAATTTAATTGCCTCGCTAGGAACGAGGCTAGGCTCACGGTCTAAGCTGAAATATTAAACGCCCTTTCTCATATCGAGAAAGAGCGTTATGCCTGGGATTCTTCAGTATTCTGAGTCGGTGCCATGTACGCTTTCGTCTGGTCGTACTCAAGTTGCGAAATCCATCCATTTGCCAAAGCCTTATCAAGTTGCATCGTCGGGTTTTCAGCTGTTGCAAATGGATCCACTGTGAAATGGATTGCAGCATACTGTTTTATTTCTTCGTGGTACTGAGAATTGATTTGGTCAAAAACCCTTGTTCCATCGATGTAGATATTATAGGCGTAACTTCTAACAAGTCGTTGACGCAGAGTCTCAGCCATGTTTCCCTCTCCTTTCAAACCATTCCGTTGTTAGCAAGGGTTTCAAAAATAAAAGTTACATCGTCTTGCAGCAAGGTATCCCGCGCTTTTAGATACGCATTTTCCGCTTTAAGCACCGCATTTTCCGTAATGAGTTGAGAGATAGTCTCGTCTTTTTGTGACTGCTGTTGACGTGCAGCAATAATCTCTGAAATTGGCTTTTGATTGTAAATCTTCATTCATACGCACCCCCAAACCCATCAAGTATGATTCCGTTCGGCCCTTCAATTCGTTGATACGTCGAATTGAACCAACCTTTCGTGACCTTCACATCATCCAAATTCGCAAAATCTTCCTCAAACTTGTTATGTGCGATATCTGAAAACAGCGCATCTTCTACCTTTTGTATGCGAGTAGTCAGGTTAACGGTGGAAAGATAATTGTCCAGGATTCCCCTTTCCCAACGGTTTGCATCGCCCTCCGTAGGCGTGTCTCCATATTTCCAATCAAGCTTTGCTGTATAAGGCATCTTCTCACGCTCCCGGTAAAATGCTTATTTTAAATTGAATCCCCCACTGGCCTGATGTGCTTGTCGTATTCGTGAATACATACGGACGACCGTTTATAACGGATTGCGTCATATCCTCCCAAGTAGGCGAAGGATCATGAGCGTTATTACAAACCTGAACATTCAGATTTGCACTCTCAGGGATTGTAGCATTGAGCGAAAGGATTATCCTCGTCGGTTGAGCATCTGCAGGGAGAATCGACGTTGTTGCTAATTCAATTCCGTCAACTGCACGTTTGAAAGTAATTGTTCTGGTCGAAGTTGCATTGTACTGGTCAGTGGCTGTAATAGTGATTTTGTGTTCTACATCAGGCTGAAGGGTGATCCACAAGTCATTAGAAATCGTAAGGGTTTCCTGCTGACCGTCTACCCCAGGGAAAGCGCGAATGGTATTTCCATCAACTGCCTCAGTGATTGTGAAGGAATATCCTTCTGCATCTGTAACGTCGTATTGAATCGACGGAGGAGTGGTCAATGTCCCTAGATCGCGGTCTGTCCCTGATATTTGAGGCGGTTGATTGTATAGCACAGTAAAGTTTCGTGTTGTATCTGGACCTTTACCGGCTTTGTCATCCTCTGCCCAAACTGTGAGGGTGTGCGTTACCTGATCGTCCAAGATTGGTGTAATAGCTGTTTCCCCATCGTATAGCCGATTATTTAGGTAAGTTAGCGTCTTGCTGAAATTTAACGGAGTGGTTCCATCTGAAACTGCAGCAGTGATGTTGTAAGATGTACCGTTATCAATTTTGAATTTTACGGTTACGACATCTCCGTTATTGGTATCTGTAGCAGTACCAGTAATTTGGTATGTGTTTCCTTCCACCAATACTTGATTATCGGCAGGTGACGAGAGGGTGATGGTTGGCGGGTTGTTGGTTTTTGGTTCGAGAACCATTAACGAACTTGTAGATGTCGCCGCGGCCCCAAGTGTACTTGTCATTTCTGCCGTTGTTTGTGTGCGGTTCGCGTGCATGTAGTGATAGGAAGCCTGTAACGCCCTGCTAAATGACCCCGCCGGGAAATCGTATATTTCTTGATAACCCAATGGGGGCGTTGCTGCCGTCCCGTTGCTATTGATGCTGTTCAAAATAACAAACATCGTATCATCAAGTGAAGCCGTATACTGCGGAGGATATATGGATGTGACGCTTGTAAACACAGTGCTATTTAATGACAGTACACTTTTTACATTCCGAAATGCCGACATCCTAGCAAGCGCAAACGACGCAGTTGGAAACGTAAATGTCGGCGCAACTTCTCCGGCTGTCATAAACTTATAAAAGACCGATGTAACACTGCCAGACGAAACATAATATTTTGTCCATCCTGCCAATTCATTTGGTTGTGCACCTGGCGTAAGTTGAACAACCAATAAATCCCCTGCCGATGCTCCTGTTGGTAAAGGGACTTGGATACTTGTAACTGAACTTCCTTCAACCGCTCCGCCGATCCCCACATACTCAACCTGTTTCTTCCCTGTTGTCGGGATTGTGTAGTCGATGACCAATGACGGTCGGTTCGAAACCGTCCCATTATTTGCCGAGCCATATGTTAGAAAACCAGCGTTGAGTGCCTCACTTAAACCCTTTAATAGAAACCCATAGTTTGGCGCAACTCCGTTTACCCAGTCTTGGACTAAACTTTTAACATCAAACTGTCTAGTCGATGACCCCGAATGATACAAACTGGCAACAATAGCCGAATCAAAAGAAGGTTGGGCATTCCAAGTTACTGAAGTATCCACCCAATCTCCCGTTATCTTGTGAACCTCAACCGTAATTGCTGGAATAGACGATCCTGTTTGCACAAGTGTTAATGTTGCACTATTGATAATCGCGTTGTTCGGAATAAGGCCGAAATCAAATTTTAAGAATGACCGATATGCTCCGCTGTTATCCGCACCGACATACAAACTTCCATCCGTGGCATAGTTCCCGGCTGGATTCACCGCGTAAGCAAAAGTATCTTTGAGCACTGAATTTGTTGGTGATAACGTTATTACTGGCATGTTCCTCCCCCTTTCCTATCGCAAATGGCCGTTATCCGAAGGTATCCACATCTTTACACCACTCCTATTAATTCACTTACCGTGATCGGCTGTCTTATGATCGTGTCGGATGGCACGGGCACATAAACCGTATTTTCGCTGATCAAAGCATCTGAGCCGTCTTTAAGTTGGATCATAGTGATTAGACTTACGTCAGCTGCCGGAACCATGTATTCAATGGTTAAAACGGTTCCCTGCACTGATTTCACAGTAAAGTTAGTGATCTCGTGATTCTGGTTTAGGACAACCTTCGCCACCCTGGTATTAACAAACTCCGCTACGCTCCCAAGGAACTCATTTGTTATCATTTGATCTTCACTTCCTCTCCCCTTACAGCAAATGGCGATACTCCGAGTTGCCATGTCGTTGACAGTCCTGTCATTCGTTGTAAAGTGAACTTGTAGATATTCTCCTGAAGCGTTATCCCCTCGTTAATCTCGGTTTGTTGATTGTAGATTAGATTAGCCGGCTTAACCGTCAAAACCGTGTGATTAACCTCTTTGAAGACAGCGGCATCATCTATGTCCGCTTTTACGTAGAGAATGAAGTTTTGGACGTCTACATCAACTAGGACCAATCCTTCCCCTACTAGCTGGTTTAGCTGTTGCTGGAGCCACCTGATTGTAAAAGGTGGTTTTGTTTGGTAACGGTTCAAAATGCGTTTTCTGCGGAAATCGAGCGATTCTGTAGAAGGATCTGCTTGTATTCCAAGCATTTTTTCGCGCCGTTCAATCCCTCGAACGCTCGAAGTCATGACAAACTGCTCATCGAAAAGTTGTTGGACTGCTTTTTCTAAGTCTTCAACCTCTACTGTCTCCGCTTTCGCCAACTCTACAAAATCATCAATCTCTTGGTAAATTTCTGGCCAATATTGAAGAATCCGTTCAGACACTTAACGTCACCGTCCCTTTAACTGGGATTTGTTCCTCAGTTAAGGTAATATTTGCAGCAACTCCATTAAGCGTCGTGTTTGTCACATCAAGTACGCCGGGAACAGTTAAGATGGCAGCTTCAACCAAAGCCTCTCGCACGATGATTCCCTTTGAATTGACCCATGTTTTTCTCAATCCAAGGAGATAATCCTCAATGGCCGAATCAATAAGTGGCTGTACCTGCGGAATCGTCGTTCCATCCGCAAGAGTCAATTTAGTGGATACGTTAATCAGATTATCTTCAGCTCCTGTAATCGTGACCGCGTGTCCTATAGGAGCCATACCGAGTCCTTTACCTTGGTTTTCGACCGGATCTACCTTGGTTTGGACTTCTTCCACCAACGTTTCAGAAGGAGCGTTCCAATCTGCGCCAATGATGGTACATTTAACGGTCCCTCCCCCTTGCCATGTTGGAAATACCTTTGTTGCTCCAACGCCGTCAATGCCGTTGATCTTCTGCTTGTAATCAGCGATATTGCCCCCAAAAGCTGGTTCATTCATCTCTTCAAAGTAACGTTCTCTTAGATGTTCATCTGTCTCCTCGTCCTCACCAGGAACCAACACGTCTGCCAGTTCTGCGCTAACTAGTCCCGGGATATAATCAATTGGCAACATTGGCCCGGAAGGTTGATTGCCGATTGTCCCATACTGTTCGCAATCCACCTCGTACACGCCAGTGCTGATCTGCGCTGTGGTTACAAAGTTTAAGGCTCCAAGAGAAAATCTACTTCCTAAAGGAATGTCCATTGGAGTGTTGTTTTCGCCGTAGAATAGTCCTTTTCGTTTTGCTTTGGTTGCAGGGTCTCTGTTTACCCCGTATTCGCCGGTTCTTCTTGCCAAAGTTTCGCCTGTGGCTGTATCTGCAAATGAGAGATTCCAGTTAATGTCCATTTCCATATACATCTTCGCCGCTTCAGCTGCAACGGAAGAGCAAGCTGTCCATATCAGGCTCCCTTCCCTTTTGTCTACCGGTTCAGGCGAGTCCGGAATGCTGTCGAGCATCCTTCTAAGGATGTAATCGAATGTCATTTGTTCATACACGCCTTACACCTCCTTTACCATCGTGAAGTTGCCAAAGACCGTTACCACCGTAAATTCAACTAGCATTGAATCTCCTTGCGTTTCAATTGTTAAATCCCTCACGTCTGTAATGCGGTCGTCTTGTATGAGAGCTTCTTTAATAAGTCTGCGAACTTCTGACTGCACAAAAAGAGGGCTTTTCCCAATAGCCCCCTGCAATTCGCTCCCAAAGTTGAAACTGTATATTAAGTATTTGAAACGTTCAGTTTCAAGGATGACGAATGCCGCTTGTTTAACAGCTTCAAGCCCATCGACCATTCGCGTAATCCTTTTATTCACAAAGTCCAATTGCCAGGTCAAAGATGGTTGCTGCTGTTCCTCTACCGTAGCATTTTGAATACTTGCTCCAGTTGGTATCATGCATCTCTCACCCGATCCAAAATAATGTATTTCTGGCCGCCTTGTATGCGTACCAGCACCACCCTATCGTTCTCTTTTAACTTTTCGCGTATGATGTACTCTTCAGCTCCCCATTGGAACTTTAATTCCTTTGTGGCGTCAGTGAGCTCCAAAAAATCCTCGCTCAATAAGAACCTCTGATCCACCTCAACCTCTAATGGGCTTGCCTTTTTGATCGTTCCATAGAATACACCGACAGGCGATGATGCCTCTACCGCATCTGCTGCAGCCTTTTTGATTAGGTTGAGCATGCCGTTCATCAGATCACCTTCAACTCAATTTTCATTTTGTAATCATCGCCATCAAAAGTATGGGTTGCAGTATCAACTAAGAAAACTTGGTTGATATCGTATTCAGAGATTACTATCGGAACATAGCACCCTCCCCTTACGCGCACATCTCCGGTAGCTTGAATGGGCAACTTCTTAGTCTCCCGGTTTTTGAGTTCGATGAGTTGATTGAGCATCGAATTGATTTGCCCCTCGTTCTTATCCTCCTCGACCGATTGCGTAAGCTGCAGCGTTCCCCATTGCTTCATATTGGCGCTGTCCTTGGCGATGTAAACCTCACGTTTACCAGTCTTCTTGTTGTCCTTATATAACTTCACTTTGTTATATGTGTCCTGATCAATGCTTCTGCTGTATGTGTAGTCAGTCATCAAACTGTAATCGCCAATTACGAAATCTACCAGCATATCCTCGACATCTCGTAATACAAGTGATCCGAAATCATCATAGAGGACATAGTTTCTACCGGTGTTCCAGATGGTGTATATGAGCGCCTTATCAATAATGTCCAGGAGCGTTTGGTTGTCCTCGACCATCGTTGGGATGACATAGCCTGTGCTGGCGATCTGACCGGTTTTCAAGTTAAAATCATCCGCTATACGTTGGATAACGTCGGAGGCTGTAACCTTCGCAAACACATAAGTGTCTTTGTTCATCAGGTAGCGTATTTGATCGTAGCACTTGATGTTGACCTTCTCCTCTTTGCCTCCATCGATGTTGAAGACGTACCCGTAAAACACGTTTTGGTTGTTATACCTGAACCGGATAATGTCACCGTTATTCACTTCAAAGGAAACGTCTTGATATGGACTACCTTTGATCAAGGTGAAATCTAAACTCCCCGGGCTCCCGATCCGCGATGTTTTCCAGGTCAGGCCCGTGACAACGTTGGTTATATCCCAGACTCCGCCTTTCTTATCATCAAGAAGAACCTCATACATTCGCGGTCCCTCCTGGTAGCTTCAAAACCAAACCGACCGGCAATTGTTTGAGTTGGGCATCTGAAAGGCCGTTAAGCTTCTGGATTTCTCGCCATTTAGAGTCATCTCCCAACGTTTTCTTGGCTATGGACCAGAGGTTTTCACCGGGAGAAAGCGTGTGCGTCTTAGGTGGTTGCCGGTCATTTTGTCGTTGTTTTGCTTCTTTTTGAATTACTTGCGTTGCAGCCCCTCCACTTTGCCTTGTGGCGACGTTCACTCTCTGCGCTGAATAGAACACATACTTTTTCAGCTTCAGTGTGTACTCAATATCTCCAATGCTCCCAGCCACCTCTTTATATTGGAAATCATCGATGCTGACAGCCTCGTTAATATCAAAACTCGATCCGGTAAAAACAAAACGGATAGGGCGTTTTGTCCCTATCCATTCTTTGATCATATCAATATATTCTGATGGCTCCAGCACCACGCTTGCCGAGATGAAGGGGTAAGCTTGTGCGGGAAAGATGCTGCTAAACGAGAACGTCGTTAGCTTCGGATTCTTAATCACGTTGATTTCACCGAGCCCAACAATGTCATAGGTAGTGCTGTTGCTACCGTCTCCCACCTCAATTGATCCGGGGTTTATCGGGATTTGGAAGCCTTCCTGTTGGTTATTAAAAGATAGCCATATGCCGTAATCCATTTTCACCTCACCCCTTCATCAAACATTCAGTGCCATCCGGGCAGATGAAGCAATTTCTTCTTCCAAACCTTTGTTAATTCGGGAAATGACCGTATCAATGTCATAACCATTGCTGTAGTGGTTGTCTCCGGTCACTTGCACAGTTGGTGTGAGGGTCACAAAGTTTTGAATGTTCTTCATCTCTGCAAGCTCTCGCATGATCTTGAGATCTTCGCTGCTGATGTCCACCGTATCTTTGATCTTCCCGACTTCTCCCACCTTGGCTATGTTCCCTAAGTTTTGATTAGGGAGCGCTGGACCAAATTGCGCCGCCGGTGCCCCGGTCATTTTCTTGAAGGTATTTACTCCCCATTTGCTTCCTGTATTGAACGCATCATTTACGTTCATCTGCTCCATGCGGTATTTGGACAGGTCAACCACGTTTTTGTTTGACTTCTCTGGTTTGAAGCCTTCCACCCAGCTTGCATTCATCTTCTGCATCGCTGCAATGCTAGTGCCGCTTACCTCGTTGATTTTGCTGATCAACCAGTTGAGTGCTTCTACAGTCGAATTTACAAAGTTGAGGAAGTAATCAGATACGTTCTTCAGCATGTCGTAGAACAGTTTTTGAATTGCATATACCGGATCTATGAACAAGTTGGTCATAAACTCGCCTAAAGCGAGCATCATATTCCAGAAAACCGCAATTTGATTGTTTAGGAATGCAAACATTCCATAGAACAATCCGGTTACAAAGCCTACAATCTGATCTGTTGTCACTCCGAACATACGCAGTACAGCAATCAAGGCAAATACAGCTGCCATAATGACTAAAATTGGCCAGTTAGCTGCCAACATTCTTACAGCGAAGGCTGTTGCTGGAGGAACCATTGCCCAAAGCTTTGTGATAATCGCTGGTAGATAATACGCCCCAACCGCAAGAAGCATTGCGGAAATCTCCGGCCAGTAATCTATGATTACATTTAGTGCAGTTCCCATAATTGCAGAAAATACACCGATTGTCGCTATGAGTACTTTCAACGCGACTGTCATACCTTCAAAGAACTTCGCACCTCGTTCTGAATTCATCCAGGCAATCATTTTTTCCATTTGGCCCGTCAAATCTCTCAAGGGGCCACCTGCCTCATACATTTTGCCGATCCAATCATCAAATTTGTTGCCCATTATCGTGAACGCTCCTCCAAACGTCATCGGCATTGTCTGAAAGAGCTTGTCTATGCTTTTTGCTTGCTTTTCAATTGCTTTGACTACAACCTCTGCCGTCAGTTTACCATCTGCCCCCATGCCCTTTAACTGTCCACGGGCTACCCCTATACCTTTAGCAAGCTGGTCCATGAACAATGGGGCTGCTTCACTTATTGACCTAAGCTCATCACCTTGTAGAACTCCCGAAGATAAAGCTTGACCAAGCTGTTGTAGCGCTACTTGTCTGTCAACTGTACCGGCTCCACTGGCAACAAAAAGCTTGTTTAGCGTCTCAGTAAAGGAAATGAGTTTGTCGGTTGATTTGAACAGGTTAGGAGCAAATAAACCAAGTTTTGCAATCGTATCCGAGGTGTCCCGGTAACTCGCTCTAGTGTCATTCGCTGACTTTAGGATCTTCTGCTGCATTTGATATTGTGTTTGCAACCCATCATTTACAAAGGTAAGCCGCGAATGTACTCCTAGAATTTCATCGGCGCGATCCATCGCTGATGTAATACTGCCCCAAAGTTGTGACATAAGCTCTAATCCTTCGTTGATGGCAAATACATGTCCGACTATCTTCCCTAGGCTGAACCCACCGCCTGAAGATGATTTATTAAATTTGTTTTGCTCCTGTGTTGATTTTGCAATTGCGGAGGTAATTTCAGCTTCAGCCAGGGCAATCTGTTGTTTCGCAGTGGCCAAGGACTTATCTACCCTCATGTTTTTATCAGCCACATTTTGCATTTGTTGCATCGATGAAACCATTATGTTCATGCTTTGCGTTATCCTTTTTAACGGCCCTGACATTGCATCGAACATCTTTATCGTCCCTGTAACTGTTGCCATTTTTTGACCTCCTTTCTCCCAAAATAAAAAGCGCCCATTTAGGCGCTAAAGTTGTATAGTTCCATTTACAGCTTTACTGTTAACAATTTTACTCGTGATATCATCTGCAAGCTTTTGTGCGAAGCTCATGTTAAACATATTGATAATAATGACCTCGGTATCATCCGATCCCTTCGGCTTATAGTTTATAACCAAGAAAGAGCCTTTGATTTTCTTCTTGCCAATACCGGTCATCCCACCAAGTATTGCTCCTAATGGCCCTAGGATCACACCGCCAACTACACCACGAGCAATGATTGATTTGTCCTTAGTCAAAAGGTCTGTCGTCTTCAACGCTGCAGCTGCTTGCACTTGTTCTAATGACAAGTCAACGTTGGCGTTTTTGGCTTTAATATTTATCTTATCCGGCAGAATAAAGACATCTACAGGATATCGCGTGTCTATATTCGGGATTCCGTGAAGTGCCACCCCCGAAGAAAATGAAGTCGCTCCCATTGAGTTGGCTTGTTCCTTTGCTTTCTTGCTCGCTACAAATCCAATAATCGCTAAAATGGCTAACAATAACGCAATTCCCAAAAAAGCAGTGTTCTCCACAAAAAGTCACCCTCCCCATTAGTCCATTTTTCCCGTATATTACCATACTTTTACGAAGGAGGGTTATTTTCGTTTCAATTTTTGTTTAATGGCTTCTTTCTTCTCAGCCTCAATCTTTTTGCTTATACAAGCAATCACAAACGCCTTTTCTCTCCTAGGCATTTCTGCAAACTGACTCGGGAGAATGTGAAGCTTATGGAGGGCGTAGTATGCGTAATTCGCATCTGAATCACCCTCCTCGATTAGTTTTTTGCTTCTTCCACCAGAGCGTCCATTTCAACTTCAAAACCGCTAATTTCTTGGATTTTCCCTGCCAGTTCAACAATTTCCCCGGCAAGCATTACTTTTTGCAAATATTGTTCCGGTGTTTGGCAGTTCAGTTTGGCAATACTCTCGGCGTTTTTGAAGTCAGGTTCCAAAGTGTGCTGGATGATAATCGCACGATTGAACGCCCCAACATCAAATTCTACTTTACGGCCTTTGGTAGTAGTGCAGCGTTTGCGAATGTCATTAAAGGTTGTATCGTCCAT
Source organism: Bathyarchaeia archaeon (assembly GCA_035644815.1). Taxonomy (GTDB): domain Bacteria; phylum Bacillota; class Bacilli; order Brevibacillales; family Brevibacillaceae; genus Brevibacillus_F. Next base: position 34,801 of record DASQNU010000228.1, on the reverse strand, counting down.
CGCCTTAATTTTGAATTTGAGGACGTTTCCCGCTTTGTCTTTGAATCGTTCTGACACCTCAACTTCGCTGGTCAGATTGTCTACTGGGTTAGCGTTGAGAAAGTCTTGTAATGTACTCATGATTTATTTTCAGATCCTTTCCTAGTGGGATTAAAAAGAGACGACAGTTTGTTTGTCGTCTCTTAAAAAGTTAGTTTTAAACGCCAGAGATCGAATTGAACTGATCGAGAATGTCATAGTCGTTGAATGTAAACGGCAGCTCCTCTTCCAGCATGTCATCGCTTGTTGCGTCGAATTTCGCAGCAGTAATGCTGTCTAGGTTACAACCGAGCAACATAGCGGTTTGTTTGCCGGTGCCCGAAACTGGATCTTCATTGATGACTTGAAGGTCGAACCAAAAATCCTTGCCGGTCTTAATGTAATCGCGCATTAGTTGGCGAAAGACTGAAGTTACATAATAAACCGTCAGCGTTCCCGTTCCACCCCAACCTGCCCCACGTTGAGGAGTATTTGTTTTCCCCAGGATCGGTACGTCCACTTTATTTTTCTCAATCGTTGACTCAAGCGATTTAGCGTAGAATAGTTCCTCTCGTCGCCCGTTGATTGTCGCGTATGCTTTCGCCATCTTGCCACTGATTGCATCTTGTTCGCGGAAAAACATGAATTATCCCTCCTGACCTACCGTGATTGAGAAGTACAATTTTCCGATAGCAGATACCGGATCAACCCATTGATTTACTACAACAGCATCGATAGCCTGTCCGGGCAGTACCTCGATATCCGTTTGCGGGTCAAAGTTTTGAATGGCCGCAATGTTTTGATACTGGTTAGTAATATTGATGCATTCTGCCTTAAACGAATTACGTCCATCGCCATCGTTCTGAACTTTGCCAATATAGTAGGCGCTAAAAATACGTTGGTAGTCATTCGCAAGCCCATCAAGTACCCGAATTACCTGATTTTTGCTAAACGACTGATTCTTATCCACGGTAAAGCTGGTGAAAGTGTTTATATCATCTTCAACAATTGCAGTTCCGTCATTTGCCGTGAACAGAAACTCGCCGTTTTTAAGAGCTTCAATGATCTGGCTATTTGTGTACTTCGGATAAACGTCCACGGCACCGTCATAAGCATCATAGGTTAGTGATTCGTTTACTTCTGCAGCAGCTGTTGCAGCAGCTACCCACGGAACGGACTGAGCCGGGGTTAAAGTCGTACCCTCGGCAAGTACCACGCCATTTTTAACGCTGATTACCCCTTCAAAATCCGCAGCAGGATAGTTCTCCAATACAAGTTGAACCTTTTTACCCTCATCGTCACGTTGACGTTTGATGAAAGACACATATACTTCTTTGAGGGATGTATCCGTTACTGTCAGTCCGATTGTATTGAATTCCTCAACCTCAATTGCAGCTTGGTAGTCTGCATGGTCCTGTGCGGTTACAGTTCCATCATCGCCACCAGTAAGTGGAACCCCAGCGGTAGCTGCAGGTGCCCCTGTTCCGCTAAACACTACCCAATCATTAGCCTGCAATTCTGCAATTGTTGCCACTGTTTGACTGTCCACCTCTTCGCCTGAGACGAACGTTTTTACATCAAACTTGGTATTGTCGTCAATGTTGGTTGCAACTGACACCGTGATATCGTTTCCTCGCACACCGCCATATTTTGCTGTGATAGTGAGTGGAGCAACTGTGGCAGTTGCTTTGACTCCAGTATTTAAGCGATAAAGCAAGATAGTTTTTGCTCGTTTCATCGCTTCCTTGATGAGTAGCATTTTCGGATCGGTCAGAGGATAACCAAGCAATTCTGTTGTGTCATCTCCAGCCTCCAACGAGATAATCTGTTTAGATGGCCCCCAAGAAAGTTGCAGCGGCAGACTTGTGATCCCTCGTTCTCCCAGAGTGCCAATTGCTCTCCGCGCACTCTTAAAGTTGATATAAACGCCAGGACGCACCTTGTTCTGAGTTACCCATGTTCCTCCAGTCAATTTACTTCACCTCTCTTGCCAGCGCTTTTTCAAGCTCTTTACGTGCTTGTGCCAGCGTATATGTTTTGCCATCCTCAAGGACTGTTCTTAGGAAGTCTTTTTCCATTGGTGTGAACTGTTTTGAAGACAAAAACTGTGCTTTTGTGAATGTAGGCTCCTTTTGAGCCACTTCTTTTTCACTCATGATTTGATTGCCTCCTCTACATCAAGAGTCTGCATGCTTGGATCAGTAGGTTTTTGCTTCCACACCTGCATGCGGTATGTGATAAAAAAGTGCAGGACATCATCAACGATTTCCCATGAGATATTTACACCTCTGATTGGGCGCTCCCCAACCTGGACAATTTCCAGAACTCCAGTCAGCTGCTCCGCCATGGTAATCAGGTCCTTGTTTGTTTCAGCGAAATAATGCACATCGAAAGGCATTTCACGCATGTATCTCCTGCCTAATTCCTGAGCATGTGAAGGCTCTAAAAAGGCAACAAAAAAACAAGGTGGGGTCAATCCCTCCTTGATTTCTTCACCGTACCTTTTAACTTCAGGAAACGCTTGAGATAACGCTTTGAATATGCCGGTCCGCACATCTTGGAAAGTGACTTGCTGCATAGTATCACTCCTTCCGTGGCGGTCTGCCGTTCATGATATTGTCCAGCAGTTCAGCCATTCGTCGGTCGAGATATTTGGGAAGCTCTCGTTCAATTTCTTGCATGGAAATGGTAAGCATAAATCGGCCTTCTACCCATTTCGTCAGGTCTTTACCCGTTCTGTGTCCGTATTCAACGAACGAAGCATAATGGGTATTGTTGAACAACTCGACCTGATAGGAATCGCCGCGTTTTACGATACTTCCAATCTGCCAATTTCTCCGCAGTTCCCCCGTCTCCCCGACCGGCGTTCGTTTCTTAACCTTCCTCATCGCTCTCATTGCCATTTCCATTAGGAAATCGCGGAGAAAACGATCAATTGCCCTTTCATCCAACGACTTCTGAAAAGCCTGTGTGATCTTTTCGAAGTCGCTAAAATCAAACTTACCCCACTTGGCCATCAAGCCCACTCCTTACGCTGAATGGATATTTCTTGGTGCGTAGGATATGGGAAAGGTTCTCCTGCAGTGTACTTTCTCGTTACGCCGCCCCTAGTGACCTGAATCATGTCGCCTTGAAAGATCTCCAGCTCAGGCGCGATAAACAGTTTGGTTTCGTACTGTATATCATTCTGTGCCTCGGTTTGACCGTTTGTAGCAAGTGATTTTTGCGAGATACGGCAGGATTGAGCTTCATAAACAGGCATTGGCTTTTGGACTGTTTCTGAGGTGTCTGGATCAGTCGTATCCCCAAAACGGTAGATCGTACATGTGTCCTCGTACAACTTTTCAATTTGTCTTCTATGACGTTTGTAATTGATCAGCCCCATGTTACCACCTCAATTTCCGGTAACGATGCAGGTCCATTCGGTAATTGAATACCACTTGATCGATAGCTGACTTGGCTGTATTCGACAACCCTCCACCTGAACCACTTCCACCAGAAACGGAGGTATCGCCCACCTTCACGTTTGCCCCACCACCGCCAACGCTGTCTGCAATTTCATCCACATTCGGGAGATCCACATGAACAGCATCAAGGACCATTGATGCCCACACGAATATCAAATCATCCGGAATAGAAGAGATGTTACAGTAATGTTTAATGCGCCAACCAATTTCCAAAATATAAGAGTTGATCAGCGCATCTTTTGTTTCATCAGTAAGTCCAAGACGTAATTTTGTAACCTGCAAAACCTCTTGTTCCTGGGTCACATCTCATCACACCTCGATGATTCCGGCTTTTGCGAAAGATTGAAGGTCTTTTTCCTCGACCTCGATCTCTTGTCCAATGTTGTACCATATCCCTTTGTACTTAACGTATTTAAGGAGTGTTACTTTAGCTTTACTTTCTTTTAACCCATCTGTTGCAGACTCACCACCAGAATCAACAACCAGCTTTTCTAATGCATTTACCAGCGTTTTGCGGTTCTTCCCTTGTTTCTCAAGTTCAAGCGCTTCTGCAGCAGTACACGCACCACTTTCTACCATTTCCAATACCTCTTCTACGCTCATATCATCAAGAGATTTATTTTCATTCATTTGTTTATTAACCTCCTAGAAAAATAGGAGAGGCGTTAAACCTCTCCCTAGTTCCCTGCAACTTTCGCAATAAAGATGGTATCGATTGTCTCGAAACTCGGCATCACAATTTGACTGACGATTGTTTCCACATTTACAGGGTGCGACTCTTTAATCGTAGTGATGGCTACCCCTGTGTTTACAATTTGAACCTCCGCAGACGTACCTCCACTCATTAAGTCTGCTTCCTCTGGAGTGGTACCATAGTACAGATTCCCAAGATTGCCATCTGGAATCAGCGTGAAGTGATCATCAGGATAGAACAAATGGGCAGAACCGCCCACTTCCAGCGCGAATTTCTTATTGTAAACTGCTACGGAAATTCCCAATTTGGTCGCGAAATATTGATGAAGCATGGCGTCTGTCAGGATTACATTTTGACCACCGGCAGGATTCATGTCCAAGCGGATTTTGTTGTTTGCAATCAGGTAGTTCCACGTCTTGCGGGTGCAGATCGCTCTTGATGGACGAACGCCTGTGTCATCCTCAATCAGATCCTGCCAAGTACGAATATCATCGACAGGATTGGAGTTAGGATCACTCCACTGATCAGTCCCTGTCAGTGTTCCTTTATGTGCTGCCGGCATCTTGTAGTCATACTCATATGCAACTCGATTTGCAGAAATTGCGATTTTACCAGTTGACAATAGCTGCATGATCATGCGCTCGGAAATGACCCGAGCACCATTTACAAGATTTGTTGCGTCGTCGTAAATGCGATTAATCACTGGCATAAGGTACTGACTGTTGGTTGAATCCATCAAGCGCAAAAGCTCTTGACGTTCTTTTTCGCCCACTCGCATAGCTTCACGGAAGAAAGGCATTTCGGTATCAACTTTATTTAAACCGATCCGATCACGTAATGTTGCTTTCGCGTCAAATTCAGATGGTTTCAAAGATACCGGCAGACCGTTAAATCCTTTGATCCAAGACAGATCAAGACCCAGTTGTTTGCGAGTTGGGAAAAGCGTCTCCCCCAAGTAAGGAATCTTATTTGATCCGTTTTCCTCATAATAAGTTGCGATGCTACGTGCATTAATAAGATCGTAGATTGTAGGCATTTATATCTCTCCTTTACTTTACAAATGTGATTTGTTTGAGTGCCGTCACTGCTTCCGCAGATGGAGCCGCAGGAAGCTTGCCTGTAGCAATAAAACCATGAATAATTGCAGCTCCAGGAGCTGGCCCGTGTGTAACATCAGTGTCGTTGAACAGCACCCCTTCTGCTGTTGCATCGTTTGCAGCTACCGCTTTTTTCGTATCATCTGCCAAGAATCCACCCCCAAGGATGGTCCCTGCTGGCACGATTTTCTTTCCGTCCGCATTTGCTACAACACCAGTGTTGTCAACCGTTACAGCTACCGCCACATAATGATCAGGGAACTTCAAAATTTGCTTTGGCGTTGTGTATTGTGTCTCCACAAATTTACTCATTGTCTAACCCTCCGTTTATTTGAAGTAGTTTGCTTGGGCTTGTACCATCGCTTCGCCCGATTGTTTGTTTTGTGCCGCAAGTTGCTTCCCAATGTTTGGTTGAGTTTCGCTTCCTTCTCCACCGGTGCCCTCCGCAGGTTTTGTTCCACGGAATTGGAAGCCTGTCTCCTTCTTTTCTGGCACAAACAAAAAAGCCTTGCTCTCTTGCAGGGCTTTGATTTGGTCGTCGAACCCAGCCTTTACATTCCCGGCATCGTCCAACTCAATCTTTGCTTTGTCGAGAAGTCCAAGCACAAGATCAGGATCATGCACTTTACCGGACAACGCCATTTTCAACGCTGAGTTGGTGCGCATTTCTTTCAAATCCGCTTCGTACTTCTCTTTTACTGCTTTGTTGTCATTTTGAAGCTGTTCAATTTGTTCTTGAAGTGTTTTGTTGTCTCCAACTGACTTTTTCAGATCTTCAAGTTGTTTGTCGCGTTCCTTCAGGGTGGTTTCCAACGACTTCTTAGTCTCATTAACTTCATCAAACTTTGTTTTTGGGAACCACGATCCATCAGATACAACAGCAATCTTGTGTTCTCCAGCCTTCTCAGTTACCTGCTTATACAACTCTTCGCCTAACAACTCTTTCAAGTCCATATATCAACACTCTCCCGATTAGGTTTTTTGGATGGTAACCCGCCATCATTCGGAATGCGTTCAGTTTTACCCCGAACCTTTAAAGAGGGCATAAGAAAGGGCCGTGAAAGTCTCATTCACAGCCCATCTGCATATTTATCAAACCATTCTTGATACGAAATGTTCCCCGGTACCAAATACGAGCCTTTTGAATCCTTCGCAATCCGTTCCCCCGGGTTAATTTCATCACCAAAGTACGGCACCGTTGTTGACCGGCAATTACTATGGAGAGGCGGGAAGTTCACGCCAATCTCTTTCTCAGCAAGAGTAAAAACCTTGTTGTCCATTGATCGGCATATCGAGCTTGTCCGCTTATCCAACGTTGCCAAGAACTCATATTCCTGCACAACTCCTGACGCTCTGTAGGCACTAAATGAAGCTTCGTTTTGGATGTGACTAGCTTCTGTCCTAACTAACCGTTGAGCCGTCCTATAACCCACTCCCATTCGGTCTGCGATGACTCTGGACATAAAGTTGATACTGTCGCCTCGTATGATGGATTGAGTAAGCTGAGTTTGGAGCTGCTGGACTAGTTTGGAGTTGTCTTTCCAGATCCGCTGAGAGAAGTTTTCCTCTAGCCATGGCTGCTTAACGACCTTTTGAACATCCCCGACCTTTGCGAATGATGTACCCATTCCCAAACCCTTCTGAATCTCATAAATGGTCCGGTAATAAGTATCTGAGTAAATGTCACTGAGTAGGTCAGTCATTTGCTCGTTTTGGTTCATGTTCACATCCTGGATGGCTGCTTCAACCTGGATGATTAATGCTTGGAGCCGGGTAACTCGCACTTTGTAGTAAACGTTATTGAGGATCTTCGTATAACGTCCGTCCGGATTGTTCTTTGCAAGCTTGGTGAATCGTTCAAGACTCATCCTGAACTCTCTAAGCTCATTGCTGTTCAAGAGCTTCCGAGCGTCCGCAAGGTTGATTTCATTGTTGATAGCGAACCGCTGGTAAAACGACTCGATATCACGCTGTATAGAGGCCGTAGCGCGGTTGTATTCGCGTTTTAGTATTGTGGCCATATATTTGTCAGTCTTGGCAAACTGTTCGTTGTGGAGTTGTTCTGATCGCTTCGCCCAGTATTCAGCAGACTTCACTTATCATCAACTCCGATTTTGATTGCCTTCATCCTCTTCCGGATCTTTCTGCCCATCAATATTGTTTTCTCCACTTAACCTGCTGTAAGTGTCAATCTCCTGTACGTCCCTGTCCCGTTGCTTCTGAATACGTTCGATTTCCTCTTGAGCATTCGAAACGTATGGGTGATTAGCAATCAGTGTTTCGTCAGACAGAATGCCGACACTGTTTTTGATGTCCTCGATAACCTGAGACTCATTGATAATCATGTCGCGATTAAAGATGAACTCGACTGTCTCTTGGCTGTAATCAACTTTAGTTGTGTTGAACAGATGGGTATCGATGAACCAACGCAGTTGCTCCAATGAGGCTTGGAACTCTGTCTCCATCATGCTGCAGTCCATGTCAAGATCAGCATATAGGAAGCGTAAGGCAACCCCTGATTTATCCCCTCCGAAGTTTTCAGCTTGAGTGTCTACTCCCCGCCCAAACTCGTAAATGTCTTTACGCGTCATCTCCATGTGGGTCTTGTATGCTTCTGTATCAATCTCGATCCCCACTGAATCAAGACCTCCATCATCTGATACAAAGGCCACTCTGTATGTGGAAATGTTCTTGCGGAACTCACTGGCACTCGTTCCGTCGTAGTTCTTAACCACATAAATGCTGTTTGGCAAGTCCTCAAGGTTGTTGCTGTTGCCGCTTTTATTCCTGTCGTAATCATCAACGAGGGACTTAATCAACTCGATGAGCGGTTGTTCCTCTTCGTTGTACTTGAACGGAATAAACGGGATCTGCTGCCAGTTGTACCCCTGTTTCGTTTCCCCGGAGACAACAAAAAAGTGTGGCTCGTAATCGCCCAGCTCAACATCTGGCACGATACCTGCCGCACTGTTCTCATACCGTCTTACTCCTTTTGTGTCCCACCACTCAAACTTGGTTACTGTTTTGCGTTGAGTACCTTCAAACACCACCACATTATAAACGCGGATAATTGCATCTAGGATCGTATGAGCGTCATCTCTCCAAAGCGGGATAATCTCCTCACTTCGCATCTTCTTGAAACTTAAAGCGCCATTCTCGTCGTAATAAACGTGCATCCAGGCAATCCCTTTGTTAATTGCCTCTTTGCCAATTGACTGGAGTCTGCGCATCATGGCCTTATCGAAGAACTGGTTAAGATGCTCCGCGTATTCATCGTTGTCTGTTTGAACACTCAAAGGTTTGCCCAGCAAATATCCGACCTTCTGATCGACCAGCTTACGAGTAAAAGCATTTGCAAGTTTATTATTGGCGAGGTTGGATACGGGTTCTCTCGCTCCACTTGCCCCGATCGCTTTACGCTCACTTTTCAAAATGTCCGTTTTATTGCGGTAATATCTTTCGCCTATGAGCATCCACTCGCGTTTCTTCGACTGTTGCCACTCGCTTATTTCTAGGTTCATGATCTGCTCAATGCTCATTGCAGATAGACTGCCTTTGAGAATGATGCTATCGATATGTTCCTGCTGGTTCGTATCGAAAATGTTTATGTCTAGGAATCCCATGCTTTTACCTCCTTTCGTCCGGGAACCATACAGATCCACCCTTCAGGTCTGCAACCTCGTAATCATCAAGTGCATACCAAATCGCTGAGAATGTATGTGGATCTATGTTAAATTCATCCGGTATGACGTTCCCGTTTTTATCTGTTGCATATGTCAGGTTCTTCAACTCGCGTATTACGTTTTTACATTGATCAGAGCATATGATCTTTTTGAATCGCTTCACTTTCCTTGTGTACTGCAATCGTGAACCTTGAAACTTTTTTGCGGCTTTCATATTAAAGCCTTTCTGCCTGAAATACTGGATGGTCTTTGGCTCCGCGCTGTCCGCTTTTATCAATTCATGCGTTTTCTTAAACTCCGCAATCTCTTCTGCTGTGATATCATCGGTTGTCTTGTTTTTGTAATACTCCCAATAGATATAGAGGATCTTGTTGTCATGATCGATGGCCAACCGAACCAAAGCGTTATAAGATTGCTCAAAACCAAAGTCCATACCATTGCGTCTAATTGGCGTTTTGATTTGATCAATTGCGGTCATAACCTCATCATGTTTCCATACCTGGAATTGAGGCAGAACCTTCGTCCCATTAACGCCAAAATGACCTTTCCGAGCTATTCGGTAAAGGTCAGGATCGTACTCTTTCAGCTCTTCTAACTGCTCAACATACGAATATGGCAAAAACTTGTTATCGTCTGCTGTAGAGTGGTGGTAATAGGTGTCCCCAACTACGACAGTACGTTTTTCGTACAACTCATTATCATCAAGAATGAACCGGTTGTTCTCATCGTCTTTAAAGAAGTGCTTGAATGTCCAGTTGTCCTCGCTCACGGGGTTTGTTGACAGAAGCATATGCAGCTTCAAACTTGGATGCCGTAAACGTCCAATCAACTCCTTAAACCCTGCATATTTAACTTCAGAACACTCTTCCACCCATATAATCGAGACATTGTTGATTGATTTAAGCTTGGCAGGCTTATCCATTCCTTTAAAGATGATCTTGCTGCCATTTGGGAACTTGATTTGCATTGGAGAGGTCTTGCACTTTATCTTGTGGTCCAGTTCCAGGTCGATGATGATCTCTTCAAGCAACGAATAACACGAATCCCTCATTGTTTCATAAACTTCACGAACAACAAGAGCAGTTCGCTTTTCCTTCAGTAGCTTCAAAATCAGTTTCAACGCGACGTGGTAACTTTTTGATGATCCGTATCCGCCAACAAGGAACTGAAACTTTTGATTCCAGTCAAAAAGGAAATCCTCGAAGTGTGGGTTTACCTCTTTTTCACTCATGAGGCATCACCCTTGCGTTTGATGATAATTTCAATCGGCTTGTCGGCTTCTGGGTTTGCTTTTTGCTCGATGATGGCTATTTCGCCTCTCAGCTTTTGCATCCTTAACCGGTCTTCTTCTGTCATGAAGTCAACGTACTTTTCAAGCTTCTCCAGAGCTCTCATCTTATCGTGAAGCTTAACGCTTACGCCGTCTTTACCCTCTTTGATTTCGCTAATCACTGATGTATCAATCTCGTCGCTATCTCTCAATGCGACATAGTTTGCATTAATCGTGATGGCTTCACCGTTGTGTGGATCGGTAACGACATTGCCCTTCTTATCCATTAGCGGCACCGTCTTGCTTCCGAAATCAAGAACATCTGAGATGTCGGCAAATGCGATCTTCATATATTCCATAATGATTCGCTGTACCTCCAAGCCAAGTTCAGCAGCTCTCAATTCCTTCTGCCGTTTGATCTCCGCTTGAATTCCAACATTTCTCAAGAGTGTCCATCCATTTGCGTAAGCTGTCTTCTTGCTATAACCGACAGCCATTGCTGCACGGGTTGCGTTGAAGTCTCGAAGGTATTCGCTCACAAAAAATCTTTGCTTTTCAGTCAATCCATCATCGTCTAAATCGGCAGCTTGTTGTGACTCTTCTCTTCGTTCCGTTTTAGCGGAGCGTTCCTTTTGCTTCGTTGCGTTCCGTTCCGTTGATCGGAGCGTTCCGTTCCATTGGCTGTCCCATTTGTCTTTGTTCTTCCATCCTCGTACAGTACCTTCAGATATGCCAAGCTGATCAGCGATGTCTTTTAACTTTATCGTTCCGTTTGACTGCTTCCATATCTCGAATGCTTTGTCTCGGTTTGGATCTCTTGCTCTAGCCATTACATATTCACCACCACCTGATTGTTTCTATTTGAAGAAATTTGTCATAATTCCCACTCACTTAAAGGAAATCGAATCCATCTAAAGAATATTTACACAAAAAGGAGGAATCAAATTATGTCTGTTGAGGCTCTTGAACGTTTAACAAAAACAGGTTGGATTCACGCTAAATTTGTAGAGTTTGTTCGAGTTGTATATCCAGAAATCCACGAAGCAATTGAAATAGACACCCCAGATATGGTGTCGTTGATTTTCTTAACTGAAAATACAATTGAAATCGCCCGTACTCCAATCCTAAGTCGCGCTGCTCTTGAAGTATCGTTGGAGACGATTCCCCTCAGTAAAGTCCGTGGAATAAATACTGAATTTGAACTTTACGACGTCGATCCGTCCGATGAGATCAAATTAGATAAAACGAAATTTAAAGCAACTGTATCTATCGAGAATAGGGAAGACTTAGTAATTGATCTTACGACTGTTACTTCTAACATTCGTTATAAGATTGCAGATCTTACTAGTTTTCTCGCTCATCTCAGAAGAGTCGTTTAACCACCGCATAGGTGGTTTTTTCTTTGCCAACAATCCCTTTGCTTAATTACACATAATGAATACTCTTTAGCTCTTCTTCGTTATACTCAAACAGCATAAACCGCTTGTGTGCCCCTACAAAGCCATTGTCTCGGTGCCACTTATCCGTTTTGTTTCGGGTAGCCAACGTTCTGACCATCATCCCGAAAATGTCCTTCCCATCCTCCACGTGATAATGGCCCATGTGGATCTCGCGGTTCTTTGCTTTGCTCCACTCGTGTGGGAATTCAGTAGGGAAGATGTTATGTAGATTCTTTCTTGCCTTATCGCCATGGGTTACTCCGATGAAATTCTGTCCGAATGTATGAACCTTTCGTTCGAGCATTTCGTCATCGAAAGTAACCTGGGGAAATCTCGCTTTTAGAAACTGAACAAAAGCCCAGCTCATCGATTCATCATGATTGCCCTTTGAATACATCACCTTTACTGAACGGGAGAACTGTAACGCCTTCTCGATCAGTGGCTCATAGAACATACGGCAATCGTTCCACGCCTTCACCATATCAACCGTTTCAATTTGAGTCCCGTTCGAGGTGCGCCCCCTAAAGTCATCGTTGTGTAGCGTATCTTGACCGATGATAAACAGGTTTTCTTCCCATGCTCTTGAGCCGATAATGTCCAAGATTGTCATTTGAGTGGGCTTGTAGTATTCATAATCCGAAATTCCGAAATGCGCATCGAAGATTGGCATCTCTAATAACCGGCTTTCAATTACATTCACCGCTTTTGTTTTAACAATCACCGGTTTAATGTATTTCATTGCCTCAATGAGCTGAGGTATCGCTGAAGCCCCACTATCTTTTGGACGAACTACAATCTTACTGGAGAACAAGGTCTGTATTCCGTCTTGCTTACTGTACGAGTTCCAAATGTTATTCCGAGCAGACACAAGTTCCCATACTTCCGGATCGTAACCATGTACTCTCAGCAGAAATTCAACATCTTTTGATTGCTCCAAAGACATTTCAATAAGCTTTTCACTGCTTTGGGTGCCGTCGCTGTTTATTTCAATCGACTCTTTACCTTCGATCCGCTTTTCGTTTAAAGAATGCTTGCGCTGTTTTATCATTGCTTCGCGGTTCTTCACCATGTCATCGGTACAATAAAACCCAAACTCTTCCGTAAGTTTCATTGCAGTTAGCTTTTGGGTGTGTGTCTTACGCAACTCGATTAGCCGCTTTTCCTCTTCTGGAGTCCATTTGTGCATTGTCCTCAATGGTTTCACCGCCTTTGCTTAATAAATAACAACTCTCCTGCTTTGCTATTGCTTTTCTCCTCGAAGTCTCGCATTCAGATAGGCAATGCCAGCTTCTTTGGAGATTTTTCCGCTTTGCATATAGTGAGCCAGTTTATCGAATTCGTTATATCCCGGCCACAAACATCCCATTTCTTCTTCGTAATCGATATTAGGATCTTGACCTGCTACATCTTCCACGTCTTCTGTATTGCCGCAGAAAGGACAATGTATTTCTACTTCTTTTGCTTGTTCCTCAATCAGCAGAAAGCCTTTTTCGCACTTGTGACATTGCCATTTCTCCAGCAATATAGATACCCCCATACATACAAAAGCCACCCGGTAATCCTCTGGCGCACTTAACATGCGGTTTCAGATTCCGAATGGCTTTTTACATTTGGCGACCGGGATAACCCCGATCCCTCTTGGTCAGCAGGGTCTTGTCCCACCAACCTCACTATATTAAGTTTACACTATTTATTCGTTACTGTCGGTAGCATTGTGGTAGCATCTTTGCTAGAAACTACGCTTTTTTCAATCTGTGCCGTTGCATCTTTCGGATCCCACTGGATACCCTCTTGATGTGAGCGTGACTGTAACCTAACTTATCAGCAATTTCGCTTAGTCTCATATGGAGGTTGTCCCGCATAAAAGCAACTTTATATTCAAGCCCCTCCATTTGCGCCAAGATAAGGTCCAGTTTCTTCAGTGTTTCTCTCTTCTCCTTGAGTTGTTCTCCTAGCTGCTCGATAGCAACATCAATTCGATTCATACGTTCCACAATTCGCTCCAATGGAAACGGAACGAAATTTGACTGTACACGATCCCTTGAGTAATCAACCGCGCCCATACCTTTTGGCGCATTCGCATGCATGCTCTGAAGCAGGAAACGCCTTTCTGTAGTCAGATCACCGATCCTTGTTTCCAAGAGATGTATCTCAGTGACTAATTCATTATAGATACGGTCAAAGTTCTCCATCGCGCTCAAGTTATCGCCTCCGTTACTGCGTACTTTTTGGGACTCTATTACATAACTCAACCGTTTTGGCAATTACTAAGATTACGAATAGTAAGGGTAATGCAATTAACATGGCCAAGGCAGCAGCTAGAGCAAATGCGATCCAAACGACAGGGATGAACACCAGCCAAATCATCCTAGTTAGTAGGTCCTTCATAACGTTTTCACTCCAACCCCATCATATTTAACGCTTCTTTTGCTCTAATGTTGGTTGGTCCATCCATGTCCGCAATATCAGTTAATGCATCTATTGCAATCAGCATTAAGTGCTTTAGCTTTTTGTTTTCCTTCTCTAGCCTTTCGATATCCAATTTGATATTCATTTTTGTATGTTCGATATAAACTAGGGCGTCGGTCAGTTCTTCTGCCAGGTAATCCAGCCCTTCTTCTGCGCTTTTTAGGTGTCCAGATTTGTCAATCGTACCTCCATATTTCTGGATTCCCTTTAATGTTTGTTGATCAAGACGATTGATTATTGAAGCTCGATATGACAATGATTTAGCGCCTTGTTCTTCCGTTGAACACTTCCCGCAGCAATTACCCATGCAAATCGCTCCTTTATTGACTATATTTGCAACCATGCCTTGAATCCTTTACAACTCCAGGAATATGCGTTTCCTCAAGGTCCCGTTTGATCTCACAATTACGCCAATCTTCTCTGGTGCATCCTACGCAATGGCCGGCAATTACCTTTTCCGCTAAGTTCTCCAGGTAAAACACTGGCACCACAACCTCATCCGTTTGAGGATTTGTCCTCTGTGTAATTGAGATCCTTGAAACCCGCGCTAGCTTCCCTACTTTCTGCAACTCATTTTTATCCAGGTTAGATTCGATTGCGTTGAAAGCTCGCTCTGTAAAACTTCTCGCTGATTTCAGATCCTTCGAAGCAAACTGAAAGTTTTTATCCTTGATTAGGTCCTTTAAAGTTTCATCGAGCAAATTAAGAAGAATGTAATTTTCCCGTTGGTCCTTATTCAAATAAGCAATCATGATAACCCTCCAATCAGGAGCATTTTGCTTGTCTACCGCGTTTTTTGGCTCTGCAACTGCTGCAGGTTTTGTATTGATCATCTCGCTGCTCTCCACACCGAATGCATAACCCTTTTTTATCCCACGCTTCATGAGTTTTCTCTCGATGTAGATCCGATATTTTTCTTTTTACTCTGCATGGTTCACAACGGCTGAATTGTCCGTCTGCAGGAGCCTCACACATTACACATAAACCTTTATCTTTGCGCTCTCTGTACAGTCGTTTCATCTGCTCATTACTCTTCTTCCGGCACACTGCGCAAGTGATATGCGTCCGATTCCTACGGCTTCTATCGGCTTTTCTGCCGCACTGCGGGCAACCATTCAAGATTGATCACCCCAAACCTCTAGCTTTTACAATTTCAAGAGCTTGTTCCTGACTAAAACCTGCAGCTACTAACGAATCAAACCTGGCTTTGTATACCTTGGATGTTTCTGTAAAGAGTTTGATCTGAAACGGCATCTCATTCTCAATTTCTTCCAGAAGCATTTGTTTTTCGATTGGCGTTAACTTACCGGTTGGTTGATCCATTTGAACCCTCCTTGTTTAAATGTCTATCGTCACTTCACATTCAACCTTTTTCAGATCTTTATACAGATGCATTTCTGTGCCTGCATCTCCAATTTGAAAGTAAACCCCGTCCACTTTGTAGCCTTTTGATCGTAGGTATTCCGCGAAGACTTCCGCCGCTTGCTCCTTTGTAAAAACCATTGTTGTTTTGGTCTTCATCCGGATCCCCTCCCATTTACCAACGAATCACTTTTGGTACGTACTTCGGATTAATTGGCTCTGACATCTCTTGTTGTTCATACGCTACTGAAGCACTTTGCGCTTGGCCAATTTGTTCCCACTTGGGCTCCTCGTCGGTACCAACATTCACAAAAAGTTTAATATCACCGCTATTTATGATCATGCCGCGCCCACTCCGTTTTCCTCTTTATCCATTATGTCAAACGAACGTTTTCGCTCTGCTTTCCATTCTGTCCCGCCAGTCATGTCGATAACAATCCATGCAAGAAACAGACTCGCTTTCTTTAGGATTAACATCGCCAATGTAACTTTCACAGTATTGGCAGTATAGTTTTTTCAGACCGTTCCCGAATCGAAAGTAAAATGTGAGTGGCAGGATATTTACTTCGATGACACCGTACCCACGCTTTTGACGCCAATCGTGTATCTGCAGCCCCACGCACCATCTTGTTGGATTAAACCCAGCGGCAAACTTCTTCCATTCCTCCACCATGTTCCCTCCGTTCACCACAAGTAATGTTTTGTGAAATCACTGCCATTCAGAAGGTTTCTCGTATGTGTAAACGAATGCATCTTTAGAGAAGCTGATAATTGTTACTGGCACTGGAATATACGTAATCGCCAAGTAATCCTCGATAAAATCCTCGGCCATGTCTTTTGATGGAACCAAGTGGCTAAAGGATAGTTCAAGATCCTCTTCACCTTTTTCGAAATTATAGAAAGCACCCTCCTGATATTTAAAGGCGATTGCCCACATTACTGGCCTCTTTTTCATCCTTACCCCTCCCGTTTTACATATCGTGTGTTTTGTCAAACGACCCATTTATAAGTTGCCTTGGATACCGCTTCCTGCGCCGTCGGTGCATTTCCCGCAATTGGGTTAATGCTTCCTATTTCACAAATCCAATTGCGATCAAAATTACGAATGGATACAAAGATTCCGTTTTCGTTCAACTTCTCCACCAACATCCACGCATCGGCTATATTTTGGAGTGGATTCCATTCGTAATCAAAATAGCCGTCTCCATCCCTATCTAATACGCCGCATATTCCCGTTTCTTTCATAAAGTAGAACGACGGAAAAGATTCTGCATCCTCATAAAAAATGCTGTCCATCTCCTTCCACCCCAAGACTTTCTTTGCTAGCGTTTTGATGATCTGTTGATCAGTCACGTTATCGCTGCCCCTTTCGGAATGATTCATCAATTTCTTTTATGTTGATTTCTAAATCTCGCCAAAAGTGATACAACTCGTCCAAATCTTCAAAACGCAATACCATGTCATTATTTATGTGAATCAAAATGCAATGATCGAAAATTTCGCCATCGTTGTCATGTTGATTAATTGAGAATGAAACAACTTTCATTAATTTTCACCCCGTTTTCCTTATTGTGAGTTGTGATGAATCACCGTTTCGCCTTGCCTTTTAGCGTATTGAACATGACCCATAGAGCGAACTTTATTTGATCCCATAAACTCATGCCGTTGCCGATCATGTCGCACCCCCGTTCTTCACAAAAACTGTTTAGTTAAATGGCGTATCTGTTTTTCAATCGGTTGATATGTGTCTTGCTCCATTTATCCATTTGTTTACCGCGAAGCACATAGTAGCCTGTACCCTCAAATCTCGGGAACGTTTGATACTGTGGAATCTTGGTCATGTGGTTAAGCGGACTCTCTTTTAGCTTGCAATCAATCCCATGCGATTCCATGATCCGTAAAAATTCAAATTCACTCTCTGAATAGCCAATTGCGAGTGAACCGTTCATGTAGTTTTCATATTCTTCGAGTGTAAAATATAATTTTTTGAGCATCCAAACACCCCCGTTTGTCACGAAATTATTTCGATAGCTTCCTAACCTCAAACCGCCATTTATAAGCATCAGAACCGACTTTATCAAACAGAGCTTTTCTTGCTTTGCTCTTAGATGGCTCGTTTATGCCAAAGACAAATTTCCTTGAAACGGCACTATAGATTCCGTACACCTAATCCCTCCCATTCGCCTCAATTACCGTTGTGTTAAGCCACGCCGCACTGTCTGAAATACTTCTCGAATACGTAGATCAAAACGTTCACTTCTTTTCCATCTTCATGCTTCCTAATCCACATCATGTCTTTTCTTGGCTCTCCGATCTTCAAGACAGTTCGTTCTATAATTTCGCCTTTCGGACCTCGGAACTTATATACTTCTCCTTCGCGTATCTCCACGTATGTCACCCCGTTCTCCTCAATAACTATTGTGGCGAATCAATACGCTGGCGCCCCTACATGGTTCTCATGCACTTCCCAATTTTTGAACCATTCAGGCGCCAACACATCAAATGCTCGGTTATGCTCAATATCATTGTTCACTTCAAAGAAGGTGTGCTCCACTGTCATCCGATCGAGCTTGTCGATATCGGAGTACCGCATTTTCACTTCGCCTGGAAAACGCCAGTAATATTCACCAATCTTATAGTTGTATATCTTCCCATCTAACAGCAGAACGCTGGCGTATACCTTGTGCGGATAAGTATCAACCCAATGCGCCATGTCTTACCCTCCCGTTTTCCTTATTGCTAGTTGTGGTGAATCACTTCGCCCGCTCGTATGTCACATCATCAAACCACTGGCTTAACAGGTACGCGCAGCCTGCCTCTTTATGCTCATGCTTCGGTTCGAATGAGCTCAAGCATGCTTTGATATGACGGATCGCTTTTGACGGGTCAATACCATCCTTTGGCTTCCATTGTGCATTCTTCAATCCGCAGAAAAACCAAGCTGATACGAGTTCATTCCACTTGGTACGGCCATCCTTGAACGCTTCTGGAATATCCACATATGCCGGCAGCAGCTCCATTGCCCGACCGCCGAATGCAATATCTAAGTCAGTTACTTCCTGTACTTGAATAGTTGTTCCGTTCATGTTTTTTCCTCCGTTCTCCTCAATACAGATTGTGAAAAGTCATAGTTTTGCTATTGGTAGCTTCTCTTTTGTTACTGGATCTGTTGGCCATTCACCATCTTGGAAATACTGTGGGTACAATATTTGATCAGCATTTCCGTATAGGATCTTGCCTCCCGCAAAACACAATCGCGGTTTAAGATCGAAACCAATCGTCACGCCGATGATCTCGAATTTGTCCTTCTTCTCCGTCGGGGGTTTATTCTTGCGAAACGGCCACATTGAAAATCCTCCTCAGATCTTGTGATAAGTTGCTTCAATTTCCCTGATTGCCTTTTCCAGGTCCTGATGGAATCCACGTAATTCAATCACATTCTCGAATCGCAAAATTACGTTGTTGCCAATGTGCAGAAGTACGCAGTTGTCTGTGGCATATCCGTCTTCGTTGTATTGATTTAGGGAAAAACTCACGCCTTTCAAGTGAATGCCCCCATCTAGCAGATTTTGTTTAAACCACCTTTTCCGCTGCCTCATTTACGCCTTGCAACCATCGGTTATGACTTTCATATCCGGACCCGACAGAAACGACGCATTGTTTCCGTATTGGACAGACACCGCATTTCTTTGTGTAATGTTCCTTGCATACTTCTTTTGCCTTATCACTTAGTTCTGTCATGGATCCACACCCTTATAGATTGAAATCGTCTACAGCTTGGTCCATCATGTCTTGGTTGATCCCGATGTACCGGAGTGTGATCGAAGGATGTGAATGATTGAACAGTTGCTGTAGCGTAGCTACATCCTTCGTTCGCTGGTAAAAGTGGTAGCCGAACGTTTTCCTGCAAGTGTGTGTCCCGATGTTGCTCAGCCCAACTTGTCGTGCAGCTCCTCTGATAATCTGGTACGCCCGGGACCGAGTAAGTGGCCTTTTGAACTGTTCCGAAGCGAATAGAAAGTCATCGTTCCTCATTCCGTCTGTATAGCGTTCTATGGCCTTGTGAAGCTTTTCGTTGATTTTGAAATGCTTCTTCTTGCTTGTCTTCTGCTCTTTAATTTGGATATGAGTTTTCCCGCGTACATCGCATACCCTCAACTTGAGCAGATCGGAAATTCGCAACCCAGTGTTGATGCCTAATACGAAGAGGAAGTGATCTCTGGGCGATTGCTGTTTCAGCACCTTTTTCATTGCCTTGATCTTTGCCTTGTCGCGTATTGGCTCAACATAGTTCATTGCTTACCCCTTCATTTCTTCACGGATTACTTTCTTTTGCCATTCCAACCAACTTTGATTTGATTGTTTTTTAACTTTGGAACTATTCATGTATGCTCTGTCCTCCTTTTTGGTGGATTTTGTTTTATGCGCCTTTTTTCTTCTTCGCTTTCTTTGCCGGCGGGTTTGTTATAGCCTCGATCACTTCTTGTTGAAATGCCGGTACATCTAGGTTTAGGTAATTCGCCCGGGCAATCTGCGCTAATACATAGGCGTCCCGAACGTTGTCACTCTTATGCTCAAATCCCCATCGCTTGTAAATCTCTACAGCAAGTGCATCCTTGTCCGTATTCCCTTTACCGGAGGCGAATTTTTTCAGTGCAGCTGGTGCAACTTCGAGATAGTCAATATCCCTGTCAAACAGCTCCATTCGTATTCCCCAGCCGATGCCTCCGAGCAGGAATCCTGCTTGTGATGCAAACCCAAAGCCCTCAATCGTTACAAAATCACCAGGTTCCACATTATCAACCGTTTGGGCAATGATATCTACCATTCTCCCGGGATCCTTGCCACTTGCAGTTATTTCGAATGCGTCAATCAAGTTCCCATTCTCATCGATTATCGCCAACCCCGTCTTTGTACTCGGGTCAATCCCGACAAATCTTTTCATATCCTCACCTGCTCTTTTCAGCTTATTTGCCTCGCAAATTCTAAGGCGCTTTTTACGGGCGTTTATACTCAACCCTTACACTTTGTCGAACCATTCCATATCGTGGCTAAATTGGGCTTTTCTGTCGGTCTAGCGACGTGTTAGCAGTATCGGAATACCGTCTTAACCGGACGCTTTGCATAAGACTCGATTTTTAAACTTTTCGGATCGTACTTTTTGCCTTGAAAATTTGCTTTCATAAAGTTTTTTGACTTTTTCAAGATCAACACCCCCATATTTGAGTCCGGATAAGTCGTGAGTTGGCGCAACCAGAATTTCGTCACCGCAGCGGAGCACCAAAAACTCTTCTGGCAAGACTGTACTTCGAGCAAAGTCAACAAACTCACATGTTTTTCCGAGATATTGCAATTCCATATTCATTCCCCCTCGGCCAACCGGTAATTCAATTCGAACGGGTTGCCCTGTATCTCAATCGAATAGTCTCTGCACATCTGATACAGCCGCGATCCAATCCCTTCATCGATCTTGAGGATTTGCTCAAAGGATCGTTCTGACGAAAGCAATATTGGCTTTTTCTCCATGTAGCGGTAATTCACGATGGCAAATAGTTGCTCCAGTTGGAATGCAGTCGGTCCACCTTTGCCGTGTTCATCCATCGGTCGACCCTTGTATAAGTCGTCGATGAAAAGCAATTCACAATCTTTCAGCAGATTCACGCGTTTATGAAGCAAATCAAAATCGTCTTTTATCTCGTTCCATGTCTCAACCCACGGGAAGTAGGTAACCGGTACCCCTTTAGCCATAAGGTTGTTGCAAGCTGCCATTAGAACGTGAGTTTTTCCCACTCCCGGATTACCGAGCATTGCAATCGAGTTTCTTCTCTGACTTCGTATTTCTTCAAATGCTCTGACATATTGCTTTGCCATTTCGACCATTTCTCTAACGACTGGAGGTCGGCCATCTACCCTGAAGTTTTTGAATCCTTTTGCTTTGAAGTCGTCAGTTACCCGGCTGGCATTCAACACGCGTTTCTGGTAGTGGCATTCGCACCATGTCCAGGATTCGCATTTTACTTCGCGTTTTTCTGTGATCGGCTCACCATTAACCCATTTAGTAAACTCACGCTCTTCAAACCAGATATTTAGCTTCCCTTCTTGGTCGTTACATTTAGAGCATGTCGTCTGCTCCTTCTGTTGAGTATTCAACTGGCTTGCGTGTTGCTTTGAAACCATCAAACGGGCTTGTTCCGCCCTTTCCTTGATTTCCTCCAGCATTTTGTCGACTGCCAGCAATTGTTTGTCCTCCCTTCGCTGCCTTTTCTCGTTCGAATTCAAGTTGCAAAGCTTTTACGTCATCTAAAGTCTTCACCCCTCGCTTGAACCAATTCATCAGGCAGCTGTTTGCGTATCCCCAAAAGATCTTGTTATTCTGTATTGCTTGTCTCATTGCATGAACAATTACCTCATTTGGGAAATCTTCTTGCCATTGATTAATGGCTTTTGTTACATCTGGCCCCAATATCCCAAAATTCACTTGGTAAAATTGATAGGGATTTTCTGCTGCTGGTTCTTTCTCTTCAGTTCCCTTCCCTTCTCTTCCCTTCTCTTCAGTTCTATTCCCTTCAGTTCTATTCTCTTCAGTGGGAACTTCCGAGAAATTCCCGGAAATGTCGGGAGGTGCAGGGAATTTCGATTTAGTTCGTTTGTGCAACCCCACTTGATGCTGTTCGAAATTAACTATCTGGATGTACTTATCTCCGTTTATTTCGTACCAATTAATAAGCTGTGATTGATGAAGCGATTTTAGAGCTGCTTCAACATCTTTAATTGTTTTATCCAACATCGGCACCACGAGCGCTTTAATCTTTGCCGGCGATCCGAACAATCGACCAAAATCATCCGCATGTGGTACTAACCAGGTAAACAAAAGCATGTGGAACACATCGGGCAACATATTTACTCGTTCCGATACACTAATGCTTTTGCTTATCATTCTTCTCTCCGCCACTCTTTCACCCCCGATCTGTCATACTTCCAAGGTCCGGTTAATATCATAGAATGGGAGAGTATTGACTTTTGCAGAGAAGCCTAAGAAACATAGGCTTCTCTTGTTCGTCCTGTTTCCCGATGAATCAATAACCATTGATTCCCATTTTTCTTGCTGATGAAGTACTTATCTGGATTTATTTTGCTTGCTTCAAGCTTCTTCCGATCCTTCAAACTCGGCTTTTTCCCATTTTTCATCGTCCGTTCCTCCTGGATAGAACTTTTTCAAGTAATCAAAGAGTTTAGGCTTGTACTTTTTTGGCTCAGTGTGGGCACGATGATGGCATTGAAAGCAAAGCATCACGATATTGTCCTCCGTCCCTTTGCCTAGCTGGGATCGATATATCACATGATGGGCTTCCAAGCCGTCTATACGCCCACATAGCACGCATTTACCTTTATCCCGTTCAAATACCTTGGCATAAGTTTCCGGCTTGATTCTGCCCCGTTCTCTGCGTTTAGGAATGCGCCTTTTGTGGTTAGGTTTAGGCGCTGGATTGAAGCTGAACATCCCCTATCCCCCCTGACCTGTAAGCATCTTTAACCGCACCTTGAGGGATTGAATCATTTCCTGTGTAGCTGTATAGCGAGCCTTGTATTTCGTGACCAATGCTTCGGCTTTCGCTTCCTCGATTCGGGCAATATATGTTCCTTTGTCCTCTGCAGCTTCCTTTTCGACGGTGGTACCAGATTGTGAGGCTTTGATCTCTCCTCCAAGCCTTTTCCGTTCTGCATAAGCTTCACCGTAATTCTGTACAGCGTCCGCCCAAAGATCGCCGATGATAAACAAAACTTTGTTGTACAAGATGATCAATTCGGAAATGTCTGCCGGGTTATTGTGGTCTAACTCCTTAATTGCCGCGTTCAGCTTGTCTAATCTGTCTGTTTTGCTCATGTGAACCACCACTAAAATGGCAAGTCATCATCTGAAATGTTGATTGGTTGTCCAGCGCCGGCAAATGGATCTCCACTACTTTCAGCGGAGTTTCGATCATCTGCACCGAATTTTCCATCAAGGAACTGTACATTTTCAGCAATCACCTCAGTTACGAATACTTTCTTCCCTTCCTTGTTTTCGTAACTTCGTGTCTGCAATCGCCCTTCAACCGCTGCTTTACGACCTTTGCGAAGGTAAGTTGCGCAGAGATCAGCGAGTTTTTGCCATGCCACAATCCCGATGAAGTCTGCTTCTCGTTCCCCAGCTTGATTTGTCCGTGGTCGATTGATCGCTAAAGTGAAAGTGGTTACTGCGGTTCCATTCGGTGTATACCGCAATTCTGGATCTTTGGTTAAGTTGCCAATTAAGATAACTCTGTTCATGTGTTTCCCTCCTTTAGTTCAAATCCAATTCCGAATAATGTTTGATTCGATCCACCTTTTTTGTTTCGCGGCAATACTCGCATTTTTCACACCGAATTGGTGCAGCTTGTCCTGACTTAACGAGTTTCACACGCTCAATGTGCCTCTCAACTATCGATAAGTTGTGTTCAATCGCTTCGTAATCAAAATAAATGATCTCGTGGTCCGGTGGATCTTGCTTGGTAACAATGACCATATGTGGGAAAAGCCAGTCATTCCGACTTGATACAATTCTCTCGACCTCTGCATAAACAGCCATTTGAACAGAGTACCCATAATGGTCGAGAAAGTTTTCGTAACATTGGGCATCTTTGTTCCACCACTTACCATCGATCTCTTTGAGCGCCTTCAAATCAGCGAATATCCCCACTTCAGGTTGATAGCTATCGATCATGATTTTCCAAGGTATCCCGAAAAGCTCGGCAGTCATAATTACCTCTTTACGTCCGGCCAACGCCTTCATTGCAAGGGGATTCTTTTCAAGGACTTCGATCATTTTGTTGCAGTGCTGAAAATTCACTTTTAATTGCCCAGCAGTTGGTCCACGTCTGCTATACAAGTCGGGATTATTCGCTTTGAATTCATCCAGTGTCCCTTCGTTCCAGGAGTGGACGTAATGCCCCTCAATAAAGGCGTCATTCTTTGCCCTCTTATACTCTCCGGATAAACTTGCCATAGCTCTGGCTTCGCACCCTCCAAAAGAGGGTACGAACTCCTTGAACTGGCTGACAGACATATAGTGAAGGTTAGCTTCAGGACTGTAATAGTTATCCTTGTTCAATTGCATTTTCGTGTTCCTCCACAGCCTCTTTCATGTCTGTCTGTACTTCTGTGACTTCCACATCAATGACATTCAAAGGACTTTGTTGCTGCGGCTTTGATTCTTGGGAAAAATCAAAATCACTTGTGTCATCAAACGCTTGTCGTTGTTCGATTGTGTCAAAATCAAGGTCAATATTTTTGCATAAGCGACGTAAAACGGTTTTCTTGTACATTTCTCCAGGTGTAACTACCCAAGCTTTTGAATATTCACCAGTTTTATTGGATTTGCGTGAAAAGTTTTCTTTAATCTTTTCGATCTCTTCTTTGCTCATAGTGTCGTATGCCATGGTTCCGTCCATATAATTCACCACGGCAAATGCTCCTAGGATTTCCCCGTTGTTAAATGGCTTGGGCTTAAAATGAATCGTCTGATTTCCGGAGATGATTTCCTCGCTAAACTCATCTCCTTCTCGCACTAACTTTGCATAGATCTCCCGAACCGGTTTGGTGCTGTACTTTTTCGCCAGTTTTACTTCGCCTTTATAGTCCGTATGAAATTCAACGGACCCTTTGTAAACGACGGCATAGCATTCTTTGTTGAAAAAATCTAATCCCAAGAAAGCGCCTTTAAGCATTGTCCTTGCGACACTTACCGGATTGCATGACTCGATGTCTTTCGTTTCTTGAAGAACGGCCATGCAGTTTTGCAAAAATCGCGTTTTATTAAAGCTTTTTGGCATAGCTTCGCGCTTTGCTTCAAGTAATTTTTCAAGGTTCTGATGAATAGCCATCAGTTGATTGCCTGACATACTTATTCCTCCCCAGCCGTAATGGATTCAGCCCCTAAATCGTTTAACAGACACTGATCCTCGCAGTACAACTTGCCGTTTAGCCGCGTAGCAAGCTGACCTTCATATATCTCCCCTCCACAATCTCCACAATGGTCAATTACTCTTGCTACTTGTGGATCCGGCATGCCAAATTCAAATCTGTCCATTGCAGGACTCTCCCTTTGGAAAATCCAATTTGTTCAAGAAGTTCCGCAACCGCTCGATTTCATCCCAGTTTCTTAGCGCTATCTCTTGCGAAAGTTGGCATGTAAGATCGTCATGGGAGAACACGCCGACACCATCCTGGTAATCAGTGATTTTGAGCGTTCCATTGTTGAAAGTGACCCATCGATCCCCGTTTGAATCAAGAAAATCTATTTCGCCTTGATTGGCTTTAATATCGTTTGGCATACACATCCGCCCTTCAGTTTGTGCGATTTCAAAAAACGTTCCAGTCTATCTAATGCCGACATACACTTGCCCTTCCGTTTTTTCTGTGGTATCGTTACCTTGAACTTTTGTTTTTGTATCCTCCTATTGCAGTAGGAGGTTATTTTGTTTGTGCATTTGTTTCAGTGTTTGTTTCTTCACCTTTTTCAGCTTTTGAGACAATAATCATTGCAAAGAAGATGATTGTCCCTAACATGAACGACCCCTTAAATATCTGGCCGTCTGTGATTACCGATCCAGAAGCCGCAGCCAAGAGCATCAACAACAAGATCGCAATTAGATTCATGCTTCTTCATCCTCTCTTTGGAATAGGTACACTTCGATTTGAGGGACAAAATCTGCTTTGTGAGGTATTCCTTTCAGATCAAGATGTTGTTGGAATTTGTTGCGATTCTCAGGCAGGATTAAGACCGAACCAAACTTGAGCATCTTTCTTTCAGCATTCACGTTCGGAATTTCTTTCAAGTGTTCTTGAAGCAACTCATTTACCTTCATGTTTGCACCTCCATCAGATATTAAAATCACTACAAAACATCCCCGCGAACACGATGACCAACTGGCAAACGACGATTATTACGAAAAACTACTTTCACATGCTGGTTCTCTGATGTGGTATCAAGTGGCAAAAGAAAGCTTTCAACCCAGCATGCAAACCCTACACTCACTTCGATCATGGTTTCACCTCCTTTCAGTTAGGCAAAAGACATTTGTCCGTTTACTTCCTCAACTTCCCGTAACAATTTCCCTTGTGGCGACCAGCGCTTTAGGTACTCTTTTGCCTTATCGCATTCTTTTACAGGTGTATCTTTGTAAGATCCAACGTTGAAATATTCTTTATAGTCGTTCCACAAGGAGCTGAAAAGCTTGTCCCGAAGGCTTTTGCTCTGATAGGCAGGAGTTTCCTTGCCGCCTACAATCGTGAGGATCTGTGCTTTGGCAATCTTTTGCAATGCTAGTTGCTGTCCGTAGTCAACGGTCATGCTGCCTTCTAGCTTTTCAACGCGAGTTTCAATTTCTTGTGTTTTCTTGTCCAGGAAGAAGATTGCTTTGACTTCAGGGCTGAGACTAAACGTTTCTTCTTTCACTCTGTAGTAGTCATCAACCAACATTTCGTATGCAGTCCAAGCTTCATCGGTGTTAAGCGATTTCGCGTGTAACCATGCTCCTTTTTCAGTCCAGAGCAGAACTACCGGAGCGAACTTGAGGTTCATATCATTTTGTAATGAAGCTTTAAAATGCTTTAACTCGTCACCTTTTAATTCAATGAAGTGTTTCCCTTCTGAATACCGATTTTTGTTTCGGTTGTAGTTAACGATCAACGTTTGAGTATCAGTACCATACGACTCCGCAAGTTGGGATGTTGTTAATACTCTGTGTCCTTTGTGCTCAATGATTTGCAGTTGATTCATACTTTCATCTCCTTTACAAATGGTTTGATTCCCTCACTTGATTTGTATAAGGGATATTCAACTCCCCATCGGCGTTTCCACTCTCTCTTGCAAACTCCTACAGATCTGCCTTTTTGTATAAGCGTTGCAAGTTCTGTGCTTGTTAGCCGTCCAACAGGTCTCTTTTTCAGATCAAATCGTTGCATAGCTTGTCCATCCTTTACCGAGGGCGACAGCCCTTTCTGATTAACGTTTTGCAGCCTTCCTTCTTGCACGAGTTGTTTTGTTCTGATCAGTGTCTTGGTCCCCTCCCTTTAACCGTTCGGCTCTTTCGTTAACTGCTTCAAACCCGTTCTTTTCAACATCCATAAGTATGAGAGGTAAGATGTCGCTGATAATGATGGAGTTAAACACTTTCCATGCCTTATCGCTTGGTCCGGTTCTTTTTCTGCCCAACTCAATCGCCTCCCCTACAGAAAGGCTATGCGCGACAGCTTGACTCATTGTTCTCCTCCTCCCACAATTGCGTTTTTAGCAGTAAATGCATTCGCTCTCCTCGTAAAAATATCTTGTAAAGTATATACGACAAAATCGGTGCGCCAAATTTCACGAGGGTCTTTATCAAAGAAACAAGCGATTTTAAGCATCACAATCGCGGATGGAATCTCCCCATTTTCGATTTCGTTCATTCTTTGTCTTCCAATTCCAGCAACAAAGGCCAACTCTTCCTGTGTCAAATTGAGTCCATCGCTTTTTCGCAGTTCCTTCAGATTATTTACTAACTTCACTTTGAATTCACCTCCTTATCTTGTCGTATATACTTTACGGTCATTGTAAAATATATACGACAAGCTGTCAACGCATTATTTTTATTATAATTCCAGGATGTATTAAATAACGAAGCATAATTAAAACACGAACGTTCGTTCCACTTTCTAAAATGTCGTACATATATTACACTGTGTACTGTAGACAATACAAAATGATTTGTTGACTATAAACAATGAGGCGGGATCTACTCATGCAAAATGAGTTAAGTATAAAACTTGAACAGTTGAGGAAGGAAAAAAAGCTTACTCTTCGAGAAGTTGCCGAAAAAACAGGTCTGAGCCACGCATATATTAGAGACATTGAGCTTAATTACAACAGGGCAACAAAAGGGCCAATTAGTCCCACCCCAGATACACTTCGCAAACTTTCTATCGCATATGATTATTCCTATCAGGAATTAATGAAGTTGGCTGGTTTTATTTCCGAAGGAGATGATCAAACCCAGGAACTAATAGATGGCTCAAATGTCTCGCAAAAAAGAAAAGAACTCATTAATTTGATTTTAAACGACCTAACAGACGATGAAGTCCAAGCATGGTACAACATATTGAATAAACATAAGTAAAGAGGCCACCTACTTTTGTAGGATGGCCTCTAATTTTTCCCTATTTTTTGGAGAAAGAGCATTTATTAATTCTTCACGCATTTTTAATGCCTCGGGTTCTTCCGACTCCATAGCCCATAATAACTTGCCGAATAAATGCGATCCGAGAAGCGTTTCTTTTTTGTCATGTGGTTCTGTCGTCATATTATCCCCCCGAAAACCGAACTTATGTTCTGTTATTTTAGTATCCCATTTAATTGGAAAACTTACAACATTGTCTCTATGTATAATATAAAAGAAATTGACCTGTTGGCTACATTTGCCAAAACAGGTCAATTTTACAAATTTTTAAGGCCGTTCTCCACCATCCAGCGGCTTAAAAATACTGCCATCACGAGGAGCGATAGGTCGTTCCCCACCGTCAGCACTTACCACTGACCCGATTGACATTACGACAAAAATTACTGCTAATACACCAGCGATTTTTTTCATATATCAACACCACCTTTTTGAACTGCGAAAATAATATAGATAGTTCGAGGTGATGTCAACAGTCAATTTCGTCAATTAAATTTAATGCCTTATTGTAGTGAGATGATGACTTGTCCGCATTCCCCAATACGAGTTTTAAACTAGACAACGCTTGCTTGTGCAGCTTTATTCTAATTGCCATTGTCGCCGCTAAAAATGCTTCCTGGATCCAAAGAAGGTTGCCAATCTTAAGGTGATATAAGGCTTTTGCATGCGTGAAGTTAATTAGATGCCTATCATATATTGAATGTTTCCCCTTGATGCTTTCCAGGTATGCAATCTGCTCAGAGAATTCAACGAAAATTCGTTCGACTAAATCAAAGAAATTGTACTTTACCGCAGATGAAATCAGGACCTCCAAATACTCATATGCCAAATCCTTATTCCGTTCGCAGAAATTAAATAACTCAATTACTTTATCTTTCTGTTCAAACGCAATTAACGTAATTAGGATGTTGCCTTCCGCCCACCTGCTATAGTTCCCGATAGGAATCTCCAGACACATCTTATGATATTTGAGTGCCAGTTTTAAATTTCCCATCTCCCGTGCAGCAATTGCCATTTTGATTAATGCGTCTCCAACATAATCTAACCGATCCATTTCTTTAGCCAGTCTGACTAGTTTTTTCCCATAAACCAGAACATACTCCCATTTATGCTTTATCCTGTATGTCGAAACTACCTTATAATGAGCTTCCAAAATCTCATCGTCAGGAACATAGTCTAGGTATTCACTGAGTTTATGTGCTGCCTCTTCACTCTTGTCCGAGTTCGTTTCGTAGTGAGTAAGCAATATCCTGTAATATGACATGGCAAGCAAGGAAGACCGTCGATCATTTTCATGCGTTACAATGGCATGGAAAAATTGTATGGACTCTTGTTTCAAACCCTTCTGGAACAACTCTTCCCCTACTGAGAAAACCGCACTAAGCAATCCTCCTGTCTCTAATATCATGCCTAGCGCATTATCTGCATGACCATTTTTACCTTCCTCAACACAATGAACGATGTACTTTGTGATTAGGCTAAGACCCTTTTTTCTTTGCGCAAAACACTCCTCAAGATAAAGTGAGTAGCACTCATCCTCATCCAGATTAAGAATGTAAATCGATTTATCCAAGGAGGCAAGAGGAATAGGCTTGTCTCCGCGTAAAACCCTACTAAGAAACGAAGGATCTACCCCAATGATTTCGGCAAATTGACTCTGTTTAATGCCTTTATTTTTCAAAGATTCAGAAAGCAAATTCCCTAAAGAGTAACTCATTATTACATTACACCTCCGACATATACAATTTCTGAACATCGCTTTTATAATGGGTCGTGGTAAAATAAGGTTTAGAATTCTATATACGGAGGGCGTATGACTAAAAAAGTCGGACGCTGCAGACTCCGGAGTTTGCTTAGGGCGAGAAAAATGCGTCAAGTAACTCTTGCCGAACGTATGGGGATGACCAAGCAACAGATGAACGACTATGTGACAGGACGGACAACAATGTCACTTGGAACTGCTAGACGATTCGCTGTTCATCTTGAGTGTTCGATTGATGATTTGTATGAATGGCTCCCTGACTCTGAGTTGCGGCGATTAGAAGAGTAGAAAGAATCTTTTCTACTCTACCGAAAAAGTACGTCCATCTCCGTACTTTTAAGTCATACTTAGGCACAATTTGTCGTTATATGCTAGACGTTTCCAATTAAACATAAGTTTCAAAAATAAGAAACAATGTTTATGTTGGAAATTTATCACAATTATCCCCAAACATCCAACAAATCGTTCGTCATTAATCGACTATCATCGACAATCACTCCTTTATTTAAACTTTATGGTTTAACTTTAAATCAAATGATTTACAATGTCAATCTATTTTAAACTATTTGATTTAATTGTTCACTTATTGATATACTCCTTTAAGAAAGGAGATGAAAATTATGAACATCCGCGACGACATCAAATCAATCATTACAAGATCCGGCTGGACTATGAGTGATGTAGTTAGAGCATTGAATGAAAAGCACGGAAGAAATGACAGTGTACAAAATCTTAGCAATAAACTCTCAAAGGGAACTCTCCGTTATAGAGAAGCCGTAGAAATTGCCGACGTCATGGGTTATGAAATTGAATGGAGAAAAAAGTAACGGAGGATATACATGAGAGTAGCTATATATGGTCGCGTATCCACTGATGAGCAAGCAAAAGAAGGTTTCTCGATTGCAGCTCAACGTGAGAAACTGACCTCTTTTGTGCAGTCTCAAGATTGGGATGTATTCGATTACTACATTGATGAAGGTGAGAGCGCAAAGAACACTGACCGTCCAGAGCTTCAGCGCATGCTTAAAGACATTTCTCTGGGGCATATTGATGTTGTCCTTGTCTATCGTTTGGACAGGCTTACAAGGTCGGTTCTGGACCTCTATAACCTGCTCAAGGAGTTTGAGAAGTACAATGTAAAATTCAAGAGCGCCACAGAGATATATGAAACCACAACCGCAATGGGACGCCTGTTTATTACACTCGTTGCTGCTCTAGCTCAATGGGAACGCGAAAACCTTGGTGAACGGGTAAAGTTCGGGAAAGAGCAAATGGTTAAAGAACTGAAACGCCCTGGAGGTGTCGCTCCTTTTGGATTTGATCCCCTGCCGGATGGCGGATTAAAGGTAAACGAAAAGGAAGCTAATGCTGTTAGATATGCTTATGAACGTTATATCCAAGGATGTGGCCTAGGGACCATTGCCGAGGAATTGAATGGGATGGGTCACAGGACTAAAAATGGTGCATTAATAGCAGAAATCACCGTCAAACGTTTCCTGACGAATCATATCTACTACGGAGCGTTGCGCTGGAATTACGCAAAGGAAGGCGGCAAAGTAAAACCAGAGGATGAGTGGGTAATCATTGATGGTGTCTACGAACCAATCGTAAGCAAAGAAACATTTGAAATGGCTCAGAGCATTATGCAGACCAGGCTGCTCAAACATCCACGAGAGTTAGCGTCTGATTATATCTTTACTGGCCTTATTTTTTGCTCCAAGTGCGGCCGCAAGATGGTAGGAAAAACCCATAAGTATCGTGACAAACGAAACAAATACTACCTCTGCAAAAACGCAAAGTTTAGTAAATGTGATGCAAATATGGTTCGCGAAGAAAAACTGGAGCTTACCTTCCTCGAATTTATTGAAAATCAACTCAATAAGCCTTCAACAAAAGAAGATTTGTCGCAGCAGAAGAAGATCCAGAAAAACATTAAGGATCTCGAATCTCAATTAGCACGACTTGCGGTTAAACGCAAACGTTGGCAGGCAATGTTTGCAGAGGGCATGATCGAAATGGACGAGCTGAAAGAACGATTAGCTGAAGACAAGGAAAAAGAAGAAGAACTACGCGCTAAGATTGAACATTTTCGCAGCGACAGATTGTACACAGACGATCAACTCGCAAAGTTGTTAGATAACTTACGATATGTTTGGTCCCACGCTTCCGCCGAAAAGAAAAAGCAGCTGGTGTCAGCTGTAATCAAACGAATGTCAGTTGTTACAGACGTAACAAAAAGAGTATTAATCGAGGATATCTCCTTCAACTAATACTCTCTGTTTTTTATTGCCCTTTACAAACACTCACCTTATCCTATGTAGGGGGGTGGGTGATGGTGCCGGATGAGTAGGGATTTTAGGCTTTTGCCTTACAGTCTATTCAAAAAATGGGCGATGTGTTCCTACCCATTCCTTAAATAAACGGCGTGCGATGGTACGTGCCCTGGTAACGGTCACGAAGTCCTTTCGCCAGCAAAGTAAACGATGTGATTGCAAAAACAAAAGCGAGCAGTGGCACCATGTAAATCCACGGATATGAACTGTAGATAAAGCTGCGATAATTTCCTAACAGACCAGCCCATTCATTGGTAATCGAGTGATACAGCACCGGATCAAAGGTCATTTCGGTACCGCCGACAAACTGGTCAAACATGCCAAGCAAGCCCATCAAGGTCATGGTCGCGATCATTTCCATGACGAACACCAGAGCAATCTGCTCTTTCAGATGAGGCAAGACATGGCGAAAGACAATTTGATTGCGCCCAGCCCCCAGGGATGAAGCTGCCAGCACGTATTGCATGTCCTTGATCTGCATCGTTTTTTGCCGGATGGAAGATACGACGCTGGGTATCCCCAGGATGGTGACCATTCCGATAAAAATACCGACAAGGGCGCTGGTGCTCAAATCAGAATTCACATTGATGCCGCCCAAAAGGAAATAGACGGGGATAAAAATCGGGATGTAGCTCCACGCATTTTCAATCGAGACCCACCACTTTGCTTCTGCATCCTGCATACCGAGATAGAGTCCAATCACGGTGCCCAGGATCACCCGGAGCAAAGCGATCGCCATCGTAACAAATACGGTGTAGCGCGCCCCATACAGCAGCTTGGTGAGCATATCATAGCCCCATTTATCCGTTCCCAACAGGTGTGACTCGGAAGGCGGCAGAGGCGGTTTGATGATCACATTCTTTCCATTTACGACTTCATTGCGTACCTTCTCCTGAAAATCCAGCGGATATGGCGCGATTGCGGGTCCGATGACCGCAATGATGATCAGCAGGCTGACCATGATGCTCCCGATCCACAAAAATATATTTGTGCGACTTCTCATCGATTCGTACCTCTCTTACCATTGTCTTCATGAAACCAAGCTGCATTGGCTGCTCCTTACCTGTAGATCACTGTACGTTCAAACAAGTACAGGAAAAAGCGAACCAGCAAGTACACAAGGATGGAGAGCAATATGATGCCCATCAAGCCCATCACCGAGGAGTTAAACTGATATCCCGCTCCTTTGGTGAAGATAAAGCGGGTCAGTCCCACGACGTTCAATGAATATTCCACGATAAACAGGTTGGCCACCGTAATGGCGATGGCCTTTTTCAAATCTGCCAGCAGAAATGGCTTTATGTTTTTATAGACATGGTGAAGCTGGACATGCCGCACTTTCAGCCCTTTCGCCAAAGCGGTTTTGATATAATCTTCACCGGCGATATCCGCATATTTGAGCACAACGACCTTAAGTAAGAAGATGGTCGGACCAAGAGCCAACACCATCGTGGGAAACCAGTTGTTCGTTGCATCACTGGTTGGAGACAAGGTAATCAAACGGATGTTGGTAAGCTTGTAAAAACTGATCGCTAGGACCATGGAGAATAAAATTAAAATAAAGTCCGGTACCATTGAAACAATATCCAACAGGCGTTGGATGATTCGTGCAACGCGGTTGCGATGCATAAAAAGACCGAGAAGAATACTGATAATGACAGCAATCAGGATGCTTACAAAAAGCAATTCAAAGGAGCTGATCGCGAACGGCAAAATATCCTCGGAAATCTCCCGTTCATTCACTCCGAGATAATACGTGCCAAGCGAGCCCTCGGAAAACTTCTCAAACAGATAGACGACACGACTGACGACTCTCTCAGGCTCAAACACGACCTCTTCCTTTTGTGTGTAAAGCATTAATGGTGCCCCACAAACAAAAATAACAAGCAAGAACATTCCGACGAATTGTTTTATATATGTTAGCAATGAGACCCCCCCTACTATACCAAACAATACTACATCCCATTTTTGGTGA
>DASQNU010000227.1:0-2801 GCA_035644815.1 Bathyarchaeia archaeon | reverse complement strand
CCTCCTACGTAATGGCATCCACCAAGACGGTTTGTGAAAAAAATCTCAATGTTTTTCCGTTTTTGTACGGTAATTGTAATCGCATCTATCTACCTTGTCAATCAACACAGTTTGGAGAAACTGCGCAATTTTTCAAGCGTCTGCCTTTGGCAGCATGTGGTTGAAAATAAATTGGGCAACCCCATCCTGATCATGATGTCCCGCGATATATTTGGCGATCTGCTGGATATGCGTAGGGGCATTCTCCATGGCAATCGGGTGACCGACATGACTAAGGATATCCATATCATTATCTGCATCACCAAATGCAGCCGCTTCCTCTGCACCAAGACTCCATTTTGCCAAGAAATACTGCAGTCCTTTCCATTTGGAAACACCTTTAGCCAGTATTTCAATGTTCGTGACACTCGACGAAGTAATGGTCGTGGTGTCTTCCCACTGCGCCAGCTCTGCACGTATCTGCTTCAGTACCTCTTCTTCATGGTGCCAGATAAACAGCTTTACCATCGTAGTTTTCCCTGAAGCGATCGATTGTACCAGCTCCTGATAGTCGACAGGTCGGCAGATTTTATAAAAGGACATCCGGCGCAAGGAAACCCCTTCAACCTGAAGATCCTGGTTGATCAGCCCCTCGATATGCTCGCGATCTTCCTGTACCATCCATCGAGTGCCAGTAGCATCATGCAGCTCATAATAGACATGATGTTGACGGATCAAAGGAATCGCCTTGACTAACATCTCTGCAGGTAACGCTACCATATGTACC
Organism: Bathyarchaeia archaeon; assembly: GCA_035644815.1. Lineage (GTDB taxonomy): Bacteria > Bacillota > Bacilli > Brevibacillales > Brevibacillaceae > Brevibacillus_F. The sequence goes on along the minus strand of DASQNU010000227.1, from coordinate 2,035 downwards.
AATGTTCCGTCACTTTCATGAATGGTCGCTCCGTTGCTGCATACATAGCCGTCAAACGGAAACTCGTCAATCGGCAGCTTTGCAGAAGAAAACGTACGTCCTGTTGCCAACACTAATTTACATCCTGATTGCTGCAGCTGTTTACAGGCTTCCTTCGTCACCGCTGCCATCTGTGATTCGTGATTTAATAGCGTGCCATCCATGTCAAATGCGGCCAAGCGAATTTTCGACAAACTCATATCGATCCACCCTCCCTATCTGATAAAAAACGATGGTTCCATCAGCTCTGTGGCAGTCTTGTTTGCGAAAAAAAGGAGCACCTGTGGCGCTCCTTTATTCCTTCGTTTCCTCTTGTGGCGGTACTTCTCCTTCCGCTTTCGGTTGGATATTCACCACAACTTCTTTATTTGCATCCGGTTCATTGGACATTTTGCCGGTTTCGATCAATTCTTTGATCTGTTCCGCATCCAACGTTTCTACACGCAAGAGTGTATTTGCGATAAGATCCAATTGATCACGGTGTGTGGTCAAGAGATCTTTGCATCGTGTATAGCACTCGTTGATAATATTTTGCATTTCCTGGTCAATCTCATAAGCGATCTGCTCAGAGTAGTTGCGCTCATGACCAAAATCACGGCCCAGGAACACCTGTCCTTGGGAACGGCCGAATTGCATCGGACCCAGCTTGCTCATCCCGTATTCGGTAATCATGCTGCGCGCAATTGCTGTTGCACGTTGGAAGTCATTGTGAGCACCAGTACTGATGTCGCCGAGTACGATCTCCTCGGCTACACGTCCACCCAACAACCCGGTGATTTTGTCGAGCAAATCGGTTTTCGTTGCAAAGTAGCGGTCCTCTTTTGGCAGCATCACGGTGTAACCGCCCGCTTGGCCGCGAGGAATGATCGTTACTTTATGCACCATGTCGGCATTTTTCAAATGGTAGCCGACAATCGTATGACCAGCTTCGTGGAAAGCCACGAGACGTCTTTCATCTTCACTTACGACGCGCGATTTTTTGGCCGGACCTGCAATCACCCGGTCAATCGCCTCGTCAATTTCATTGGCACCAATCTGCTTTTTGTTACGACGAGCGGTTAACAGCGCCGCTTCGTTCAACAGATTCTCCAAATCCGCTCCGGTAAACCCGGTGGTTCCACGAGCGATTACGTCAAGCTTCACATCATCGCTGAGCGGTTTGTTGCGCGCATGTACTTTCAATACAGCTTCGCGACCTTTTACATCTGGACGGTCTACCGTGATCTGACGGTCAAAACGGCCTGGACGCAACAGCGCCGGGTCGAGAATGTCAGGACGGTTAGTCGCAGCCACGATAATGATTCCTTCGTTCGCACCGAAGCCATCCATTTCTACGAGCAATTGGTTCAGCGTTTGCTCACGCTCGTCATGTCCGCCGCCCAATCCTGCGCCGCGCTGACGACCTACTGCGTCGATCTCGTCGATAAAGATAATGCACGGTGCATTCTTCTTCGCATTTTCAAACAAATCGCGAACACGGGATGCACCGACCCCGACGAACATCTCCACAAAGTCAGAACCGGAAATGCTGAAGAATGGAACGCCTGCTTCTCCCGCAACCGCACGGGCAAGCAAGGTTTTACCTGTACCTGGAGGCCCTACAAGCAGAACCCCTTTTGGTATGCGTGCACCGACCGCTGCGAATTTGCGCGGATCTTTCAGGAATTCGACGACCTCAACCAGTTCGGCTTTCTCTTCGTCGGCACCTGCCACATCATCAAAGGTAACACGCTTTTTCTCATCATTATAAAGCTTGGCTTTGCTCTTCCCGAAGTTCATCACCCGGCTGCCGCCACCCTGTGCCTGGTTTAACAGGAAGAAAAACAGGATAAAGATGATAACAAACGGAATGATCGAGGTGATAAAGGTCAGCCAGATGTTGTTGCCTTCTGCTTCCTTGTACTCCACCTTTTTTACCTGGTTAGTATCGATCTTCTGATCAAGCATGCCGATGATGTCCGTACTCGATAGCGGAACGTTGGTTGTAAAGGATTGC
>DASQNU010000226.1:0-17669 GCA_035644815.1 Bathyarchaeia archaeon | reverse complement strand
CCCGTCATCATTGGCCTGGTCGTCACCACAGTCGTAGCCATGCTTCTGATCTAGAAATCGATATCAAGAGGAAAAAAATGGACGGCATTTATCGCCGTCCGTTCTTTTTTGCATGGGTTGTCTCATACATATGTACCAGCTTGTTTTGGAAAGGATTGTCGAATATGAGCAAATGGGGAAAAAGCATTCAAATTGCCGCCACCTACATTGGAACGGTCGTAGGGGCAGGCTTTGCCAGTGGACAGGAAATCCTTGCTTTTTTTACGTCCCATGGACATTGGGGCACGATCGGGATCTTTCTGGCCACCTGCTTATTTGTTTGGCTCGGCTACAAGATGATGCTCTATTCCCACAAAATCGGGTCAAAATCGTATGAATCATTCAACAATGCCATGTTTGGCCCTATCATTGGCAGAGTGGTGAATCTGCTTGTATTCATTACGCTCTTGGGTGTAACGACCGTGATGCTGGCAGGCTCCGGCTCGGTGCTGGACGAAAAATTTGGCATCCCCTACTTGTTAGGAGTCATTTTGACAATTGTTTTGTCTCTCATGGTCCTATCGAAGGGGTTAAATCAGCTTTTAGCGGTGAACGCCATCGTTGTTCCCATGATGCTGGTATTTTCCTGCCTGATTCTTGCAACGGGGGATGTCAGCAATCCGATCCCAGTGAATGAACCCCATACCTTTGGATTTATATGGAAAGCCATTCTTTATGTCTCATTCAATCTGGCGATGGCCCAATCGGTCCTTGTCCCCATCGGTTCGCATATACAGGATGTACGCATTTTAAAACGTGCAGCTTTCTTGGGTGGTGCAGGTCTCGGCTTTATGCTGATCATCGCCCACGGTGCCATGCTTACCCACTGGGATGATGTTCATATGTTGGATGTACCGCTGGTGTATATTACGGAAGAGTGGAACCAAATGCTTCAATTGTTTTTTGTTCTCGTTCTGTACGCAGAGATTTTCACCACATTGATCTCCAATATTTTCGGGATCACCCAGCAATTGCGTGAAATCTTTACCGTTCAGGAACATACCTTGTATCTGATTTTGTTTTTGGTCAGCTTCCTCTTCTGTCTGATCGGCTATTCCCAGCTTCTCTTGTTCTTTTACCCGCTGTTTGGCTACCTGGGCTTAGCAACCATGCTTCGCGTCTCGATGAATTTTCCCATCCCAAGGTTGCGAAGGAAGTAACCCGGAACCCAGCTTTTTACATGAGGGGAGCGTTTAAAGCCGTGTTCATGGTTTGCAGATCCATCTGACTCTGCTCACGGACTTCCCACGGCTTATACCATCCCCGCTCCATCATATAGGCAGTGATCCGCTCATGCATGTCAATCGCTTCTTCTAGCTGCCTGATAAGCGTTTCCTTGATCTCCGGGGTCACGGATTCTGTGACAGCCAAGGCATAATTCCGGACTCCGCTCTTTGCTGAAATCAACAAATCCATCGCGACCACCTGATCAGTTAACGTATCCATCCCGGTTAAATATTCGACTATGGAATTCATGCCTTCCTCCTATTGATTGGCTCTGGACAGAATTTCTTTAAGTTCCTCGATATGACGGGTCGACATTTCGGCGTCCAGTTCCATCAGTTGTTTTAATTCCTCGTCGCTGACCAATGCACGCATGGTCTTAGTTTTCGTCAGACATAGCGCTTTGAACGCGGCAATTTCGTGTACTTCCAGCGTTTCATGCAACGCATACTCCATCCTGTATCGTCCCTTCTGCAATTCTTTTTATGGCTTCAGCACGACTTTAATACAGTTTTCCATTTTCGTATCGAACACTTCGTAACCATGCTTGGCTTGGTCAAGCGGCAATACGTGCGTGATGATATCGCCGAGGTTGACTTTTCCGGAAGTGATTAACTCATACATATGAGGCATGTAGTGAATGACAGGGGCTTGTCCGGAACGAATGTTGATATTGCGCTGCATGATGTCGCCGAGAGGAAACGCGTTGTATCTCCCCCCGTATGCACCAGTAATCTGGATGGTTCCACCTTTACGGACAGCTTGCGTCGCTATGACCAGCGCACTGATTGTACCTCCCTGAAGCTTCATTCCGCTCGCCAGAAACTCCAGATCGCTCATCTTCCCATCCATCCCGACAGCATCGATCACCACATCGGCACCGCCGTGCGTGATCTCCTTCAGATGGTTTCCAATGTTAGGCTCTTTTTCAAAATTGACGATCTCTACGAGGTTCGTTTTTTTGGCATGCTGTAGGCGATAATCCACATAATCCACGGCGATGACGCGTTTGGCTCCCTTCAGCCAGCAAAACTTCTGCGTGAGCAACCCGACGGGACCGCATCCAAGGACGATGACCGTATCCCCGTTTTTCACTCCCGCATTATCAACTGACCAGAAAGCTGTTGACATGGCATCCGAGATTAGACATAGCTGTTCATCCGGCACTTCGCAGTTTTCCGGAATCTTGAAATGCGTGAAGTTTGCGAAGGGAACGCGCAAATACTCCGCCTGACCACCGGCATATCCTCCCGTTGTTCCTGAATAACCAAAGTAAGCCCCTTCTTGGCCATTCTCATTCGATTGATCACACTGGCTTTCCAAGTGATTCTTGCAATAAAAACATTCACCGCAAGCGATAGTGAATGGAATAATGACACGGTCCCCTTTTTTCAACTTTGTTACTCCTGGTCCTACTTCCTCCACGATGCCCATTGGTTCGTGACCAATCACATAATTCTCCTGAAGATTGGGAATCATCCCGTGAATCAAATGAAGGTCTGACCCGCATATCGCGGTAGTGGTGATCTTGACTATCATATCGTCCGGCTTCTCAATCTTCGGATCCGGCACTTCTTTCACGACCACGTTTTTCACGCCTTGGTAGGTGACTGCCTTCATGTAAGCGTCCCTCCCTGATTCGCTTCATCAGGTGTCTGATCGAACATCCCTTTTCTCGATGTATCCCCTGGGAATAAATTCATTTTCCCGATGATAACGGTATTATTTGCGGAAAGCATGTCCAACTGATACTGTTCCTGCAACTCATACGGATGGAACCATTTTTTCTTTACCATCAGCTCCGTAATCTCCTGATGCATCGCAATCGCTTGCCGGAGTTGTTTGCGCAACACCGCACGAGCCTCTGGTGAAGCCGTTTCTGTTAACGCAAACGCAAGATTTCGAACCCCTTCCTTGGCACGAATGAGAAAATCCATGGCAAAGGTCGTATCTGCCAGCTCGGGTACATGCAAGGAATTAATCGGGTCTTGGTAGTCATTGTTCATCGGTATTCTTCCCTTCCCTCTATAATGGGTGTAGGACGATTCTGCGGTACCGGTGCTTGAAAAGGAGCTTTTCCATAGACATCCTGAAGCTCAGCGATAGCCTGCATAGATTGTTCAACATCTTTTTGCATCAATGCTTTTAAATCTTGGTCGAATACCAGACCTTGCATGAGTTTGGACTTTGCCAGGCACAGTGTCTTGAAATTAAGGATTTCATGAATTTCCAGCGACTCGTGGGGCGCCAATTCCTGATGGTCCAACAAATGAGTCCCCTCCTACATCGATCAATGAAGGTATTTTTTCCTAACTGCTTTGTCTTTACTCGTTGAACTGACTGACTCTACTCCCTTCGTCCGGAAGAAGAGGTCACACCGACATAGCTTCTTTTTACACTTTCAACGATAGACGACACCCCTAATCCAATTGCAAAACGGCTCCCCGATGAAAGCATATAAAATGCTCATGCCTTCCAGTCCGAGCAACAAGGTTGTCAGTGTTAGAAAAATGAAAAAAACTGCCCACATCCATAAGGACAAGAACAGTTTTTCTTTCTTGATTTTATTCCGCTAAAAGGATTTGCTTCAATTCTTTAATGTTAGTGATCGGCGCTTGGCAAGCAAAATCCCTGCATACGTACACCGTTACCTGATCATTTTTCATCGTCTTATCCGCAATGATCGGGGCCATGTCACCCAGTGTATCAGCAGGTTCATTTACAATCACTGTAGTGAATGGCAGATAGGTCTTGGAGAGCAACGCAAGGTATTCCTTCGTTTGTGCGGAGTCTTTTTCTCCGACAATGACAATTTCCTGAGCAGGTCCCGTTAACCACTGCAGCGCAAGCAAGGAGAAGCTGTAGCCAGCCGGATAATGTTCAAAATTACCCGCAAAGGCTCGCAGCAATGTTTCTGCCTTTTCCTGATACTCCGTCTTTCCTGTCAGATGAAACAACCTGAGCATATTGTAAGCGGCGACCCCGTTGCCTGACGGGGTGGCACCATCGTATATTTCTTTTGGTCTTGCAAATAGCTGCTCGGCATCGGAGCCATAAAAAAAGTAGCCGCCATCCTCATCGTCCCAAAAGAATCGATCCATATCCGTTTGCAGTAGTTGAGCTAGCTCAAGATACGCTTTTTCAAAGGAAGCCTCATACACTTCCAACAGTCCCCAGATCAAAAAAGCATAATCGTCTACATAACCCGGATACGCTGCATGACCATCCCGATATCTGGCCAGTAATCGCCCGTCCTCCCTGCGCAGATGCTTTTGAATGAATGCTGCGCTTTTTTGGGCCGCTTCTAAATAGGACGACTCCTCCAAGACTTGCGCACCTTTTGCCAGAGCGGCGATCATCAAGCCGTTCCAAGCGGTCAGTATTTTATCATCTTTCCCTGGATGTACGCGTTGTTCCCGTGCAGCAAACAACTTTTTGCGCGCCTCTTCCAGCCTCACACGTATTTGGTCTTGATCCTGATTCAACTCTGCGGCTAATTTCTCCCATGGGCGATGGATGAGATTCGGTATGCTGTGGCCTTCAAAGTTTCCGGAAGAGGTAATATCATAGACATGGCAATATAGCTGCCCAAGCTCCTCTCCCAAGACGCTCACCACTTCCTCAGGAGTCCAGACATAAAACTTGCCTTCCTCCCCTTCCGAATCGGCATCTTCTGCCGAATAAAAGCCGCCACCAGGATCAGTCATATCACGCAAGACATATGTGAAAATGTCGCGGGCGACTGACGCATAGCGTTCATCGCCAGTAGCTTGATATGCTTCTAGATAGGTATAGCTTAACAAAGCGTTGTCATAGAGCATTTTTTCAAAATGCGGGACGAGCCATTGCCGATCTACCGAATATCTCGCAAACCCCATTCCCACATGATCGTAGATGCCTCCTAAATGCATGGAGACGAGTGTCTTTTCGACCATCTCGAAAGCTTTGCTCTCGCCTGTCAACTTCCAGTAGCGTAATAGCATCAGCAAATTGTGAGGCGTGGGAAACTTCGGCGCATCTCCAAAACCCCCATATTGGGAGTCGAATTCACGCGAAAATAGGCTGAATGCTTCATCCAATGTTTCTTTACCCAGCGTTCCCTCTGCGGTGCGTGAAAGATGAGGAGTAATCGTATCGACGATATGTTGCACCCGACTGTCTATGCGATCGCGCTGATGAGTCCATACGGCAGAGAGCTGTTTCAAAATATCTATGAGCCCGGTTCTGCCCCATTTGGTCTCTTTCGGAAAATATGTACCCGCAAAAAACGGCTTGCTGTCCGGTGTCATGGCGATCGTCAGCGGCCAGCCACCCTGTCCCGTCATCGCCTGACATACGCTCATATAAATATGATCGACGTCGGGTCTTTCTTCCCGATCCACTTTGATTGACACGAAACGCTCATTGAGCAGCGCGGCTACTCCCTCATCCTCGAATGATTCCCGCTCCATGACGTGGCACCAATGGCATGTACTTATGGAATACCAACGTCAGCTATACCCAATAGATAAAAAGATGGGCTTATCTTCGCGTTTCGCTTTTTCAAAGGCCTCATCTGTCCAAGGGAACCAGTCGACCGGATTGTAAGCGTGCTGAAGCAAATACGGTGACTTCTCCTTGGCCAATCTATTGGGTTTATTGTTCGTTGTCATTGGGCACCACCACCTTTTTTGCATATTTTTTTGATAATGAAAGCTTAGCATACTGCTATCCAAAAAGGAAAAAGCCATTTGTGCCGGTGAGTTTGGTAAGGGAAGCACTTACCATTGTCGTGAGTTCGATTGGCTAATCGGTGATTTCCGTATTGAAAGGAACCACCTATCCGCATAGAAGGCGATTAGCAAAGCGATCAAACCAAGCATGAACGGAGTGATAAAGGCTTCTAAGGAAAACGGATTGCCCTCTAGGTTTAAGTGGTTTACACGATATTCAAGTCGCTTGGCAGCCCATTTTGCAGTAAGAAGGTCCTCTTGCTTGGCTAAATCTTCAAGTGTTGCATCAAACACAAATCTGTCTGGTCTGTCGCTATGGATGAATTCAGGTTCCACTGCATGGTCATGTTCGTCCCACTGCTTTATATCATTTGACGATAATGTCAAAGCCTGCGTGCCGGTAACGAACAAGCGTTCAATAGCGGGAGCCTCGGAGACTTGATATCTGGCAATCAGGTTCAGGTGATGTTTTGTTACGATCGGTTCTTGTGATTTGGAAATGAGCAGAACCTGGGTCGTTCCCAGAGGGGAATAAGTATCAAATATCGAGGCCAATGCAGCTTCCTCCATACCGTCATACAGCAGCACTCCTACTTTTTTCTTATTAAACTGAAACGCTAGATTCATATAATAAACAGCTTCGGTCTGATCGATATAATATGGCTCCACCTTTGGATTCTTTACGAAATGGTATGAAGGGTAGTTCATTTCCTTCACTACTTTCTTAGCCATCTGTTCTCCTAATTGTTGCGAAATCACATAGAGTACAGCATCGATTCCACTCGTAAGACCAGCCGAGGCGGTAATGTTTCCTTCCTGAACAAACCGTCGATCTCTCACCCAGTTCGTATCAGGATATATCTCTTCCACCTGATTCACGATGCGCCAGTGAATAGTTGAAGTTTTCCCGTTTAATAACCCGGTATCAGCTAGATTCCTAGATCCTGAACAAATGCTTAAAATCTGGGTTTTCGCATGCTTTTGTATCCATTCACGGACGGGGCGATACTTCTCTTCGTCCACCATTGGCATGTAAGGTATCACGATAAGATCAGGGCTTTTTCCAAGTAAACGATCCATTTCCTGGAAAGAAAGGTGAGGAAAAAGATCTAGCCCGCCTGTCAGCGATGTAACATTGTTATCCGGAGCAACTGCATACACATTATAGGCGTCTGTCATAGCAAACATTTCATATGGGACCAAAAAATCAAATACCTCAGTAATTGGACTCCCTAAAACAACCGCCACTGTAGGTTTATTTGGATTATATTCAGGTATTTTTACTCCTTGCCAAGAAGGCGCCGATAAGTCTCGCACCGAAATCCAATCAGCACGTGAACGTATCGCTCCAAATGCTCCAATTCCCCCTACAAACAAAACGAATATAGACAAGTAAAGAACAAAACGCAGTAAAAAAGTATTCATTTCGCAATCCTCCCAATCACCACTTTTCCAGCAGTTTAATCCACTTTTGTGAACTTAAAATGAATCAAGTTTTCAAAAATTTATAGATAGTTAAGCCTTCGTTAGTAAAAAAAGGCTGTTCAGAGAAAATAAAGTAGTGGATACATTTGAACTACAGCCGACTATAGATAAAAAATGAACACCTTAAAATATTTCCATAGCATATTTAACAACCCATCACAGTATAGACGGTTATTGGTACAAATCTGCCCATTATTGCAACAACGACGCGGGTAACCAGTGCCGCTCCCTTGCTCCGCTATCGACACCCATTACTTTAAAAGAAATTTAAAACAATCTACACTCGTTTCGGTTCTTTGAACCCTTTAATCACGATAGTAATACGCATTTTTTGAATAATGCTCAGGAGATAATCATAATCATTTCATGTAGTAATAAACAATTGCAGTAACCTCTGATTCAGTTTTGTATAACAAACATAGGAGGTAGTTAATATGTATAGCGGAATGATGGCTTCATATAGATATTCCCAGTACGGCCCCACTCCAGCAGTACTTATCAGCAAGAACGATGGTACCCTCTGGATGGTCGATAAGTTGAATCACTACGACCCAAATTCCAACTGGACGCAATGGCGCCGGGTGTCAGTTCCGGGTGGGGGCGTGAAAGTCGGTAGTATGTTTCCACGATCGGGTGGGTTGTTGCAAGCGTTCGTCATCGGAAACACCGATTCGAACGTACATACATTTTGGGAGATCAGACGTACGCTCTGGTCACAATGGGAATTATTCTGGGGCCGTGCTGGTGTGACAAGCGTAGCAGCTATTGCTCTCACAGACGGACGTCTCCAAGTCTTCGTCACCCTGAATAATTTCGCTATCTTTACCACCTGGAAGAATACTACTGCCGAAGACTCCGCATGGGTACCATGGCAAGAATTCACTCCGCCTGGCGGCCACCGCATTAGGCGGATCGCGGCATTCTTGCAGAAGGACGGGCGACCGCAACTCATCGTGACCACTGGAATAAACGCGTTGACGACTTGGAAGAAGACTCGTGACCCCAACTCGGCGTGGGAGTCGTGGCGTGTTTGGTACGATACGAGGGAAGACGACAAGATCACGGCAGCTAATCTGTCCAACGGGCAGCCTCAATTGTGGCGTCTACAACTTGGTGGTCATCTGTCAACCCGTTGGAAGACTGGCACAGGTGACTGGGACTGGAGTCGATGGGAGAGATTTAACGCACCTGGCCGCCCCGTCGCCTTCGCTGCTGCACCGTTGAATGACAGGCGTCTGCAATTGTGGGTAGCAGATCAATCCGGGGAAATCCACACACGGTGGAAGGTTAGTACCGATCCAGGTGCTGCCTGGACACCTTGGCAAAGGTTTCATAACCCGCCGCTGTAAAAGAAGCCTTACTATAAAGCAAATTTGGAGTCTGTTCGATGTGATAGCAGCTACAAACAACCTTCATAAAGAGCGTTCCATAAGGGTATGAGATTATACAGTGGTGAATTAAGAAGACAAGTTAGTCTATGTGCCTAAAATAATGAACTGAGCTGATGTAGAAAAAGATAAAGATTAAAACTTGGCAAGATTGGCTCTGTCAAGTTTTTTTGCTTTATATAGATACCTCCGTTAACTTGCCCAGCTACTTAAAACTCCAAGTCCCCCATTATAATGTTGTTTTCTATACAACTAAGCCTCTCGCTACTACTTTAAGCATTCAAAACAAATCAATTATCTCCAAATCAAGTCTTCCACAAGCCTGCTCCGTTAGCTCAGCAAGGTGTTTACTGCATTGGTCATTATAATGAAACATTTTATTTTAATGCCACTTTCAGCCCCCTTACAAAATTCCTATTAACTCCCGAATGCGATGGTATAAAATGGATACAAAAGGAAAAGGGGTGTTCCGATGATTTTGCTTATTACTACCATTGCTATTGTAATTACAATTATGATAACCGTTCTGTCTATTGAGATAAAAATGAGACAGTTGATTCGTCAAAACGAACGTATCATTCACTTGCTAGAGGATCGGAAAACTTCCGAATAGGCTGTTATGGTTGTCATACTTCTAGAGTTTCAACTTAGTAATCTGCCCTATAAATTTGAACATTCGACTTGGTTAATAGCCGATTCCACTATAGTTTGAGTAATTTATACGTTAAAAGAAACGACGATACAGCTCTCGTCGCCGCGCTCCTTGAAGCTAAGCATATATTTGAGTGGTAGATGCTTTCTCATGTCCTAGCATACCTTGTATGAAATCCAAAGGTGCTCCGTTGTCCAATAGCTTGCACGCATAGGTATGGCGAAAGCGATGAGGGTAAACGTTGGCTTGCATATTTCCCCGATTCGCGAGTCGTTTTAAAGACCATCTGATTGCTGGGATGGGCATTCGGCGCGTAGGCTTTGTATCTGTCACAAACAATGCTTTGCAAGAGTCCCCATGATTTGCCCCCTACCGGAACATGATCTTCTCATTTTCATCTTCTTGCAAAATCTCGATTTTTAATTCAGCTTGGTACTCTTCATATTTCAACGTAACAATTTTTCCTTGTTCCCATCTTTCTGAGCTGGACGAAAACCAGTAGTTGCCTATATTCAAAGGATCAACAAATGTTTCAAATTCATAGGCAGGCTTTTCTATGTAAAATTTCGTAAGGTTTTTCATACTTCCATCCACCACTCTTGCACAAAAAAGCGCGGGGAAAATAATCATTCAATTGACCCATTAAATAAGTCATACAAATTTAACCATTTCCACAAAAATGTTATGGTACAATAATCCATATTACCTAATAAAGGATAGGATACATTTGTTTTCACTATTACGCAAAATCAATCAAGCAAGAACACTTGTAGATCAGGGAGATTTTCAAGCGGAAAACCATGAATTGCTGTTTTACCGGTTGAAGCTGAGCTCGATTACACTCATCTTCCTTTATGTCTATTACTACTATTCTGATTTCTTCTTTTATCAAAATGTACCTGGGCCCTTTCGTTATACGCTCGCTGGAATACATATAGTAGGTCTTATAATATCCATCGCATTTTACATTTTTTACAACAGAATGAAAGGCCTTTCACCAAATTTTTTCGCTTCCAAAAAAGCTGCCTTCTTGATCGATTCTTATCTGTTCACATATATTTTCATGGGAGCACTCGGTTCCCTCAACAGTCAACGATTAGCAGGCAACATTGATGCCTACATACTGATTGTCATTACGGTTGCAGCGGTCTTTCCTATTCGACCGGAGCGGTTCCTGATTATCCTATTGATCAACCATGCTGTCTTCTTAACTGGTCTCAATCTACTTAGTACGAATCTTTACTCCTATCTATCCAGTCAGATAAATACAACAATTGCTATCGTTTGTGCGTTCCTGATATCACTTAGCTTTTATTTCCATAGGTTGCATCGATTCTTAGATCAGAAAAAGCTGACAGAAAATGAGCAAAACCTGCGAAAGCTATTTGACATGAATCCTTTTCCCTTGTTGCTGTCAAGCGCAACGGATGGAAAAATTCTGTTTGCCAATCAAAGTGCCCGAGATTACTTTCAATCAAGTCAGTCCGGGGAACAAGAACTAACGCTGGATGAGCACTTCATTTTTCACACACAAGAAGAGCAACAATCCGTTTTGGCTCAACTGAATCAGAGCAAACCGATCAAAAACTTCATTATCGAACAATCACTCTCACCTGACCATACTCGGTGGATGATGGCTAATTTTGAACTAGTGGACTATGCAAATGAAAAATGTATCTTGACGGGATTAACCGATATTACCGAGCTCAAAAAAATGGAGGCGGAATTAACCCGGCGCGCCTCACTGGATATGCTTACAGGCGTTATGAACCGCAGGAGCGGTATTGAATTTTTACAGCAGACACTCAATCGGGGAAAAACCGAGCCATTAGAGTTTATTGTGTGCTTTATTGATGTGAACAATTTAAAAACGGTGAATGACACCTATGGTCATACCGAAGGCGATCATTTAATCCAAACCGCTAGTCAAATCATCGAAAGCCATATCGGGCAGGAGGATGTGCTCTTCCGATATGGCGGGGATGAGTTTATCATTTTGTTTTTCCACAAACAACTTGTGGAAGTCCAGGCAATCTGTGCAAAGCTACAGGGAGCTTTTGCAGAAACAAGTACGGATCAACAAAAGCCTTATCACATCTCCTTCAGTCATGGACTGTTTCACTATCGATCCGAAATGGACTTGTCTGTAGAGGAGATCATCACAAAAGCGGATGTGGAAATGTATCATGAAAAGTCCAAATCGAAAATGCCTCTTTGTCCGGCTCACGAATAAGATTTTCGAGGAAAGGTTATTCTACAGTTGTCGGGTTCGGTGAGCTTGATCAATGGTTTTTCGACTCTTGGAGGCGATGCGCCATGGATGTCGTAAGTCTCACCGCAGAAGGGTTGTTGTAAGATCTCAGGAAGGTTTGATCTAGCTCTTTTGGAGGTAGATGCGCCGCAAATGATGATCGTTAGCACCCCATCGCACTGAACCCGACACGGCCGTCTCCTTTTTGGAGGCGGTTTTTCTTTTTAATCCATCACTAAAACTACTTTGCCCCGACCGTGTCCGGTCTCGATTTCACGATGAGCGTCCGCTGCCTGATCAAGCGGAAATGTTTTTCGTACATGAATACGCAGCTTACCGTCGTTGTACAACGCTACAAGCTCAGCGAGACGCGCCGAGGAACGATTACTACGGATCCAGCGGACGCCCAGCTCTTGCACCAGATCAAAAGCAAAAATCGTCCCTACTCGGTTTTTATCCGACACCAGCTGCGCCGCCACTCGAAGCCCATCGGCACTAGCCGCATCCAAAGCAACATCGACACCATTAGGAGCAAGGGCCCGTACCCGATCGATCAGCCCTTCTCCATACATCACGGGGATTGCACCTAGGGCGCGCAAATATTCATGATTAGCCTCACTAGCCGTCCCGATGACGGTTGCTCCACGCTCACGGGCTATCTGCACGGCTACCGTCCCTACACCGCCAGCTGCACCGTTTACCAAGAAAGTATCTCCTCTTCGAACACCCAGCTCTTCCAATGCGGTATGGGCCGTTTGTCCAGCTCCGGAAAGACCGCCCGCAACCTCCCAAGGCATTGCTTCCGGCTTACGAACAATCTGATCTATGGGTACGACCAGATACTCTGCATATGTGAATTGTGTTCGGAACCCAAGGACTTCATCGCCTACCGCCAAGCTCGTGACACCTTCTCCGATTTTATCGATGACACCGGCAAATTCACCGCCTGTCACATGGGGCAAGGTAATGCTCACCCCTGGTGGCGTCCAACCGGTACGAATCGCACAATCAACCGGCTGGACACCTGCTGCTTTGACTCGTACCCGTACCTCCCCCGCACCTGGCTGTGGGATGTCTAATTCGATCAGTTCCAGAACAACCGGTTCTCCAAACGAATAGAATCCCGCTGCTTTCATTTTAGTTGGCTGTGTATTCATGTTTCATCGTCCTTTCCCGAAATTGAAAGTAATGAACTACCAAGATACTTACATGGATAACCAGGAGCACCACATAGATGTTGCTGTATACATACGTATCTGGATTCATGGGCATTGGAAGCCATTGCGCTTGCATTCCATGATCAACGACCCGGCTGTAAACTCCGGCGGATACGGCCCCGGCAATAAAGTTCATCATCGATAGAAAACCCATACCCACCCCGATCTGTTCTTGAGGAAGCGTACGAGAAAGGGTATGTGAGAGGGCAATCATCATAAACGTTTGCCCCAGGTTACCAAGGATCAAAAACAGCACAATCAGCAGAGGTGAAATGTCCGTAAACAAGGACATGAGAAGAAAACAACTTCCTAGTAAACCAGATGCCACGAAGAAAAGATAGGCATTTCCTTTTACATCGGCCAGCTTACCACCTTTCCTTCCGAAAATGGCGGACAAGACTGCAGCCGGAACCATAGCAAAGCCAACCGCTTCTTGTGGCAGGTGATGAAGATGGAACAATAGCTGTGGGCTTAGAAAAGGAAGGGAATAACCCGCAGCCGTTACAAAAAAGGCAAGGCTCAACCCTATTGAATAGGCTTTGTTGCGAAAAATTTGGGGCTGGACAAAAGGTTCTTTTGTGAAGTGAATTCGTATGATGAATAAGAAGAGCAAGATCACGCAAGCGACTAGAAGAAGCCATTCCCCTTTTGTAATCGCCAGCAGGAGCAATGCAAGCATCCCTGCCAACAAACCTCCGCCGATCCAATCCATACTTCCTGCTTTTTTCTCATCCTCTTGCAAATATTTGCGATAATACGGAAGGGTAAGCAGAATCAAAAGCGGCATGCAAAACAGCCAACGCCAATGCAGAATACTCACGACCAGAGAAGCGACAATCGGTCCAATTGCACTTCCGATCGCAAGGCCCGTCATCGCGATCCCCATCGCTCGGCCACGTTTATCCGGCGAAAAATACCGAATCGGGATGATCGATGCTGCCGCAGGAACAACCGCTGCGCCCACTGCCTGAAGGATTCTTCCGAGAAGCACCAGCCAAAAAGCGTGTGCGAAAAGGCCGATCAAGGAACCTACCGTAAAAACAGTGAAGCCGAACGTAAGCAAGTGTTTTAGCTTAAAATGATCTGCCAGCTTTCCATACATAACCGTACCAATCGCATACACGAGTAAAAATCCGGAAGTAATCCAGCTCGCTTGGGTAAGGGACAATTGCAATTCAATCGTGATTTCGGGCAGTACAAGATTAAACATGGTTGCACTCATCAGGGTAATGGCCAAGGTAAATGCCAGTATCCGCAGTAATTTTTCATTTGTTTGTTGTGGCTCTTCCTTATCCACTTCAAGCAACCCACTTTCTGTATGGATTACTTCCCGGGAAGCTTCATTTTCTTTTGCGCAATCTTATTTTATAATTGAATCATTATAATGAAAAATACATCTTGTTCTATATAATTAATAACTTTGAGTATATGAATGGCGAGGTGAGTCAAGATGGAACTTCTTCAGCTGCAATATTTCCGAACCGTCGCTAGGTTGGAACACATGACAAAAGCAGCAAATGAATTGCGCATCGCACAGCCTGCGCTTAGCAAGACGATCGCACGTCTTGAGGACGATCTGGGTGTGCCGTTATTTGACCGTCAAGGCAGGCAAATCAAGCTCAATACGTATGGAAAAGCATTCCTAAAAAAAACGGAAATGGCCCTGACCTTGCTGGAAGAGGGCCGAAGAGAAGTCAATGATCTGGCAGGTTTGGAAAATGGCTCGATCCATTTGGCCACAACCACCCTAAATCGCCTCACGAAGCCGTTAGGCATCTTTCTTTCCCAATATCCCAAAGTCAATTTTCGCATTACCCAGGTTTCTCTGGATGAAATGAGCAAGCTGCTGACCGAAAACGGAGAAATTGATTTTGGATTCAGCATGACACCTGTCGAACAGCCTGGTATCTGCGCAGTCCCTGTTCTAAAAGAAAACGTTTATATCGCGGTTCCGTTTGGACACAGGCTGGCCAATCGGGAAACTATTTTATTACACGAGCTTGCAAATGAGCCTTTTATCAGCTATAAGGAAGGCCATCCTATCCGGAAAATGAATGAAGAAATCTGTATCCAGGAAGGTTTTACACCGAATGTGGTATGCGAGGTCGATGAACCGGGCTCCATCGCCAATCTGGTACAGGCTGGTCTTGGAGTGGCTTTTGTGGGGAATTGCTTAGGGGATGATGATCTGCCCTATCATCGGTTAAAAATCGACTATTCTGATTGCTCTCGCACGTTCCAGCTGGTATGGCATGAAAAGCGCTATCTTTCCCTTGCAGCACAGAAGTTTCGGGACTTTCTCGTTGATTATTGGGCTCACTGAATATCCGGAAAAAACCTGGTGAGAAGATCACTCACCAGGTTTTACTAGTTTCATCCCGACATGTATCCGATTATTGTGGATTGGTTGTCCAGATCCCGGCAGTCTTTACAAATACGCGTTCCGGCAGCTGCAAGGTAGCCAATGCTAACTGCGCCACATCTTCCGGCTGCATCATCCGATCCTCGTCTCCGATCTTCAGCCCCGCATTGGCTGCAAGCTCCGTATTTACGGTGCTAGGAGTCAATGCGGTTACCCGGATGTTGTATTTACGCACTTCTTGCAGAACGGATTCCGTGAAGCCAAGTACGGCAAATTTGGATGCACAGTATGCTGATCCAGTGGCAAAGCCTCTTTCTCCAGCCGTCGAAGAAATGTTGATAATATGGCCGCTCTTACGGGCTATCATCGAAGGCAATACCGTATACGTCATATAGTAGGTTCCCATGAGATTCACCTGGATAATCCGTTCCCATTCCTCTGGCGACATCTCTGTCACTGTACCAAACGTTGCAATCCCCGCATTATTGACCAAAATGTCAATCGCGCCCAAGTCAGCCTCGATCTTTTGATAGGCAGTTTCCACTTCACTACGTTTGGAGACATCAGCAGTGGCCACGCTTACGTTTGTTCCATATGTTTGGGTAATCGATGCAGCAGTGTCTTCCAAGTCTGCAGCGGTCCTGGCAATCAGTCCGAGATTTACCCCTTCTTTGGCCAAAGCAATGGCGATTGCTTTGCCGATCCCTTTGCCTGCTCCCGTGATCAGGGCAGTTTTCCCTTGAAAATTCATACCGTTATAGCCTCCCTGTTTATGTATTTATACGCGAATCCACCCAAGAAACATATGCCCCTTCTTGTGATAAAACCGGCACCGTTTTGCTTGCATGGATAGCTGTGGCAACGTAAACATCTTCCCCATATCCGCTTGTGATGAGCTCCTGGCCGGAACTGCATCCTTCTAATAGAAAGGATAATGTCGATCCTGCCGCTGCAAATGCAGCCTCTGCCATCAAGGCTTCCGGTGATTTACTCATCTCCTGCAGCTGTGAAATGATCGCTCCAGCCGCGAGCATGTCCTCAATGGCCGGCCGCAAACTACCATCTGGCCAACGCTCCCCACAAGCAATCACGGATACAATTCCCTTTTGTTCTCTGATATATCCGGCTACTGCTGCCGCATTCCGCAAACAACCGGCGACGACTGTCGCTCCACTGTCTTTTGCAAGTACCGTGCAGGTCGAACCGTTTGGTGAGGGAAGGACAATTCGCGAACCTGCTTCGATCGTTTGGAGAGAAGCGGGGGACAAGGATATGGCTTCTCCACGTTTTCCTGCCAACAAAGCATTTGTTTGACGAGCGTATTCAGCAGCCGAAGCATCTCGGTAGCGGTACGGAAATACAGTGCCCCCGCGCCCTACTACAACATCTACACATGTGGTAAAGGAGAGCACATCAATGATGACCACGATGTCAGACACAGGCGCTAATGTTCGGACACCTTCATAGCCCCACTCTAATCGTACTTGATAACCATCCTGTTGAAAAACCATCGGATCCCTCCTTACTCACTCTTCATTTCTCCAGGAACCAGCCTTTTTTCCAACATTATTTTGGGCTCGCCAAGATCATCCGTCCACGTCCCGATGATGTCAAATCCATGACGAAGATTTAATATGATCATGTCTCTCCATTTGTTCTTGGTATGTGTGCGAATCGTCTGATAATCATGTTGTTTACACCACTCATGCTGCATCCGCATCAAGGTATTGCCAATCCCGTGCTTACGATAGGCAGGATCAACCCCGCCCAACCAGCTATAGTAGTGGCGTGGTTTGCGCTGATAACCGATCTTGTACCCGACAATAGCCGATTCATCCATCGCTACAAGAATTAGGATACCGTCTTTGTTCTTTAGTTCCGCAAACATGTTTTGAGCTTTGCTTTGAAAAACCTTTTCTTGTAATTGGATCACACCGTTGCATACCTGTTCGTCTGGAATGATCTGATAAGATCTGTATTGGATCATGTCTGATACGCTCCTTTCGAAAGAGTAGAGAAATTTAGCGAAGCATTCGTTTATCTGATACGATTTACGTTTTCGCGCACTTGAATTTTTTGATAGTACAAAAAAACTGCCTTCCACGAAGGCAGTTTTCTTTAGCAGTTCTTACAGTTTTACTACGTTTTCAGCTTGTGGGCCACGGTTTCCTTGTACAACGTTGAATTGTACGCGTTGACCTTCATCCAAAGATTTGAAACCTTCTCCTTGGATTGCGCTGAAGTGAACGAATACATCGTCTCCGCCTTCTACTTGAATGAATCCAAATCCTTTTTCTGCATTAAACCATTTTACAGTTCCTACAGTTTGCATCAACAAA
>DASQNU010000225.1:0-11813 GCA_035644815.1 Bathyarchaeia archaeon | reverse complement strand
TGGTGCTACCGTC
Source organism: Bathyarchaeia archaeon (assembly GCA_035644815.1). Taxonomy (GTDB): domain Bacteria; phylum Bacillota; class Bacilli; order Brevibacillales; family Brevibacillaceae; genus Brevibacillus_F. The sequence continues at coordinate 11,800 of DASQNU010000225.1, read as the reverse complement.
TTGAGCGTTCAGGCGAAGCAATTCTCTCCACAAGGAGCTACCGTTCTGGTTCTTCTCTCGGAAAGTCATTTATCCATCCACACATATCCTGAGCGCGGATTTGCTGCTCTGGATTGCTACACCTGTGGCGAAACAGTGGATCCACAATTAGCGATCGATTACATGGTATCTGTACTGAAACCGGAAAAAATTTATGCGAAAAAATTGGTGCGCGGCATTGGCGAGCTTCAAGTTGAAGAGCCTGCTGTAAAAGTGCCTGATATGGTAAAAAAATAAAGAGGAGCGATATGCTCCTCTTTTTTGTTTGCTCAAAAAAGGTCAGGTTTTAACGAACTGGAGCGGTAATGGTGCGACCGAGGTCCCGGAAGAGCTCGGCAAAATCGTAACGGGCGGTTGATAAATTACCTGGTACGGTGGCGGGGCCGCCAGTAACGCCTGTTCGGTTCCCTGTGCCGTATCCGGCTACGCCGTTTCCACCCATGTCTCCGTTTCCTGCAGTGGTGCCGAATCCATTGCCACGACCATTGGCGATTCCATTGTGATTCATGTTCGTTCCAGCACCATTGCTGACTCCTACGCCACCGCGGAAGCTATTATCCAAGTTGCGAATACGGGTCATCATTTGTTGGTCAGAGGTTACGCGAATGTTCATACGAGGTGCGATCGCCCGTGCTTCCGCTCGAACTTGCTGCTCCACGACGTTTCGCTGGCGCGTATCGTTCATTGTGCCAAAACGAGTATTTACCCCAATGACGACATCATTTCCGTATACAATCGCGGTTGCGCCATCAACACCCGGCACTCGATCAGCTGCGGTGGCAAGTCGATCGGCGAGCACACGATTGTAACCGTTGGCAGTGCCTTGATTATTGGTTGTTCCGTAGTTTTGGGCACCATAGTTCGTACCGAGTGTACCTGTATTGCTGTAATTTCCTCGCGTATTTGTCGGGGTTTGATTTCCCAATCGGTTAGCCTGGTCATAGGCGTTTTGCGTCTGTGCACCGCGATCAGCGATACCGTTGTTGCCCGTTGCATTGTTGTTGCCGCAGGCCGTCATCGCCGCGACAAGCATGACTAAGGAAAGCGGGTAGAGTAATTTCTTCATTGTGTGTGGCCACCTCCATTAGCTAGTGTGAATCGGGGTGGCCAAACCTACTCAGGGAGTGAAAGCCAGATCACGATAGGGGATCGCTAGCCCATATCCGTCCCATCCAACCTTGGCGATCAGGGTCAGATGGGGGGAAGCGACCAGTGTGGCTAGGGAAAACGTAAACGTCAAGTTGCCTTGTATGGCAGGCCTTCCTTGAATAAAGCGAGTAGCGCAAGAGTCCCAACCCAATTGCTGGGAATAAGGAGAGAAAGCGGGTTGGACCTGTATGTGCGGGACATAATCGACAAGCTCCTGTTGAGAAAGCCATTGATGGAATCGCGCTATGTTGGGGTGTCCCACATGCAGGGAGGCTGCCTCGTAATAGCGTGGCAGATCAGCAAATTCGGTGTGCGCTGGAGCAATCAGAACTTGCTTCTTTGGCATGGAACCGTCTGGCCAAAGGGCACGTGTCCCGAGGGACCATGGCTGATAGGGATCATGATAAACGGAAAGTGAGGAGTGATCGGAACAATAACGGATAAAGGGCAGAATGTGTTCCCGTTTTCGCTTATCCGTCAGCAAAGCCGCAAATCCAGAATGGAGCAAGGTGCGCAGGGACTGAGGCGAAAGGAGGAGAAAAGCATTTTCCTGATGTCGCTCCAAAGGACCAGACACATGGTTGCCGGTTGCTTGCAGCCAGCGATGTTCCTCGTGTAGATACGTCATTTCCTGTTCATCCGGTAATCTGCGTTTATGGTACACGGTATTCAAATACGGGCTGGTATCTTGGAAAAGGGCTTCTGTGATGGTTTCCTGTTTTTGCTCCCCTGTAGAATGGGCCAGTTTCCGCGTATGGATGGAATAAGTCGTTTTCCATGGTCCAAAAGAGCTTGGTGGGACGGGTTGATCCATCATCTCGAGTATCGATTCATCGCAAGCATGCAGGGAATCGACGGATGATGGGGAACGAAGAGATGCTGAGTATGGATCGAAATACCGTACACGCTGCCACAGGTGAATAGGCAAAGGAGTGTCCCCCGGAAAAGGGAGGACAATCCGGTGACGGGACAGACTTGAATCTTCCCAATGCAGGGTGATGTCAGCAGTAGCCTCCTGTGATTGTGTTCCGTCTGAAGAAATACTGACTTTCTCATCCAGACAATATTGGTAGGAGTTGATGCTGATCGGTAGTTTCGTACGGATTGCTTTTTCTAACAATTGCACGAGAGCTTCCTCATTGTTCACGAAGCATGGCTCCTTTCAAACGGATAGTAAAGCAGGTAGCTAGGCAATGAAAAAGAGCGTGTTTTTTCGGTAAGTGGCCAGATGGTTTCTATGGGACCAAAGCCCGCCAGCAGACAAGAAAACAGCGGTGTGACGTCACCTGTGATCCAGACGGGGGAGACAGGCTCACAAGTTGCAGCGTCTGTCTCATACATACAAGCTGGTAATAAATGAAACCGGTTTGTTTTCTCGTCTGTATACAATTGAGCGACTCCTTCGCAAATCTGCAGCTTGTCCTGCTGATAAAGACCTTTTGAGGTCAACGAGGCAAAGATCGCAGAGGGGGACTGGAGCTCTACCTGATGGACGGGCAATTGGCATTCGTAATGGGCGAATGAAGGGGGATGCTCATGCAACGCCTGCAGCATTTCCACATTCCGCTCTGTCGGGGACAGAAGTGTAGCGGGTCCAAGCAGATAACCGTACGGATGGTGAGGAGCACTTTCTGCCGCGGTTGTCGGGTCAAAGCGAAGCGTGGCTGCAGAGAAGCGAATGGATGGTTGATCCTGACTGTTTATCCAAGCATTCATGAGTTGGGCAATGATCGTTGCATCGAAGAGAAGGGGTATCTTATCGGTAACAGGTAAACTATCGTGCTTGGCTGGCAAGCTTTTGGTCCTCTGCGCTTTCCAGCGTTGCATCTGCATGCCAAGCCGTTCCAAACTGGAGGAAAGGCTGTGCTGAGGCGATAGCATTTCGTGTTGTTGAAAATGAAACGTCGCAAACTGATCGAGTGAAAAAAGCGCATGCCGACAAGTCACTTTATGCAAGTCTGTTTTGTATTGAGTGCCGTCGCTACGCAGGGAGTAGGAAGTTTCCTGGATAAAGTGAAAGGTTGTATCCAATAGATCCGGTTGAAAGAGCGGGAGAAGCTCTTGATGATGCTTCTCGACTTGGCAAGCGAGCTTATTCGGATCAACGTTTGGGATATCCAGCATCATTTGTGCAGGAGCAGCCTTTTTTTCACTCAGATCCAAATAATGAATCGTATCCTGAAAACCCTCTTTGAAAACCGCCGTACGACGGGCCTGATGAAAGGACTGTTCAACCCCTTGCATCGAACAGTCAGAAGTGGAGGCTTGTCCAACCCGTCCATCGGCAAACAGCAGATGGAGGAGTATCTTTTGTTGATTTTCCGTCTGACGCTGAATAAAGGCACCGGATTGCCACAGATAGCTTGTCTCTGTGGAATGCTGGGCGTAAAAAACAGCGAGCAAACCGAAGGAATCGGCCAATTCCATGACACTTTCAGCTATGGACGTCAGGGGATAAGTGAGGAATTTCTTCATTCTTCATTCAACCCTCTCTCGTGAAATAGCAGAAATTACCCTTTCTTAACAACTTACCAGTATACAGTGGGAGGTCAACCTGTTACTATAGAAAAGATGCATTTAGACCAGGAGGAAAAAATGAAACGTCAGGATATACGCAACATCGCGATTATTGCCCACGTTGACCACGGGAAAACAACGCTGGTTGACAAACTTTTGATTCAATCCGGTACCTTCCGCAGCAATCAGCAAGTGGAAGACCGCATGATGGATTCCAACGACTTGGAGCGGGAGCGTGGGATCACCATTTTGGCAAAAACCACTTCCGTTCAATATGAAGGTAATACCATTAACATCCTGGACACACCTGGCCATGCTGACTTCGGTGGAGAAGTAGAACGGATCATGAGCATGGTTGACGGCGTGCTGTTGATCGTAGATGCGTTTGAAGGCTGTATGCCGCAAACTCGTTTTGTATTGCGTAAAGCATTGGAAGCAAAAGTAACTCCGATCGTCGTCGTGAATAAAGTTGACCGTGAAAATGCTCGTCCACAAGAAGTGATTAATGAAGTATATGATCTCTTCATCGATCTTGATGCCACTGAAGATCAATTAGATTTTCCGATTGTATACGCATCAGGCTTGCAAGGACTTGCAGGGATGGAGCCAGATAAGCTCGAAGGCGATCTGAAGCCTCTTTTCAATACCATCCTTGAGCATATTCCTGCACCGGAAGCGGATGAAACTCAACCGCTGCAAATGCAAGTAACCATGCTTGATTATAATGACTTCCTAGGCCGTATCGGAATTGGCCGCGTATACCGAGGCGTCATCAACGTGAACGATCAGGTAGCTGTCGTAAAACGTGATGGATCGGTCAAAAAAATGCGCGTGCAAAAGCTGTTCGGTTTCAGTGGTTTGCAGCGAGTCGAGCAAAAAACCGCACGTGCTGGTGATATCATCGCGCTGGCTGGTCTGGAAGACATCAACGTAGGTGAGACCGTATGCCATGCTGACCATCCAGATCCATTGCCGCTCTTGAAAATCGACGAACCGACGCTCCAAATGACATTCTCTGTGAATAACAGTCCATTTGCCGGCCGTGAAGGTAAGCACGTTACCTCCCGCAAGCTGCGCGACCGTTTGATGTCCGAGTTGGAAACCGATGTGTCCTTGCGTGTTGAAGAAACCGATTCTCCTGATTCCTTCGTCGTGTCTGGACGCGGTGAGCTGCATCTTTCCATTCTGGTGGAAAATATGCGCCGTGAAGGCTATGAGCTGGCTGTATCCAAGCCCGAAGTAATCATCCGTATGATCGATGGGCAAAAAATGGAGCCGGCTGAGCGCCTGACCATCGATGTACCTGAAGAATATGTGGGCAGCGTCATGGAGACACTTGGTTTGCGCAAAGCAGAAATGGTCAATATGATCAATAACGGCTTCGGTCAAGTACGCCTTGAATTCATTATTCCTTCCCGTGGACTGATCGGTTATCGTACCGAGTTTTTGACCATCACTCGCGGATACGGGATTTTGAATCACTCCTTTGAAAGCTACCGCCCGCTGGTACCAGGTCCTGTAGGCGGACGCCATGCCGGCGTATTGATTTCGCATGAGACGGGTACAGCGAGTACCTATGGTTTGATGTCCGTAGAAGATCGCGGTATCATGTTCATTCAACCAGGTACCGAAGTATATGAAGGCATGATCGTCGGCGAGCACAACCGTGATAACGACCTGGTGGTTAACGTATGTAAAGAAAAGCATGCGACCAACGTGCGTTCCGCGAACAAAGATGAAACAGTGAAGATGAAAACCCCGCGTACATTGACGCTGGAAGAAGCATTGGAATACTTGAACGACGATGAACTGTGCGAAGTAACACCGCAATCAGTTCGTCTCCGTAAAAAATATCTGAACAAGTCCGATCGGGAGCGTTATGAGAAGCAAAAACGCTATGAAGCTGCTCCACAAGCATAATTTATGATGACGGACAAATCCGCTTGCTATTTAGGCAGGCGGATTTTTTATGATTTCTTTTCATTCGTTCGACTAAATGCAATCGCCCCACGTGAGGAAGGGAAGAGAGGGAGGGGCGGAGTCTTTGTCACACCTGCTTAGGTGGAGTTTCCCAAAACGGTACACGCTTGTCGCGCAACTTCATCGGTTGAATAGGCTTCTTTGAAACCTTTTGCGCGACGTACCGTTTTTGGAAGCGGAACCGGCCAGTCCCCACTTCCTTGCGGGTGTGGCAAGAACGCAGCCACGCCTTCTCTTCCTTCCCCCACCACAATGTATGCACAACTAAGAGCCCTTTAAAATCTGTTACTTTTGTCACAAACCGTTATTTTGACAGGTAGTGCACCTATTGATAAAGTAAACATGATAGATCAAATTGAGGTGAAATTCGTTGATAACGGAATACTGCTGCATAAGTTCAATGAAAATGCGCGGGACAGGGGGGAACCACAAATGGAATGGATGGAACTAGTCTCCCAGTATGAGCCTGCCAACCCATCTGCTTTAACTGTTTATGATCAGCTTCGCATGTTTTTGGATAAGTATCGCTTCTATATCATCTTTGTAGAACTTTTTGTCGTCTATTACCTGGGATTTGCTACTCGCATCCGCATGCCGATCTTAAAAACAGTGCTGCTGGTGGCGGTCATGCTCGTGGGTGCGGTCATTTTCACGATTCTCGATGTACAGCTGCCTGTAAAAAGCGCAATGTTCGTGGCCTTAGTCATTCTGATCGTAGTACGTCTCCGCTCCACACCAAAAAAGAGGGGGAACCCTGAATGAAATTAGATGATGCACTGTTTAACTGGTTGCAGATTCAGGTAGTAGCGGTTGCGCGACCACATGATGCCTCGGCCCAGGAGACCGCTTCCTTTTTCCTGGAAATCCTGACCAATGACCACCATGTCAGCGAACTAAGTTTCGAGGAGGATGGGGCAAGCTATATCCTGTCTTTTTACATGGATGGCCAGCTGGTTACGAAGCGCTACGATAAAGAAAACGTCGATTCATTGCTGGTAGCAATCGAAAGTGAGCCGAAGTACAATCAATAACTTAGGTTTTCATACAGAGAGAGCGGGTAGGTATTAAGGAATGGAGAGAGCAAACAGAAGGGGATAAAAGCGCATGGTGAATCTTGTCCGCAATACCTTAACGAACAAAGAAGGATTCATGATTTTTATCCTGTGGAATCACCTATGGGTCGCAGGATTACTGGCAGCAGCCGAAAATGCTGATTATTGGCAGGTTGTTTCGGTTGGCTTATTTTTTACGCTAGTCGTATCACCTTTGTATTTCTGGAAAAAAGACAGCAATGTGATTCGCTACTTGGTGGCAGCAGGCTTCCTTTTTTATTCGTATTCCTTTGATCATTTCTCCAATTTATCGGGCATATCGTACTTATCTTTCATTATTTTAGGGTTTCTGGCGGCTTATTTGGATTGGAAACTGATCGTGGCAGCGGGTGCTGTGGAAATTACGGCCACGATCACCGGATATGCAACCGGCCTGTTTCATTTGTTTGAGGGAGAGCTTTCTCAGCTCGTCCTGATGATTCGCATTGTATCGATTGTGCTGATGATTATCGGTCTGATCTATTTATGCTTGGCAGGACAAGCTTCGTTGAAAAAAGCAGAGGCCGCACGGAAAGAAGCGGAAGAAAAAGAACAGCAAGTCATCGAACTGTTGAATAAAATCCATCAAATCACCAACAAGCTGGATGCAACTTCCGCGCAGGTACATGAGCATGCCGAAGTAACCAAGCGGAATAATGATGAAATGATGCTGGCTTTCCGCGAGGTGGCAACAGGGATGGAGGCACAGGCAAACTCCACGGTCAAAATCGAGGAAGATGTGCAATCGATTGATCAAGAGATCGAGCATGTAAGCGAGCAAGCGGGTGCGATGAAACAAGAAGCGGAAAAGAACAATGGGCGACTTGCAACCGGAATCCAAATGATGAATGAATTATCGGAGCAGATGGAGCATATCGTAGGTACGGTTCACATCGCCTCTGAAACGATTTATCAACTGAATCAGCAGGCGGAGAAAGTGGAACAAATCGTTGGTACGATCAATCAGATCGCGACGCAGACCAATTTGCTAGCTTTGAATGCGGCAATCGAGTCGGCAAGGGCAGGAGAGCATGGACGCGGCTTTGCCGTGGTTGCCGATGAGGTGCGTAAATTGGCAGAACAAAGTGCCCAAGCGACCCAAGAAATCGCAGCGATTCTTCAATCCCTTCACCAAGAGAGTCAAAATGCCGTTTCCCATATGAAGGCGGGAGAGTCTTCGGTAGCGATCGGGCAGGAGCTCGCGACGAAGACGTTAACCTCTATCGAAAAGGTAAAAGCAGGGATGGAAGGCTTTATGGGGGCAGTTGAGATTGTGCAGAGCAGTGTAGAGCACGTGAAAGACCGCTCTGGCCAGGTAGCTGGTGAAATGTCGACGATTACGCATGTCACTGAAGCGGCTGTGGCGAGCTTGGAGGAATTGTTTGCGACAGCTGAGACACAGCACGAGAAAATTAACGAAATCAACAATGAGATCAGGCAATTGAATTTGCTCTCGTCGGAATTACAAAAATCATTTCAATGATGAAACATCAGAAGAAACTTGGCGTGCCATGTCCTTTATGGCAAGCCGGGTTTCTTTTTTTATTTTTTCTTTGCAACCTTTCGTCAAAGTTCTCCGTCTGTAGTGGTGCTCAGGTACTCATGACAAAATACAGAAGTAAAGGGGAAGAATGACGAATGAAGAAATACTTAACAAAACCTGTACTCTCCGTACTTGCTGCTGCAACCATCGTAGGGGGTGTGACGCCAGCAGTAATGGCAAATGCCGATACATTATTGCGGACTAGCTCTGAAAGCAAGGTGGTTATGGATGACGACTACCTGAAAGAAGCTCGTTACAAGCTGAAGGATTTGATTGAGGATGATCCGGCAAGATTGGCGCTGCTCCTCAAAACACAGGGAGACAACCTCTATATTGTCATCGAAGAGCTTGATGTAGATGTGAAGCTGTCTACCGTCATCGAAAACTACGAGGACAAATGGGATGATATCTACGAGGAACATTTTGATGATATTTACTTGGAGCTTCGTTATGACGATGACGTGGATGACGATCAAGATGATGACGACCAAGACGAAGACGATAATGATGAAGGTTTCGTATCATTGAAGCATGAAATCAAAGGAAATACCGTCTATGTAACGGGGAAAGTAACGGACGATGTTACGCGTGTGAACCTGACCACGCCAACTGGCACCAAGATTGAAGTAACCCCGTCAAGTGATGATACGTTTACGGTCAGCTTTGCCGCGACAACCAGCACAACCTCGCAATATGTAACGCTCAAAGCGTATGAAGACGACACCTTGGTGGAAACGAAGAAGCTGCGCATCAAAGCGGGTACAGTAGAAGATAAGAATGTTCTGTTGCACTCCGTAGCTTCTTATATCGAAGGCAAAGATGAAATCAAGGTACAGGGCATCGTCAAGCTTGATGCAGATGAAGTCTATGTAACGTATGGCGGCGAAAAGAAAAAGGCAACCTTGAAAAAAATGTGGGATGAAACCGGCACATTCTCGGTTACCTTCGAAGCAGACGATGATGATAAGGAAGTACTCGTAGAAGCTTACGAGGATGGGGAGAAAATTGACTCGGATACTGTATCCATCTTGGGAGTCAAAGATCCTGTGGTTGACAAACCAGACACCTACACGGTAACGGCAACAGCGGCGTTCAGCCCGAAAAATAAAGTGGTACAAGTCAAAGGGAATGTCAAAGCGTCTAGCGATGCGGATGATGATGATTTGAAACTGTACGTAGTGGCACCCGATGGAAAAAAACAAGAGGTTCAATTGAACAGCAATGGAAGCTTTGAGAGCAATATCAGCTACCAAAACCGCTCATTCAGTTCCAAGGTAATTCGTCTGGAACTGTACCTGGAAGGCAAGCTGGTTTCGCAAACAAACGTTGGGTACACAATGCCAACGATTGTAACGCCTCCTGTACAAAAGAAAATTACCCTCCCCGTAGTTCCTCCTGGCCAAGCGAAAGACAAAAACAAGGGCAAGGGAAATGGAAATGGCAAGGGAAATGGCAACTGGAAGAGCCAAGGAAAATGGCAAGGTAATGGACAAATTCAGTTGTCTGTGCAAGGAAACCACCTTGGATTCCAGGTGAATGGTAAACTTGATAATAAGAAAAACGATCGAGACTAATAAGATCCTTTGTAGGAATTCACGTAATCGATCAGCTGCTTCACATAATCGCCGATAATCGGAATCGAAATAAACTTGCTTAATAGCCATCCGAGGATGGCAAGGACGATCGCTGTCCCGATCGTAAGCCCCAAGCCCCGTGCAAGCCCTGCGAGGAAATTTGTCCAGAGCAGCTTGCGCGGGGCTGTATAATTTTGAATGACATCAGCTAGCCGAATATCCTCCAAAAAGATCGCAATTTTATCCATTCGGTGGTTTACTTGACGGACCTGCTGCAATTCATCCAGCAATCGATCGATACGCTCCAGAAAATGCTGGTTCGGACGGTGAAGATGATTCTTCATCGGATAAAGACCTCCTTTTGCATGGGGTTTGCCTAAACAACCTGCCACAGGTACAATAGATGTACAATGTTTTCCAAGGGAGGAATCGGAGTGGCTGAAACTGTCGCCCAATCGTTATCGGAAGAATTATTTGCGCTTCTCCAAAAGGAACGTTTTATGACGCTAGGCTCCATTGATCATGAATCAGGAGCGCCAAGTCTTAGCTCCCTATCTTGGGTGTATGCACCCACTCAGCAAAAAATACGATTTGCCGTAGATAATCGGTCCCGCATTATTGCAAATATTACCAAGGAACCACAGGTTGTTCTTCACCTGATCGGCGCAGGTTCTTCCTACGCCATTAATGGGAAGGCGAAGGTAACTGTCGAGCGTCTGGAAGGGGTTCCGCTAAAGTTGGCTGCGATCGAAGTGACGATCGAAACGGTGCGTGATGTTATGTTTTATGGTTCCCGTATTTCCGTAGAACCACAATATGAAAAAACCTATGACAAAAATGCAGCGGAAAAGCTTGATAATCAGGTCATGACAGCACTGCGCGGCCTTGCAGTCGAATAAGCTTGCATCGAAAAAAGCTACTTGGTTCTCGCCAAGTAGCTTTCTCTTTTTTCTTATTGTACATGCAGAACAGGCGTTGGTTTCGTCTGTGTGTTGGACATATGTTGTGCCAAACGTTTGTTGTACCCGTTCACCCAGAGGTTTTCAATAAATTTCGCTTCTTCCTCTGTCAATGGAGCTACTTCGGACGCGTTCGCGAATTCCTTCAGGTTTGCTTCGCTTGTGATGTTCGGCAGAACGGTCACGATGGAAGGATGGTACAGCGAGAATTGAATCGCCAGCTGGCCAATCGTTCTTTCTTGACCATCGAACAGGCCTTTTGCTTTCATTTCTTGAACCACTTCCAGGCCGGCATTCATCCATTCCAATGGACGATGGCTGCGGTGGTCGCTCTTGTCGAAGTGTTTGTTTGGATCATAGGTTCCATCCAACAGACCGGACGCATGCGGCACACGTACGATCAGAGCGCGCTTCTCTTGCTCAGCAACCGGGATTACGTTGCGTGCTGGATCTTGCTCCAGGATGTTATTGATAATTTGAATAGCTGCATAACCCGGGCGCTTCAATGCTTCAATCGATTCGTCTTCCCAACCGATATCTGGTCCCATCGCTGCCCCATATTCACGAATTTTCCCTTCTTTTTTCAGTTGATCCAGGGTATCGTGAACCTCTTCGCTATGTACCGCTTCCATGCGTGGATTGTGCAATTGGAAGAAGTCGATGTAATCCGTGCCAAGGCGTTTCAAGCTTTGCTCGCAAGCGTAGCGGATGTGTTCCTTGGACCAATTTTGCGGCAGCTCGGAGTGGCCTTTGCGCTCGCCTGGCAAGTTGTAAATATCGTAGCCGAACTTGGTCGCAATCACGACCTTGTCACGGACATCGCCGAGCGCATCTTTCAGAATGGTTTCACCCAAGCCATTTCCGTATACGTCTGCTGTATCAAAAAAGGTGATGCCATAATCGTCATAGGCGGATCGCAGCAGGCGTTTGCCCATCTCCGCATCGGAC
>DASQNU010000224.1:0-8101 GCA_035644815.1 Bathyarchaeia archaeon | reverse complement strand
CCGGTTGATCCGTTACCTCTCAGGTCTTGTACCTGGAAAGGTTCTCTTTTGCGAAAAAGAGAACAAATGAGGGTGGTACCACGAAAGAATGCCTCTCGTCCCTCACTACGGTCTCGTAGTGAGCGGATGGGAGGCTTTTTTATATATTCAACAAATAGGAGGCTAGAGAAACCATGTTTGCAGACAATTTGATTCTCCGTATTCCAGGTCCGACACCAATCCCGCCACGTGTACAGCAAGCCATGACCAGACCGATGATTGGACACCGCAGTGCTCTTTTTTCCGAGTTGTTCACGCGCACCGCGGAACGTTTAAAACCGACCTTTGGCACAAGCCAGGATGTATTCATCGTAGCTGGCAGCGGCACAAGCGCATTGGAAATGGGAGTTGTCAACACCTTGCAAGCCGGCGATGAAGCTGCCGTATTGGTAAGTGGCGCTTTTGGCGAGCGTTTTGCAAAAATCTGTGAGCGTTACGGAATCACTGCCCACCGCTTGCAAGTTGAATGGGGCGATGCTGTCACCCCTGAGCTGCTGACTCCCTTCTTGCAGGAGCATCCGAATGTAAAAGCTGTATTTGCGACTCATTGTGAAACCTCAACCGGCATTTTGAATCCGATTAAAGAACTGGCTCAAGTTGTTCGCGAACAAACGGACGCCCTCTTCATCGTGGATGCGGTCAGCTGCCTTGGCGCTGTACCTGTGGAAATGGATGCGTGGGGAATCGATATCCTTGTAACTGGTTCACAAAAAGCGTTTATGCTGCCAACCGGATTGGCTTTCATCGCTGCCAGCGAACGTGCCTGGAAGGTCATTGACGCGCAAACACCGCAAGCCTTCTACCTGGATTTAAAAGCTTATCGGAAAAGCTTTGCCGAGCAAACCACCCCGTATACCCCTGCCGTCTCTCTTGTATTCGGTCTGGAAGAAGTATGCGCGATGATCGAAGAGGAAGGGCTGCCTTCCATCTTCAAGCGTCATGAGCTGATGCGTGACATGACGCGGGCTGCGATGAGAGCTCTGCAGCTGCCGTTGATGGCTGCAGATGAATATGCCTCCCCTACCGTTACTTCTATTCATCCGGGAGATGCCTTTGATCCTGAAGCCCTGCGCAAAACGCTGCGCAACAAACATAATGTCGTCATTGCGGGCGGGCAAGCCCATCTGAAAGGGAAAATCTTCCGAATCGGCCATATGGGTTATTGTGAGCCGCTGGATGTAATTCAAGTGATTGCCGCTATCGAAATGTCGCTTCGTCAAATCGGTGTGGAAGTTCCATTAGGAGAAGGAGTTAAAGCTGCTCAGGAGGTGCTGATCAAGCATGTATAAGGTACTCATTACAGATCCACTCAGTGAATTCGGTATCCAGAAGTTATTAGAGGCACCTGATGTAGAAGTTGTTCAGAAGCCAGGCCTCTCCCCTAGCGACCTGCTCGCAGAAATTGGCGAATATGATGCGCTCCTCGTTCGCAGCCAGACACAAGTGACTGCAGAAGTGCTGGCGGCGGGAACTAAGCTGAAGGCCGTTGGACGCGCAGGTGTAGGTGTGGATAACATCGATACGAACGCTGCCACCCAAGCAGGTGTGGTCGTCATTAATGCACCGGATGGCAATACCATCTCGACAGCTGAACACTCCTTTGCAATGCTCATGGCTGTAGCTCGCAACATCCCCCAAGCCTATCGAAAGCTGGCCGACGGTACGTGGGACCGCAAAAGCTTTCAAGGTGTGGAATTGAATGGCAAAGTCCTGGGTGTCATCGGCTTCGGTCGAATTGGTACGGAAGTGGCGAAACGCGCAAAGGCTTTTCACATGCAAGTCCTTGCCTACGATCCATTCTTGACCGAAGAGCGTGCAGCCAAGGTAGGTGTCACGTCTGCCAGCGTAGACGAGATCGTCAAGCAGGCTGACTTTATCACCGTACACACTCCTTTAACAAAAGAAACAAGACATCTCCTCGGCTCCAGAGAATTTGCCATGATGAAGGATGGCGTACGGGTGATCAACTGTGCTCGCGGCGGCATTATTGATGAAAAGGCATTGTATGAAGCAATCCTCACAGGCAAAGTCGCGGGCGCTGCTCTGGACGTATTCGAAGTGGAGCCTCCAGTCGATAACCCATTGATTGGGTTGCCACAAGTCGTCGTGACCCCTCACCTGGGCGCTTCTACTGTTGAAGCACAGGAAAATGTGGCGGTTGACGTCTCGGAAGAAATCTTGAAAGTGCTCCGTGGCGAAGCGTTCAAAAATGCAGTGAACCTGCCAGCTGTTCCTGCGCATGTGATGCAAAAGCTCCAGCCTTACTATACATTGGGAGAACGCCTTGGCAATTTCCTGGCTCAAATTTCGGTTGGTTCGGTTCAAGAGATTACAATTACGTACAGTGGTGAATTGACTGAAGTGGATACTGCTCCATTGACACGTACGATTTTAAAAGGGGTTCTCTCCTACCGTTTGGGAGATGGCGTCAATTATGTGAACGCGCCTCTGTTGGCCAAGACACGTGATATTGCCGTAGTCGAGCAAAAATCCTCGCAAAACAAAGGTTTCATGAATCTGCTGACTTTGACCATTAAAACAAGCCTTGAGACGAAAAGTGTTTCCGGTACATTGTTGAATGGCTACGGTCCTCGCATTGTAAAAATTGACGGCTATGCCATTGACGTTTCGCCTGAAGGCTACCTCCTCTATGTGCATCATAATGACCGTCCTGGTGTCATCGGGCATGTCGGAACCATTCTTGGCTCCAATGCTGTGAACATTGCGACGATGCAGGTAGGTCGCAGAGATGTCGGCGGCGACGCGATTATGATGCTAACGGTAGATAAGCCATTGGCTCCTGACCTGCTTGATCAATTGGGAGAATTGTCGGAAATTAAAAGTGTTACCCAGGTCGAATTATAGGTTGTCAGTGACGAAAAGGCCCGGATCTTTGTGTCCGAGCCTTTTCTTTCCTTTTAACTAGGCTATAATAGAACGAGAATCCATACTATGAGAGGAGATTACTATGACTAATCAGGCGTTACTCGCTATTGGCATCTTTCTCGTTACATACGCGCTGATTATTAGCGAAAAAGTGAACCGCACGATTGTAGCGATGTTAGGTGGCATCCTCATGGTGCTGTTTGGCGTCATCTCTCAGGAACAAGGTATTGATCATATCGATTTCAATACGCTGGGCCTCTTAATCGGGATGATGATCATCGTCACCATCACAGCCCAAACCGGAGTCTTTAAATTTATGGCGATTCTGGCTGCGAAAAAAGCACAAGGGAATCCTTTGAAGGTGTTGATTTACCTTAGCTTGATCACTGCTGTAGCCTCTGCCCTGCTGGACAACGTAACAACCGTTTTGTTGATGGTTCCTGTTACCTTCAGCATTGCCCGACAGCTGCAAGTCAATCCGATTCCTTACTTGTTGAGTGAAGTCATTGCTTCCAATGTAGGCGGTACAGCGACACTCATTGGGGACCCGCCGAACATCATGATTGGAAGCCGAGTCCCAGAGCTTGATTTTATGGCATTCCTGTCTAATCTCGCACCTATCGCCTTTATCGTTCTCATCGCTACCATTCTATGTCTTGTCCTCATTTATCGGCGCGATTTGATATCGTCTCCGGAACTGCAGGCAAAAATCATGACCTTGAATGAGAAGGACGAAATCACGGATACCAAACTGCTGAAAAAATCGCTTACCATCCTAGCCCTTACCATTTTGGGCTTTGTCCTGCACGGCTGGCTGCACTTGGATTCTGCCACCATCGCACTGAGCGGCGCCTTCCTGTTGCTGTTGATTACTGGGGAAACCTATTTGGAGGAAGCCATCAGCAAGGTGGAATGGAACACGATCTTTTTCTTTGTCGGTCTGTTTGTACTCGTATCCGGCTTGGTACATACTGGTGTGATCGCACTGCTTGCGGAAAAGGCGATTGCCCTGACTGGTGGAGACAGCCAAACCACTGCCTTTTTAATCCTCTGGTTGAGTGCGATTGCATCTGCATTCATTGACAATATTCCTTTTGTCGCGACCATGATTCCCATGATTCAAGAAATGGGCAATCTCGGTATTCAAAATTTGGAGCCGCTCTGGTGGAGCTTGTCCCTTGGCGCTTGTCTCGGTGGGAACGGTACGATTATTGGAGCTAGCGCAAACGTAATTGTCGCGGGTATGGCTGCAAAAGAAGGCCATCATATCAGTTTCCTCTATTTCATGAAAGTTGCTTTTCCGCTTATGATCATGTCGATCATTCTTTCACACCTTTATGTATATGTACGATATTTTATGTAAATAGGGGGGAATGAAAATGGTTGCTTACACGTATGATCAACAACTTATAGGCATTACCGAAGTCAAAGGAGAGGCAGACATCACGTTTCGCGTCACGATCAAGTCGGACGAGATGAAAACCCGTCTGAAAGCGCTAAGAGCCCATCTGGATGACAACAAGGATTTTACCGACGCTTTGTTTTATACGCATCTGGATGGAACCTATGAGGTCATCGTCAGGAACGATTTTTACTTGCCCTTTTTACTACAAGCCTTCCGCTTACGCTGCATTGAATCGCTAAGCTGGAAGTAAAAGAAGCTCGACTGTAGGACATGTCCCTCACAGTCGAGCTTCTTATTTCTACGGCAGGATCGATAAAATCTCACTGACGTCATTTAGGATATAATCCGCTTTTTCACTCTCGAATTTCGCTCTTGCTTCCTGCCCGCTCAAGCCAGTCAAGGTAGCTGCAAATCGACATCCGATCGCTTTGGCAGCCAGATAGTCAGCCAACGAATCCCCTACGATCAGCACTTCGTCCCCGTTCTGGATCGGCAATGGGTAGGCCAGCGTATCCTGATCCGACGTGGAAAGACCCAACAATCCTTTTACATAGCAGAAAGGGTGCGGTTTTGCCAACGGCGCTTGATTTGGAAACAGCGTCTCCGCATCGAGCACATGAGAAGCGGTTACGACTCGATCTGCCTCAAACAGATCCAGCAGTTTCATTTCTGCCAACGGTACATGAGTTTCGATCGTCGGTCTGCCAGTTCCGATACCCAGAATGTAGCCTTTTTCTTTTAATTGAAGCAAGATCTCGCGAATTTTTTCTGGCGCTACAATCGGAATTTCATCTGTGAGGAAACCCTTCTTACCGGGTTGAACGGTTTCACGCCCGATGGAAGCAGCCACACGCTCGTCGCCCAAATACCATTCCTGGAATGTTTCCTGACACAACTGCCACAGATCGCTAGTACGAGAGAAAAGCGCGGTCTCTACACCCACTCGCTCTTTCGCGAGATCATTCAAGTACAGCAGCAAGGCCGACTTTTGCAAGGATGATTTGGCGAAATCCGGAGTAAATGATGCATAGTCGATCGAGAACTCTGTCGCATAGGTTTTCGCCAATGTACGCAGGCGTTCTATCGCCGCACGATCAATTTGCTTCGTGAGAATATCCTCGATTTCCTCTTTCGCATGTGGATAAAGAGCCTCACACAAACGAACAAGCTGGTAGGAGAAGGTCAAAAATACCATATCCCAGTTTGAATTGATTCCCCGGGATTTAATGAAATTCAACACCGCATCATCAGCGAATACCGTCTTCCGCACACGGCGAATCGTCGCCTCTTCAGGAGCTGGCGTAAAGGCATCACCAGGTAAACCAAGATAACGTTCACTGTGCAGCATTTCCCACACCGTCAAAGCAGATGCATCAAAATAGCGCTCTTCACTTAAAAACACACCGTCAACGTCAAACAAGATCGTTTTGATCATTCTCTCCCGCCCCTTTTCTTCTCTATCTTATTTTGGATTTGGCAAGCTGATCGTAAAGGTTGTCCCTTCTCCCAGCTTGCTTTGTACATTAATCCTGCCGCCATGTGCCTCTACAATATTTCGCGCAATGGCCAATCCTAGACCGGTACCGGCTCTGCCACGGGTCCGCGCCTTGTCCGCCTTGTAAAACCGCTCAAACACAAATGGAAGGTCTTCTTGCGGGATCCCGCTGCCTGTATCACTGACCTGGATGATTAACGGCTCTTCGCCGGATACACGCAGGGTGACATTTCCCCCTTTTGGCGTGTGTCGCATGGCATTGTCAATCAAATTGGTCAGTACCTGTTCCATCCGGTCGGGATCAAGATGCATATTGTCCAAGGCGCTTTCCATCGACAATTGCAAGCTGATTTCCCTTTCTCTCGCCAAATTGCTGAACTTGCGTTGAATTCGCTCCAGATAAGGACGAACAGTGATCGTTTCCCGATGCAGCTCCAAATGTCCTGCTTCCATACGGGCCAGATTGAGCAGCTCGTTTACCAATTTGGTCATACGCACGGATTCATCATAAATGATTTTCGCCAGTTCCTTATGCTCCTCTGGTGACGCGGCGATGTCATCGACAATCGCTTCACTGTAACCTTGCAGCATCGATAAGGGGGTGCGCAGCTCGTGAGAGACATTCGCTACGAAATCATTTCGTAGCTTATCCAGCTTACGCTCCCTAGTCATATCGCGCAATACAGCAACCGCACCGCGAATCACATCGCCATCATACAACGGCACCATGAGGACAGACCAGATACGTCCTTGCAAAGCAATATCCTCATCATAGACTTCGTGGCCGCTTTCCAGTACACGCCGATAGATGGAGAATATCGGCGCCGATTCATCCTTTTGCTCGAATGACCAATCACGCAGAAAATGTTCCGCTGGGGGATTGGTCACAACGATTTCCCCATCCGCATCGATCATAATGACACCATCAACCATACTCCGCAAAACACTGGCCAGCTGCTCCTTTTCCTTGGACAACGCATCGACCAATGAATTCAGCTTGCCTGCCATCGTATTCAGCGTTTCCGCCAGATCGCCAATCTCGTCGGTCGACCGAAACGGTATTTCCGCATGAAAGTCTCCCTCTGCAATCCGTTGAGCTGTCTGAATCATGGTTCGCAACGGATGCGTGATCCGGGAGGAAAGGAAAAACGCAAACACCGTCGTGGAAATGAAACCAATGACCCCGACGACAAACACCAACTTGCGAATTTCGCCTACCGTGCTTTCAAAATCCTCCACCGGTTGGTACATAATGACCGCCCCGCGTTTTCCCTCGCCCAGGTCAAGCGGAACAGCCACGGCCAGGATCTGCAGTCTGCCATTGCGATCGGATTGATCCCCTGGGAAAATAATGCGCTCCGCACTGGGATGCTCCCCGCTCAACGCGCGCTGTAGCGCCAATTCCTTTTTTTCTATCAATTGTTCAAAAGGGATATAAGGAAGGGAGGCGGTTGGCTTATACTCCCCGATGGGCTGCATCTTTTCGTCTACGGCGATGATGACGGTCCTGTTTGCTTCCCCCATGTTTTTGGCAATCTCAAGCACTTCATTTTGGCTTGTATGCGGTTTGCTCAGACTCTCGGACAAGTTCTCGGCAACCATTTGCAATTCCTTTGCTTGCTCGCGAAAAAAATAAGTATCAAACGATTGCACCAGCAAAAGGCTGAATAATGTTAAGACCAAGGCAAAAAGGGCGATAATGGTCATCCATAGCTTGCCAACTACACTACGAAAAATATCCACCTTACTTCGGCACCTCTAATTTATACCCGACTCCCCACACCGTTGCGATCATTTGCGCGGCATCTGGTGAGACGCGATTCAGCTTTTCTCGCAAACGTTTGATATGGGTATCCACCGTGCGCAGATCACCGAAAAAGTCATAATGCCAGACATCCTTCAGCAGCTCTTCGCGGGTAAACACTTTATCAGGAGACAAAGCTAAGTAATGGAGCAGCTCGTATTCTTTCGGGGTCAAATTCACTTCTTGGCCGCTTGCCAGTACCTTGTGAGCATCGTGATCGATCGTCAAATTGGCAAATACAAGCACAGAATGACTAGGAGCGACCTCTGTTTTCAAATAAGCGGTAGCGGATGAACGTCGTAAAATGGCTTTGACACGGAAAACAACTTCACGCGGACTGAATGGCTTCACGACATAATCGTCCGCCCCTGCTTCAAAGCCATTTACCCGATTGGTTTCTTCGCCTTTTGCGGTCAACATGATGATTGGTGTTGCCTTTTGCTCGCGAATACGCTGGCAGACTTCAATTCCA
>DASQNU010000223.1:0-6788 GCA_035644815.1 Bathyarchaeia archaeon | reverse complement strand
AGGAAAAGCGGTATTGACAACATCCGGCGAACTCATGGGCAAGGTGGAAGATGTTTACTTTCTTCCGAACTGGGAGAAACTGATAGGGTATGAACTGTCAAACGGCTGGATTGCGGATGTGAAGGAAGGGCGACGCCGCCTTCATGCCACGCCATCCGTCGTCATTGGAAAACAACATTTAATTGTGCCGGATTCAAATCGTGTCCTGGCGTGAAGGTGCAAGGGGGACTTGAGCATGCGCGTGATTTGTCCAAACTGTAGTTCCAAAGATGTAGGGAAAATTGGAACCAATCAGTATTACTGCTGGAATTGCTACATTGAAATGAGTGTGGCGGGTGAGCAAATTTCTTCCGTATACCAGGTGGAGGAAGATGGCTCCCTTCATTCCTTGAACGATCTCTTTTTAGAAGACCAACCCATGCCCGCTCACTAACGAACAAGCTTGGCCATCTTCTGAGGGGGTGTCAGCATGAATGGACGCAATTTGGTTGGGATTATTGTAACCGGTGGCGTCATCGCCGGCATTGGGTATATGATGCTGCCACGTCGCCGTAAAGGTTTCTCCATGAAGGCTGTACGTATGTTATTATCCAACCGCACATGGGGTAGATGGGGCAAACAGCTGATGAAGTCAGCGACAAGATTGGCTCCTGCAATGAAATAGCAAAAGCAAAATAAAAAGACGCCCGATCAGGCGTCTTTCTTTTTACCTATTTAAGGGCAATAAAGGCCCCGCCAAATGACGGAGCCAAGTTTTCCTAATTACATTAAGATTGTTCGACGATATCGATTTCCTTTTTCGGCTCAGGACGATGAGAGTTGGCGAGGCGGCCCAAGATCAGCACAGCTGCAATCACGCTGATGATGACTCCCCATTCCAAAAACGGTCTGCCGACAAAGTACGAATGAATCAATGGTTCTTTAATCAACATGTGAGTTGCGGTCCAAGCCAATACCCCGGAACCAAAGTAAATAACGATTGGGAAACGCTCCATAACTTTCAGAATCAAGGTGCTTCCCCAGACCATGATTGGCACGCTAATCAAAAGGCCGATGACAACAAGCAGGAAATCTCCATGTGCTGCACCCGCGACGGCGATAACGTTATCCAATCCCATCGCTGCATCCGCGATAATGATGGTGCGGATGGCAGCCCAAAGACTGTCTCCCGCTTTGACGTTTTCTTCTTCTTTATGATCCACAAGCAGCTTGTAAGCGATCCAAATCAGCATCAGTCCGCCGACCAATAGCAAACCAGGGATTTTCAAGAGCCATACCACGACAAGCGTTGCCACGGCACGAATGACGACGGCCCCCACGGTTCCCCAGATTACGGCTTTCTTTTGCTGTTCCTTGGGAAGCTTGCGTGCGGCAAGACCGATTACAATGGCGTTGTCTCCTGCGAGGATGAGATCAATCATAATAATAGCTAACAAGGAAGACCAAAACGCCGGTGTCAATAAAATTTCCATTTCCCCTCACCTATCCTTTCTATCTGTGGTTTTCCCGGATACAGCTTATTCGAGCTTAGCCAGAAAAAAACGACCTTTGCAGACGAGCAAAGGCCGTTTTCAAACAGAAAAAGACCTTCACCAAATGCGGCAAAGGTCTTGCTTACAACACAAGGTTGCCAACAAAGCCGGGGATGGTAAAATCCCGTAATGACGACGTTTGTTGTCCAGCTACTCCCCTTTGGGTGTATCCAATTACTGAATTAATTTTAACTCACGAAGAAGAAAAGTGTCAAGAGATACATGTTTCCTCTGACCGAAGTACAATCTAATAGGAGTAGCCAAACAGGGGGGGAGACAGACTGTGAATGAGCCATGGCGAAACCGCTTATTCAGTTCTTTGGTCTACGCAATTCTCTTTTTGGTGATCGTCAATCTTCTCTGGATGTTACGTCCTCTGCTTATGAAAATCTTCCATTTATTGGGCGAGATGGTTGTCCCCTTTTTTGTTGGCCTCGTCATCGCTTATTTGCTGCTGCCCGTAGTCCAAGCACTGGAAAGGCGAAGAGTTCCCCGAATGATTGCTGTTCTTTTGATATATGTTTTATTTATCTTGGTGGTGACGATCGGCTTGATGAATGCCATTCCGATTTTCGCCAGACAGATGGTAGAGCTATCGGATGACCTGCCGCGCCTGACGAAATGGTATGATGCCTGGATGCAAGAATGGGAAGCACATAAGTATTTCCTGCCGGACAGCATCTCTATTGGTGTGGATCGCGTCATCATTCAATCGCAGGAAAAAATGGCGCAGGGAATCAGCTCTTTCATTAATAGTGCACGCAGTATGGTTGACAAGCTGTTAGCCTATGCGGTCGTTCCGTTTATTGCTTTCTATCTATTAAAAGACATGAAAGACGTCCAACAGACCGGCATGGCACTTCTGCCCGCAAAATATCGCAAACAGACGCTGATGATCCTAAAGGATGTCAATGATTCATTGGGAAAATACATACATGGTCAAATGATTGTTGCCCTGATAGTGGGCTTGCTAGCTTATCTCGGTTACTGGTTTATTGATATGCCTTACCCGTTCGTTTTAGCTTCGTTTGTCTGCCTGACCAATATCATTCCGTACGTTGGACCGTTGATTGGAGCTGCTCCTGCGTTGGTCGTTGCCCTGACGATCTCTACGAAAATGGTGCTTCTCGTCGTGGTTGTCAACGTCACGATTCAGATGCTGGAAGGCAATATCCTTTCGCCTAACATCGTTGGCCGTTCTTTGCACCTGCATCCGCTCATGATCATCATGGCGCTATTGGCAGGCGAAGTGATGGGAGGGATTCTGGGCATGATCTTAGCAGTGCCGATTCTAGCTGCCTGCAAAGTGATTATTAGCCGCATAGCGCTTTTGTACCACGAAAGTTGACACAGGCTCTCGAAAAAACTTATAATACGGACAGAATGCAAGAAAATGGATCTATGAAGGAACGAGTACGTTTCAGCCCTTCTACAGAGAGGTTATTCCTAGGTTGAGAGAATGACCAGAAGAAGAGGAACCGAAAGCTATTCCGGAGACCGGGCAAAAACCGGCGGTCGACACCGTTATCGTCATGAAAGCGACAGATGCCGTTCCCGATAGGTAGGGAATTTCATTTTGTAAGCAGGGTGGTACCGCGAGTTCATGATAAGTTCTCGTCCCTGAGGGGATGGGGGCTTTTTTTCGTCTATTAGAATTTTCACCAAAATGCTAATAGACATAAAGGCAACTAGGGCTCCGCCAATGGTGTAGCCAAGTTTTCTTTACTATTATATAAGGAGGATTCATACCTTGAAGAAACTTACAGGCAATCAGATCCGTAAAATGTTTCTCGATTTCTTTGTCAGCAAAGGTCACCACGTGGAACCAAGTGCATCGCTGATTCCGCATGACGATCCTTCCCTTTTGTGGATCAACAGCGGTGTAGCTACGTTGAAGAAATACTTTGACGGACGGATTATTCCGGATAATCCGCGGATCACCAATTCACAAAAATCGATTCGCACCAATGATATTGAGAATGTAGGGCGTACCGCACGTCACCATACCTTCTTTGAAATGCTCGGAAACTTTTCCATCGGCGACTATTTCAAAGAAGAAGCAATCGAGTGGGCATGGGAATTCCTGACGAGCCCTGAGTGGATCGGCTTCGATCCGGAGAAGCTCTCTGTCACCATCCATCCTGAAGATGAGGAAGCGTTTGAATACTGGAACAAAAAGATCGGTATTCCTGCTGAGCGCATCATCCGTCTGGAAGGAAACTTCTGGGACATCGGGGAGGGTCCAAGCGGCCCGAATACCGAGATCTTCTTCGATCGCGGAGAAGCATTTGGCAACGATCAGAATGATCCAGAGCTGTATCCAGGCGGGGAAAATGAACGCTATCTGGAAGTATGGAATCTGGTATTCTCCCAATTCAACCACAATCCGGATGGCACCTACACGCCGCTGCCGAAGAAAAACATTGATACCGGTGCTGGCTTGGAGCGTCTCGCTTCCATTCTGCAAGGAGTGGACAACAACTACGAAACCGACCTGTTGTTCCCTTTGATTGAAGAAACCAGCCGTATCTCTGGTGTAGCCTATAAATCCAATCCAGAAATGGACGTTGCATTGAAGGTAATTGCGGACCATACCCGTACGGTAGTGTTTGCAATCGGTGACGGCGCATTACCGTCCAATGAAGGTCGCGGATATGTCATTCGCCGTCTATTGCGCCGTGCTGTGCGCATGGGCAAAATGCTCGGAATTGAAAAACCGTTCCTGTATACCCTGACGAAGACAGTCGGAGATATGATGGGCGAATTCTATCCGGAAGTAGTCGAGAAGAGAGCGTTCATCGAAAAAGTCATTCGCGGTGAAGAAGAGCGTTTCCACGAAACATTGAATGACGGTCTTGCCATTCTTGCGCAAATGGTGGAAGCTACGAAAGCAGCAAACCAAACACAACTGTCCGGTGCCGATTCCTTCAAGCTGTATGATACGTATGGCTTCCCGATCGACCTGACCGAAGACTTCGCGCTCGAGCATGGATTGACCGTTGATCGTGAAGGCTTTGAGCAAGCGATGGAAGAGCAGCGTGAACGTGCGCGTGCTGCCCGCCAGGAAGTGGACAGCATGCAGACACAAGGTGGCGTATTGAGCGAGCTAACGGTTAAGAGTGAGTTTGTTGGGTATAATGAATTGGTAGTGAATACCAAAGTGGCAGCCATCATTACAAACAACCAGCTGGTTGAATCGGCGGAAGAGGGACAAACCATCCAGTTCGTATTGGAGCGGACCCCTTTCTACGCAGAAAGCGGCGGTCAGATCAATGATGAAGGCTACTTGATTTCGGATGAAGTAAAAGTCCGTGTAACCGATGTACAAAAAGCGCCGATGGGCCAACATGTACACGCGGCAGTTGTTGAGGCCGGCACGTTGCGTGTGGGTGCTTCCATCCGTGCGGAAGTAAACCGGGAAGCGCGACTGGATATTGTGAAAAACCATACAGCGACCCACTTGCTGCATCAAGCGTTGAAAGACGTATTGGGCACACACGTCAATCAGGCTGGTTCTCTGGTAGCACCGGAGCGTCTGCGCTTTGACTTTACCCATATCAGCTCGATCACTCCGGAAGAGTTGAATCAAATTGAAGCAATCGTCAACCAGAAGGTATGGGAAAACATCGGCGTGAACATCATGAACAAGTCTTTGGCTGAAGCGAAAGCAATGGGCGCGATGGCCTTGTTCGGTGAAAAATACGGAGATGTGGTCCGTGTCGTACAAGTGGGCGAATACAGCCTGGAGCTGTGCGGTGGCTGCCATGTTGCCAATACAGCTGAGATCGGCTTGTTCAAGATCGTCAGCGAAGGCGGGATTGGTGCCGGAACACGCCGCATTGAAGCGGTCACAGGCCGTGGTGCTTATCAATATCTGAATGCACAGCTGCAAACACTCCGTGAAGTGGCAGGCGTGATCAAATCTCCACTCTTGTCCGAAACGCCGGCTCGTGTGGAAGCACTGCAGCAGCAGCTGAAAGATGTGCAGCGCGAAAATGAATCGCTTCGCAGCAAGTTAGGCAATATCGAAGCTGCTTCCCTCACTGAGCAAATCAAGCAGATTGACGGCGTAAATGTCCTGGCAACACGCGTGTCTGCAGTCGATATGGACAGCTTGCGCGGCATGGTGGATGAGCTGAAAAACAAGCTGGGCTCCGCTGTCATCGTATTGGGAGCGGTAGAGGGCGACAAAGTAAACCTGGTGGCAGGGGTAACCAAAGATCTGATGGATCAAGGGTTCCATGCAGGGAAGATCATCAAAGAAGTAGCTACCCGTTGCGGCGGTGGCGGCGGCGGTCGTCCAGACATGGCACAGGCGGGCGGCAAGGATCCTGCCAAGCTGGCAGAAGCCCTCGAACTGGTGACAGACTTGGTGCAAACCCAAACGGCAGCCAAGTAATGTCGAAAAACAGTTAGAAAAGAAAAATGTTGTGGAAAAACAAGGATTTGCCTCCTTAGAAGGCGAATAAACTTGATAGAGAATGATACCAGGAAGGAACTCCCTTTCTGTATGGTGAATCGAGGTGTTGGTAATGAATTCCATGGACAATACCATGAAGTACACGGTACCCAACGAGACCAGCGAGTCAGAAGTGCGGGAAACCCTGACAGAGGTATACAATGCGCTCCAGGATAAGGGGTACAATCCCATCACCCAAATTGTCGGTTATTTGCTTTCAGGTGATCCTGCTTTTATTCCACGCCACAATAATGCACGCAGCCTGATCGGAAAAATTGAACGCGATCGACTGCTGGAAGAACTGGTAAAGGTATATTTGTCACAGAATCGCTGAAAGATAGTACAGGAGTGACAGCATGCGGATAATGGGTCTTGATGTCGGGGAACGGACGATTGGAGTGGCGGTCAGCGACGAAATGGGCTGGACCGCACAAGGTGTGGAAACCATCCAACGTCAGTCCAACGAAAAAGATTTCACCCGCCTGCAAGCATTGATCCAAGAGTACCAGATCACCGAGATTGTCGTCGGCTTGCCGAAAAACATGAACGGTACGATTGGTCCCAGCGGAGAAATCTGCAAAGCATTTGCGGAAAAGGTCGCCGCTCGCACATCGCTTCCCGTCCATTTATGGGATGAGCGATTAACCACGATGGCCGCCCAGAAGATGCTGATAGCAGCAGATGTGAGCAGGCAAAAAAGAAAGAAAGTAATTGATAAAATGGCGGCTGTGTTAATCCTGCAGGGTTATCTGGACGCGAGATCGAGGTGATTCCATGAGTGAAGAGATGATGGAAGA
>DASQNU010000222.1:0-3017 GCA_035644815.1 Bathyarchaeia archaeon | reverse complement strand
GCGCTCATATCTGCCTTCGGGGATATTTGCAAGATTGCTGCGAGAAATTTCAATATAGTAGCCAAATACTTTATTAAAACCAACCTTCAGCGAACGGATCCCTGTCGTTTCCCGCTCCATTTGCTCTAATTGGGCAATCCAGCTCTTCCCTTCACGGCTGGCGGTATGCAATTTATCCAGATAGGCATCGTAGCCGGTACGAATGAGCCCGCCTTCTTTGACCGAAAGCGGCGGATCCTCCACGATCGCGTTGGCAATGTAAGCAGCAATGTCTTCACAATCGTCCATCCCTTGAGCGATCCGGCTCAATACCTCTGCTTGTGATTGCAATAATAACTGCTTCAAGGTCGGAATGGCTTCCAGCGAATGTCTCAGCTGCAGCAAATCACGTGCATTGGCATTGCCATAGGCGATTCTTCCTGCCAATCGCTCCAAATCATAAACCCGATCCAGGCATTCGCGCAAATCAGAGCGTAATAGAAAATCGCCTTTCAACTGCTCTACTGCATCCAGGCGTTGCTGAATTTCCTCTGCATGTAACAGCGGCCGTTCAATCCATCGACGCAACAGACGTCCGCCCATCGCCGTCTCCGTGCGGTCCAATAGCCAGAGTAGCGATCCTTTTTTTGTTTTATCGCGGATTGTTTCCGTCAGTTCCAGATTGCGACGGGAAAAGTGATCCATTTGTAGATACTGTCTGGACTCATAACGCTTGATGAGACGCAGATGGGCAAGGCTTCGTTTCTGGGTCGTCCCCATATAGTAAAGCAGCGCATTTACAGCCGCCTTCATGGCAGGCTCCAGCTCGACAGCCTGCTGTCCATACTGCTTCGATGCCGCGTCCTCTGAAACTTCCTCGGAACGAAGATGGGTAAAAGGCAGATCGGTCACATAACGGGAAACAAGACCACCGAAAAGGACCAACTCCTTCGGCCGATAGTGCAATGCCTCATCCAACGCTGCATTCCCGGAAGCAACAAAAGAGGTGACATACATTTCGCCCGTGCTCATGTCACAGGCAGCCACCCCTTCCTTGCCATCCACTTCAGCGATCGCGACCATATAGTTATTCTCTTTATCGGACAACCATTTGCCTTCCATCATGGTTCCCGGCGTAATCACCCGGGTCACCTCTCTGCGAACGACTCCTTTTGCCTCTTTCGGATCTTCTACCTGCTCGCAGATGGCCACTTTATAGCCACGCTGCAGCAATTGAGAGATATATGTATCTGCGGAGTGATGAGGCACTCCGCACATCGGAATTCGTTCTTCGGCTCCACCCTCACGTCCTGTCAAGGTGATTTCCAATTCTCGGGAAGCCTTGATCGCATCTTCGAAAAAGAGTTCGTAAAAGTCACCTAAGCGAAAAAATAAGAAAGTATCCGGGTAATCACGCTTAATCGCCAGATACTGTTGCATCATTGGGGTATATTGTGCCATGTTTAACTCTCCCACTTCCAGTTCTATCTGAGCTATTATACCACGGTTTCGTTCAGAAGTAGAGGACACTCCCCGGTTAAGGCGCCAATTTCCATGCGAACCGCAAATCCTTATCAGCAAGCCATTCTTGGCCTGACAACAGCATTTGAAAGAATGGTTCCAAATCTTGGCGATAGGAATGATAGACAGAAAGCCTCTGGAGTTCTGTCCACATGCGCTTGACGGCAGGTGCTATTTCCTCTTTATCCCCTTGATAGTAAGCCCTTTGCATGCGCACATCCATCGAAAAATCATAGCGAAGCTTGCGATAATGCTCAACGATCACCTTGGCTAGTGCAAACACGCCTTTGGCAATACCCGGAGAGATAAGCCAGCTCGGCAGCGTACGATACTCAAATCCGCCATGCGGTTTTTCCCGGAAATCTCCCAAAAAACCATACCGCGGCCTTCTCATTCGACATCCCTGATCCTCGATCAAGGCGAGCGGAAGCATGAGATACGTATCCAGCTTGCGCAACAAGGAAAAGGTAAGACGCACTCCACTGAAATGAAGATGTCCACCAATGGGATACCCCGGAAAAGGCATGCCACCAGCAATCCATTCCAAGGAGTGATCAGTGATTTTCTGTTTCGCCAGCCTCATCGTCCGATAGAGATTGCGAAATAGTTCTCCCGGTTGTTCTGCGGGTGTCGGTCGGAGCTCTGCAATTGGATACTGCGGCAGAGAAATTTCTTCCCGGTATCGCGCGGCGTCATACCCTACCTTGCCGTTTCTTGTGAGGAAACGTGAGGCCATGACCATTTTCCCCGCCTGATTGCGCAGAACGAATTCCGGGTCAGCGCCCAGCAGGATTAGCGGAGAGTTTTCCAGCTCACTGTGCTCTTGTTCTTCATATTCCTTTATCGCCTCTGCGATGAGCCGATTTTGCTCAGATACCGGAGTAACATGAATGACTTTCAATCGTTTGGGCGAATAGGCTCCAATGGTAACCATTCCGTATTCAAGTCCCAAAGCATAAATACTCCGAATAGCCAAATGCTTGGCAAAATGAATTTCTTGCTCCGTCTCATTGCCTGTTAAGGTTTCATATTCCTCTTGCTCGCGTGGAAACAGGTTCTGGTGCAGCCAAACTGTCTCTTGCTCCATTTTCATAATTTGCAGAACTTGGTGTTGAAAAACCAGCAGCATCAATTTTCGTTGCGGGGGCACCTCATCCACTTGTTCCAATCGGCGGACGGGAATCCCGTGGAGGCGTAGAATCATGAGTGCTTTCTCCTGATCAAGACAATATTTCACATGTTCAGGTCGATTTTTCAAGGGTCCCTCCAGTTGTGCTGATGCCAGGTAACCAGCCATCGCCTTCCCCCCTATCCGACGCGTTTGTAACAGCGTATGCTTCCGCCCACTTTTGGGTGAAAAGCACCCCGGTTGTGTATGTTGCAAAAAAAAGAAAAAGAGGAGAACAATCCCCCTCTTTTTAGTCAAGGTCATCGAGCAATCCAGCCGAGTCGAAATCATCGAATTCGTCGCTGCTGTCTTCGTAATCCTCATCATAGTGGTATTCTTTTCCATCGCA
>DASQNU010000221.1:0-5869 GCA_035644815.1 Bathyarchaeia archaeon | reverse complement strand
AACGTTCCGAAAAATGTTGCACGAGCAAGAGGAAGGAGACATCATCATGGGTCACCCCGTATTGATTGGGGTAGCCGGGGGAAGCGGATCCGGCAAAACCACGGTAGCTACGGAGCTTTATCGGCAGTTTCAGAATGAGAGTGTGACATTGATCGAACAGGATTCTTATTACAAGGATCAAAGTCATCTCAGCATGGAAGAACGTGTACTCACCAATTATGATCATCCATTCGCCTTTGACAACGATTTGCTGATGTTCCATTTGCAAGAGTTGCTCTCGCGTCGGGCGATCCAAAAACCGATTTATGATTTCAAAATCCATAATCGTCAGCCGAACACCATTTTGGTAGAACCGAAAGATGTCATTATCCTGGAAGGCATGCTGATTTTGGAAGATCCGCGTATACGTGATTTGATGGATATTAAGGTCTTTGTTGATACGGATGCCGATGTACGTATCGTGCGCAGAATCCAGCGAGACATTGAGGAGCGCGGAAGAACACTGGATTCAGTAGTGAATCAGTATCTGTCGGTGGTGCGTCCGATGCACCTGCAGTTCATCGAACCAACCAAGCGTTACGCGGATGTGATTATTCCTGAGGGCGGATACAACCGTGTAGCATTGGATCTGTTGTCCACCAAAATTCGCGGGATCTTGGCAGAGAAGCAATTTAGTTAAGCGATTGATTAGCCTACATAGGACGGTTGTAGGAGCACCTGAGAGGGTGTTCTTTTTTTTTGCTCTGATAATGCTCTGACAATCGGGATTTATCATTAAAGGGAGAGTTGAAAGACAAGGGGGAGCATAGGTATGAACGATGAGCGTATAAGCAAGATTGCAGAAAATCTGATTTCGTACAGTCTGGATGTGCAAGCCGGGGAGCATATCATGGTGATGGTTGTCGATCAAGGAGAAGAGCTAGCGAAGGAATTGGTCAAGCAACTCTACGCCATAGGTGCGTTTCCCCACGTTCGTGTACAGCGCCCGTCGCTGCAGCGGGAATGGATGAAAGGATTGTCGGAGGCACAGGCGGTACAGCTCGCCGAATGGGAGAGGCCATTTTGGTACGGCATGCATGGGTTTATCGGCATATACGGTTTAACGAATGACAGTGAGATGAGCGATGTGCCAGAGGAAAAGAGCAGAATTTACGGCAGGGCATTTGAGGACGTTTTTCATTATGTCGATAATCGCTCAAAAGGAGTGCGTATTAACTACCCTACTGCCTCCTTGGCGCAAAAGGCGAACATGTCTACAGAGGCTTTCACCCATTTTTATTTTGACGTCTGCGCCATGGACTATCGAAGGATGCACGAAGCATGTCTGCCGCTGCATGAACTGATGGACAGGACGGACAAGGTCCGGATTACAGGGCCGGGAACAGAGCTTACTTTTTCGATCAAGGGCATTGGGACAAAGATTGCAGCTGGCAAAAGGAATGTACCTGATGGCGAAGTGTACACGTCACCGGTACGTGATTCCATTCAAGGTACCATCACCTACAATACCCCAAGCAACTATAAGGGGACTATGTATGAAAATGTGCGATTTACGTTTCAGAATGGGAAAATTGTGGAAGCGACTGCCAACCATACGGAGAAGCTCAATGAGATTCTGGACAGCGACGAAGGTGCTCGCTACATTGGGGAATTCGCCATCGCCTTCCATCCATATATCTTGAACCCGATGGGGGACATCTTGTTTGACGAAAAGATTGCAGGCAGCTTCCATTTAACACCGGGACGTGCCTATGAAGCAGCTGACAATGGCAACCGCAGCATCATCCACTGGGACTTGATCAACATCCAGCGGCCGGAGTATGGCGGTGGCGAAATCTGGTTTGATGATGTACTGATTCGCAAAGACGGATTATTTGTTCACCCGGCACTGCTGGGATTGAACCCTGATCGCCTAAAGGCATAATCAGGTATAAGCCCTCCTCCTTAATTTCTGTTTCCCTGTTGCTGGAAAAAAAGCGGTTGGTTAAGATGATAGAATAGCATGCTTTTATCTAGAGGAAGGAGCGGGGAGTCCATGAATACGCGGTTATCTTCATTATTTCGCCCGATTCAAGGAAACGGCCGGGTCGCTTTCTATCGATACATAGAAAAGACTGCCTCTCCACTATTAAGACCCTATGTGTCCTGCTATTGGATGTCAGAACCCGTGAAACTATCGGAAAGAGCGAGCAACATATACACCGCCGTACAGATAGATCGTGTGTTGCCTGACGGATGCACCGATATCATTTTTACCTATCATCCAAAGCAAAACCGGTACTCGCTCCGTTTTATTGGCGCATTCGCCGATCCTTTTGCCATCGTGTATGAGGAGGACAGCCCCATACACCATTTTGGCGTGCGTTTTTTTCCAGGAGGCGCGTTTTCTTTCCTCCGAACCGCGATGGCGGAGTTTAGCGACAGCAGTATTGATCTTGAACTCGTCCTGCCAGAGAGCGTACCGAGGCTCAACGAACGGTTATTTGCAGTCAGCTCAATGGATGAGAAAGTGGAGATCATGGAGGAGTTCTTGATTTCTCAGTTACGGAAGAAAGGATCTTTACATGATGATCTCATGGCCAATTTGCTTCATCGGATCTTTGTAACTGGTGGAAAAATCAGTGTCCGTGAACTTGCAGGAGTCGAATATATCAGCGAACGTCACATGAATCGAAAATTTGCCCAATGGATCGGTTTGAGTCCAAAAAAGTTCAGCCAGGTTGTACGGTTTCAAACCATACTGAATCATATTAGCAGGAAGCAGGCTGGGGACTGGGAATCGCTCGCGCTGGAGCACGGATACTTTGACACCTCGCATCTGATTCATGACTTTATAAAATATTATGGCGCGACGCCCGCGGTTGCCGCTGAAGAATTTCAAAAGATGTCCGATTTTTACAATCCTGCTCAACGCTAATTGGTTATAATGAAACCAATCAATGGAAATACGTGTTGAAAGGAATGGAAGAAATGAGCGGTGTACTAGCGGTGCGTGACCATCTTTTGGATGAATTGGAGCTTGCAGTCCGTACGAGCGAAGCGTTGATCATGCGAATCAAACCGGAAGAATGGGATTATCGCCCGAAGGAAAATATGCGCAGTTTACTAGAGTTGGTCCATCATTTGGTGTCGATTCCAGCATCGGATCTGGCCATCTTGCAGGAAAAGACCCAACCGGAAGTCGAGCAGGTTGAAAACAGGGTGCACGCCATTACCGACCCGCATCAATTAGCAGTGCACATGCGTGAAAATGTTGAAACACTGCGAACCTATATGCTATCACTCTCGGAGGAGGATCTGCTGCACAAATCCACAAAAGCATTCTACCTGGAGCATGGCGTCGTACAGATCAAATGGCTGATCGAGATTGTAACCCATACCTTCCATCATCGCTCCCAGCTCTACAATTACTTGAAAGAGCTTGGCCATGAGCTGCAATTCTTTGTTTTGTATGGATAAGTCATATAGGTAATACAGATAGAGAGGGGCTGATCGCGATCTGGAAGGCAAAGCATATAACGGTTTCAATCAATCGAAAACCGGAGGAAATCTATCATTTTGTCCGAACCCCTGAAAACTCCCCCAAATGGCTCGCTTCGTTCTGTTTATCCGTTCATGTTGATACGGATGGTTGGATCATCGAAACAGAGGAAGGTCCCATGCGGTTTCAATTCTGCGAACACAATGAGTACGGCGTGCTGGATCATGTGGTGACGCTTGCTACCGGGCAACAAATTCTGAATCCGATGAGAGTCATTCCAAATGGTACGGGAAGTGAAGTGATTTTTACCCTGTATAAGCGCCCAGAGCAAACAGAGGAGCAATTTTTGCTGGATGCAACCAATGTCGAGAGCGATTTACACATGCTAAAACAAGTGCTGGAGCAATAGGTACATAGGCAGTCAGAAACGTGATTTCACGTTTTTGGCCGCCTTTTTTAATTCGCATGGATGCTAGCTTTTAAGCTATCGCAGAGCTGACCATACTGAAACATGAAAGGAGGAAGTCTATGAATCCTTCAACAAGCATCAAGCGCAGAAGCTTTATGATCTTGCTGTTACTTACTCTGCTCTGGACGGGATTGGTTGCCCGGCTATGGTGGATTCAGTTAGGTTCTCCCCATCATTTTTCGGCACATGGTGTGGATCTCATTAAGAATGCGGTACAGCAACGCAGACAAAGCATCGTCCTGCATACTGGCCGAGGCGATATCCTGGATCGACACGGACATCCGTTGACAGGCGTCGAGCAAAAAGCGCTGCTGCTCTTTCCCTTGGCCAAAGCAAGCGTCGATGAGGCAAAATTGCAGGAAGTCGCGGCGATTATCCATGAGCCAAGATCGTTACTGGAGCGTACGCTGCAAGAAGTGAAGGAGCCAGTCATGCTCCGAGATGCAGACAAGAAGCTTATCGCATTGACCGATCAGCAAGCGGATGCGGTGAACCGGCTGCAGATCCCCGGGCTGTTGGCCTTACCCGTGACGGAGCGGTATCGTCCAGATGGTGTGGCGAAACACGTAGTCGGCTATGTCAGTCAAAATCCGGAGTATGTGAAAAGCGTATATGAGGAAGAGTGGAAGTCAGGGAAGCTGGGCTTGGACACGATGGTGGGGGCAGCAGGGCTGGAGCGCAGCTTCGAACGGTTTTTGCAAGGCGTCGAGCCATCCACCCTCTCCTATTATGTAGATGGGCATGGTGCACCGTTGCGAGGTCTGGATGTGCGCTATAGCAAGCAGGAACAGACCCTTTATCCGCTCTCGCTCGTGACGACGTTGGATGCTGATATCCAGGAGAGCGTGGAGCGGATTGCAGATGAAAGCCATTTGCATTCTGGATCGATAGTCGTGTTGGACGCAAAAACAGGCGATGTCGTTTCGATGGTCAGTCGTCCACTTTTTGACCAAACGAAGGTGGATGTCACGCGGGGCGAATGGCAGAATCATGCCTTGAAGCAAATCCCGCCAGGCTCTGTTTTTAAAACAGTGGTAGCCGCGGCTGCACTGGGAGAGGGTATCGTCTCTCCTACCGACCGATTCGAGTGCGAGGGAGAGTACGGCAAATACGGATTCTCTTGTTGGAAAAAAGAGGGGCATGGCACATTGACCATGGAGGAGGCTTTTGCCGAGTCCTGCAATATTGCCTTTGCTGAAATCGCCAAACGTGTAGGCGGGGAAAAAATCGAAGAATATGCAAAAAAGCTGGGGGTCTCCTCGCAAGTCGGGCATGTCTCTCCCCAGTTGTTCAAGCTGACTGATTTTCGTCAATTTACGGGAGAAGACAAAGGGAGGGTCTTTGCCGAGGGCTCTTCCAGGTCCGACGAAGGAATATTGATACAGACCGCAATCGGACAGCGTGATGTGCGTATGACGCCGCTGCAGGCAGCCAATCTGATGGTGACGATCCTGAATGACGGCAATCCCCGCAGCGTACGGATTGTGGATCAGATTACCTATAAAAACGGGCTGAGCTTTGCCCATTTTTCTCCGCAGGAATTACAGGAGGACGGGATAGACGCATTGACTGCGTATAAACTAAAACGGATGATGCGTAAGGTTGTGACCGATGGCACAGGCATGGCGCTGACGGATGAAATCTGGACGGTGGCAGGAAAGAGCGGCACTGCACAAGTCGATACATCCAATGAACAAATGGCCCATCATTGGTTCGTCGGGTATACACCTGTGGAAGAGCCGCGCTATGCCATCGCTGTAGTCGTCGAGAATCAGCCTGCTAACCGTTTGCATCAAGCGACGTCTGTGTTCGGACGAGTTGTCGAAGCTCTTGCCGCCCAATCAGCGAAACCTGCTTTATCTCGCGCAGGGAATTCGCCAGAATAAAGGCCCGAGCCTGTACTTGATTTTGTTTGCCCA
>DASQNU010000220.1:0-10699 GCA_035644815.1 Bathyarchaeia archaeon | reverse complement strand
TTTTCGACCAACATAATCATGGTAGCTGTTTGCCAGCACAACGTCAAGAAAGGATTTCCTCTCTTGACTTGGAGCACAAGGGAGAAAATCCTTTACCATCCTTCCCTAAAACTGCTTATTTCATAATGCTTTGTACTGTACCGAAATATTTTTTCCTGGTACATTCAAGTGTTGTTTCACTTGAGCGATAATATCCACAACTTCTCCGGCTTCCAATTTGTCCTTTTGTACAATCACAGTGACCTTATCCTTCAGTACGGATACTACCGCGTCTTTGTAGCCGCTCGCTTTCAGCATTTCTTCCACGGTGATCGTTGCCTGCTGAATTGTGGACAGCTCCTCATGTCTTGCCTTCGCTTCCGCTACCGCTTGCGGCGTTGCCTCTGGATTCATCATGATCGTCATTTGCTCGTCTTTTTCCTTTTCAATCATAGTGTCGCGATTCATTTTATAACCAGTGAACACATCGTTTGGCGTGTCAGCCAAGGCTGCCGCCTCTTGCTTCTCGGTTGCTGTTGCTTGTTCACCCGTATTTGCTGTCGGCGTTTGCACGGTGATTTGCTGGTTTTCCGTTGTCGTCACCGCTCCTGCCGGCTGTTCGCTTTGCTTGGTTTCCACTACTACATTCGGGAATTCATCTACTTCCGTTTGCTGCTGCGAAACGGACAACTGGTCTTGCGGGCCTTTCACCAGATAATATCCCGAAAGCACCACCATTACCGCCAACATTGTCAAGAGCCATACTGTTTGTTTGCGCAATACCATCCTCATTACCCCCTAGCCTTTTTTTGGCAATACCGAGATTTTGTACATCGGCACATCGAGCGCCCTCTGGATCGCTTCAGTAATCCACAGCTTGACTTGGCTGTTGTCAGCCCCTTTTGCTACCACGACAACCCCCCTTACTTTCGGCTTCAAAGTTTTCAGGACGACAGGTTGTTCCTGCTTGCCGGAAATGATAATGGTTTCTTCATTGCGAGATTGCTCGCTTTGGTTACGAGTCGCCTTCTCTTTGTCTGTCTCTTGAAGGTTGTTCGAGCGGGTCTCGGTATTTTTTTCCACGACCAGCTCGGGAGTGGAATCCAGATTGACAAACACCTCGACCTCCCCGACACCGACAACCGTCTCCAAAATATCCCGCAATTGGGTCTCATAGCGGTTTTCGTATTCTGCAATGACGTCATTTTGCCCGGATGGCCCCAACGCGTGAACGGCAGGTGGGTCTGTGCCGTTTGCCTGGGTGACATCCGTGCTTTCGCCGAAGCCGATCGGAACGTCCTGTTCCACCCGCAAAAAGTCGGTTACGATCATCAGCGCGATCCCGATGCCGAGAAGCACGATCACATAATGAATCGGCTTGAGCTTTTTTTCTGACCCATCGAGCTGCAACGCCTTTTTTAAAAAAGAAAACATCGTCTCACCTCTCCTCTGCCCGCCGCCAACATTTGCTTTTAATTGCTATTTGACTGCCGGATTACTTCCACTTGCTCTGCATCAATGCTCCAATTTTGAGCAAGCCATTGGGCCATTTGTACATCTTCCGCTCGCATCTGCTGTTGCTTGCTAGCTTGTGGATCAACCTGTGGCCGTTCTGACAAGTCAATCGTTACTTCCTCAATGGGTTTGATAACCGGCACGGTTTCCTCCGCCTTTGCATCCCCTTCATCCGCCATCGTCAGCGTGATTTGCTCGATGACCGTCGCCTCTGGGGTATCCCCGGCAATCTGTACGTCTACCGCTGCCGGCTCCTTCCCGTATGTCTCTTTCACTTGCAGCCGAATGGTACTTTCAATTTGCTCTTTCACATATGACGTGACCTGTTGCGTTTGCTGACCCATCAGCTTTTTGGCCAAAGGCTGCCAGTCTGCTTTTGTGGCATTTTGAAAGTCTTCTTGGTATCGGCTCAGCTTGAAGGCCAATTCATCTTGAGAAAGATTGAAGATTGAAAATACGGGAGTGAGAATGGTCAGCAGCAGGATGAGACCCATCACCATTTTCACGTACCGCTGCATGCTAGTATTGGGAAGGATCAAATCCAGAAAGGCGGCGAGCAATACGAGCAGGATGATTTTTTTCAACCATATGTTTAGCCAGTCCAATATCATTCACCTACCGCACCATCATCGATATATTTCCTGCCGCAATGATAATCGTGACGGCTAAGAAGAACATCAGACCAACCGTCGCCAATGCCGCGAAGACGAATAACAAGCTTTTGCCAATGGTGCCCAGTGCCGAAATAATCGGGCTGTTCCCCAACGGCTGCAATACCGCGGAGGAAAGGTTGTAAATCAAGGCAATGACCAAAATTTTTAGGGCAGGGAAAGCGCATAGGATCAGCAAAATAATGACGCCAGCCAAGCCAATTGCATTTTTCACCAAAAGAGAGGCGCTTAGCACAGTATCTGCTGCATCCGAGAACATCCTCCCCACGATTGGGACAAAATTTCCCGTCACGTATTTTGCCGTTCTCAGAGTCACACCATCCGTGACGGAAGCGGTCGCCCCTTGAATGCTGACCACCGCGAGAAAGATGGTCAAAAAGGAACCGAGGGCACCCATCGCGATGTTGCGCAAGAGACTGGCCAACTGCGTTACCTGATACCTTTCTGAGAACAGGCTGGCAATGTACAGCATGGTGGACAGGAACAGCAGTGGGAATACGATCGTGGAGATCAAAATGCCGCTTGTATTGATCATAAAAATGATCAGCGGATGAAACATGGCGGCAGAGGCTAGATTCCCGACCGATGCCAGCAGCGCCACGACCAAGGGCAGCATGGCCAGCATGAAGTCAGACATATCGGTAATCGCCTCTTGGGCATATGTGATGGCTACGTGGAAGCTATTGATCGCAAGCACCATGAGGACGAGATACGTAATGGCATAGGCGACAGTGGTGACCGTATTGCGTTCAAACGCATTTTGCATCGTCTCCAAAATCATGGCAAAAACGGTGATGATAATAATCGAGGTGAGCAGCTTTCCGTTTGTCCATATTTCATGCAGGATGAACTTGAGCATGCCTTTGAGGATCCCGGTGATGCTGATTTCTCCATCCTGCATCAACAGCTGGACAAACCCAGGAGATTTGATGTCCGGGAGATAGCCTTTGTATTCCTCAAGCGTCTTCTGCCAAAATTGCTCCACCGAATCGATTTGCAGATTCTCCACCTGCTGACGGACGAGCTGATTGATCGGGCCATCCCTCGCTTGATCGGGTGCTTGCTCGGCGGTGGCGGCCAGCGGTGCATAGACCAGCATGAAGAGAAAGATGAATAGAAGCAACCGACCTGCACGCGACATCGCC
The DNA here is from genome assembly GCA_035644815.1 of Bathyarchaeia archaeon. Taxonomy (GTDB): domain Bacteria; phylum Bacillota; class Bacilli; order Brevibacillales; family Brevibacillaceae; genus Brevibacillus_F. The sequence goes on along the minus strand of DASQNU010000220.1, from coordinate 7,389 downwards.
CTCCTCCTTTCCGACTTGCGCATTGCTGTTGCTGTTTTTAAGCTGGCAACAAGCCAATAACCGTCTCGATAATGATCTGAATGATCGGAACAGCCATCACCAGAATCAGCACCTTCCCGGCCAGCTCGATCTTCGAGGCGATCGCTCCTTGTCCGGCGTCGCGCGTCATTTGTGCGCCAAACTCTGCGATGTAGGCGATCCCGATGATCTTCAGGATGGTTTCGAGAAAGACCATGTTCAGGTCTGCTTGTACCGCCAGCTTCTCCAGGATCCGAATGACTTCCGCCACTTTGTCGATCAGGAAGTAAAAGATGATGGCTCCGGCTGCGACGGCCAACAAAAAGGCAAACATCGGCTTCTGTTCCTTGATGACCAAAGCAAGAATGGTCGCCACCAGCCCAATTCCGACGATTTGCACAATTTCCATCGGAATCCCCCTTCCTAATTGAACAGAAAGACGCGTTTCACCTCGGAGAACAAATCACCCAAATAATGTGCAACCATATACAGCACGATGATAAATCCAACCAAGGTGGCCCAGTGGGCAATATCTTCTTTTCCTGATTGCTTCAAGACGGTTTGAATAATCGCAGTGATAAATCCGACTCCGGCAATTTGAAAAACGGGAGTCAAGTCAAAATCCACGGTGAACACCTCGCTTTACAGCATCAGGATGACGACTAACAATCCACCCAAGAACCCCAGGCTTTTGAACATGTTTTCATATTTGCCTTGCTCCAACCGCGCTTCTTCCTCGACACCCCGCAGATGGGTCATCGCCAGCCGCAGATGCTTTTGCTGGTCTTGCCGGTCAGAGCTGCCTAAGACAAAACCGAGATTGAGCAAGATGTCTTTTTCCGTTTTGCGCATCGCACTCTGAGACCAATGCCGCTCAATGGCTTTTTGCCAGCATACCTGTGTTGGCTCTGCATCCTCGGCGACCAGTAAATCAGCTGAGCTGAGAAAGATTTTGCCGACCTCACCCGATACGCGATAGCCGATTTTGACGAAGGCTTTGTGCAAGGTCGTAGCCCCGTACACGATCTCTGTCTCCAGCATCTGCAAGGCGATCAACAGCGTTCGCAGTTGCAAAGGTCGTAGTGCATAATACCGTCCCATATGCCACCCCACCATCGAGGCGGAAAAGAGAATGATAATCGAGCCGATTAGCTTGACCATGCGACACTCTCCTTTCCGATGCGGGAAAGGGAGCCGTCATAGATCCCTTGAATCGTCCCCGCTCCTTGCGTCCGATTCAGGACGAGGTAGCGGCTAAACGCTCCATGCTTGATCAATTTGCCGATCATGGGGCGCTGAACGATCTCGTTCAAATCCGCTCCGTGTGCTGAGCAGATGACCGATACGCCGGCATGAATCGCTTCCCAGATCGCCTCACCATCCTCTGTACGTCCGATCTCATCCACGATGACCACATCCGGAGACATGGAGCGAATCATCATCATGATGCCAATCGCTTTTGGGCAAGCATCCAAGACGTCCGTTCGCGGGCCCACATCTCGCTGCGGTACTCCGTGAAGACTGCCGGCCAATTCCGAACGCTCGTCCACAATCGCCACTTTGCGGCTGGATGACCATTCGTTCCCATAGCTGAGCGAGCGGGCGATATCACGAAGCAAGGTTGTCTTTCCGCATTGCGGCGGTGAAATAATCAGCGTGTTGTGAATTTTTCCTTGATCGAGCAGATAGGGCAGCACTTTTTGCGCTGCCCCCTTTTTTTCGCGCGCAATCCGTATATTAAAACTCGTAATGTCCCGTATGCCCTTGATCTCTCCTTGCTCCAGCACTACCTTTCCTGCGATGCCGACACGGTGTCCGCCAACAACGGTGATGTAGCCGCGTTTCAGTTCTTCCTCCAGCGCATATAACGAATGCTGGCTGATCTGATTGAGCAGTTTGCCCACTAGCTCTTCCGTCACGATCCACCCTTGTCTTACATTGGCGGTCAGTTGTCCGGTCGGTGTCACATAACTCGCCTGCTGCCCGTAACGCACTTCCAAAGGTTGATTCTGGCGCAAACGAATCTCTTCCATGTGGCCCAGGACTGCTGCTGGCAAGGTGTTCATAATCGAGCGAATGGGGGCAGGCAAGATAGCGATCACTTCATTCATGTGCCTTAGACACCTCCTCATCCCCAGTCACGGTGTTGTCCACACTGACTTACACTCATCCTATGCGGAAAAGGACGAGTATTATGCCACCTTGACCGAAAAAAGCATATAGAAAAAAGCGTTTACCACTCGCATCCAGCGAGACAGCAAACGCTTTTTCGTCAATTAGCCTTTCCATTAAGTGGGGTTGATTGGAGCACAATCGTCCCAAGTAGGTTCGATCACATAGTGCTGGTACCCTTCGTGATCTTTTCCTTCATGCAGGAAAATCACTTCCTGGCAAGAGGGGCACTCGAATTCATAGGAGGTTTCGAACTCGTCTTCGTTGCGATATTCATCGTAAACGAAAGCATCCTCACTGTCATCCAAGTCATAGTATTCTTCCAGATCATCCTCATCGACGATTTCGTACAGCTCGTCATCATCATCATAGAGCAAGAGCTCCAAATCAGAAAGATCCTCATCGACCGCTTCTACATACGACTCCGTTTCTTCCATTCTGGCGTCGAGTGCAAGCATCTCGCCGTACATATCATCCAGAATTTGGATGACCTCAGAAAGAATCTTTCCTTCTCTGGTGCTCTCCTCGATTTCCAGACCATCAGTCAAGCCACGTAAGTAAGAAATGCGCTTTTCCAACGTTTCCACTGCTTGCCCCTCCTTTACCATACTCACAGATAGGATTCCTCCAAAAAGGAGCGGCTACTTATGGAAAACAAAAGAAAAGAAAAAAAATCGGGCAAGCATGGCGGAACAGACATTCACCCGTTTAAAATGCCCGTGCGTACTGTTTTGGCACTTGGAGTTCGGCACCCAGCTCTTTTGCCGCATGTATGGGCCAATATGGATTGCGCAGCAGCTCTCTTCCTAGGAAAACAAGGTCTGCGCGTTCGTTTTGGACAATTTCCTCCGCGAGCTCTGGTGCAGAAATTAATCCGACGGCTCCAGTCATGATGCCTGCCTCACGACGAATTTGCTGACTATAGCCGGTCTGGTAACCGGGATAATCTTTGATTCGGAATGGAACCACACCACCAGATGAAACATCGATCAGATCGACGTCGTTATCCTTTAACAATCGGGCAAGCGAGACCGTATCCTCTATATGATTGCCTCCCTCCGCATATTCCTCAGCGGATACCCGGACAAATAACGGTCCGTCCCAAACACTACGGGTCGCTGCTACAATTTCCAGCAAAAAGCGGGCCCGATTTTCGGCAGTGCCGCCATATTCATCATCACGACGATTGCAAAGCGGAGACAAAAATTCGTTGATCAAATACCCGTGTGCAGCATGTATTTCAATCACATCGAAACCTGCTTGCTTCGCACGTACAGCAGCAAGCCGGAAGTTTTCAACTATCTGGGCTATGCCGTGGCGATCCAGTGCCTCCGGTACCGTGTAATCGGAAGAAAACGGGATGGCAGATGGAGCGTCGTGGGCCCCCCGCACCGTGGACTTTCTTCCTGCGTGGGCGAGCTGAATACCTGCTTTTGCCTCATATCCGTGAATCTGTTGCACAATTTCTGCCAACGCCTGAGCCTGCTCGTCATTCCAGATCCCCAAGTCCTGCTCTGAGATCCGGCCATTTGGCTGCACGGCGGTCGCTTCCACGATCAACAGACCTGCACCGCCAATCGCCCTTGAAGGATAATGCAGGCGATGCCAATCATTGGCTACGCCGTCTTCCCCCGCAGAGTATTGACACATAGGAGACATGACAATCCGGTTTTTTAACTCCAGATTCCGAATTTGTATCGGTTGAAATAATTTGCTCATCTCGATCCACCCCGTGTTTTTTTATTCCTATCATAAAACTTTCCTTGATAAAAACAAAGAAACCGCTGCACTTTGCAACGGTTCGTCAATATGTTTTTCCAGGCAGCACTACTGCCTGGCCCCAATATATATGCACAGTACACCTGTAAAGATCCATGTAATTTTCCACATGCTGATCCGATCCGCCATGCCTACCAGACCAATCGTTGTCGTCAGCAGGAGAACAAGCGGACCTACCAGAGCCAGTCCTGAATTGATCACCAGCGCTTTTTCCACTTGATTAAATTTTAGGATCAGCAAGGCGGCAATAATTTCGATACTTCCGGACATCAGCCGTAAAGACGCCATGCCGATGATCGCTTTTTCCAACATGTCCTTATGTCCCCTCCCTTACGAACACTCTATGCCTGTACCCAAAAAAATAGTCATGCTTTTCCACCTGTTTTTAGGCGAATGCCTAGCCGGTCGAAAATCACGCCTACTCCCCTTGTCGACATACAATGTACCAAATGCCCAGGAAATGAGGAGTCAACATGCGAGCAAATGAAACTGCATTTTGGCCTGAAAGCTGGATGGATCCGTCTTTCCAGCGTACAACGAAGCCGCGCCGTACGGGCTTGACAATGATGATCGATAAAGGCTTGGGGTTGCATGCCTTCCAAGATCTCCTACAGCTTGCCTCTCCTTATATTGACGTGTATAAGCTGGGTTTCGGAACCTCTGCCCTGTACCCCCTGGATGTATTGAGAGCCAAAATCAGTCTTGCCCGGGAACACGGCATTGATATTATGCCCGGAGGCACTTTCTGTGAGGTTGCTTGTCAGCAAACTTCCTTTGATACGTATCTGGAACGGACCCTGATCCTTGGCTACAACGCGATTGAAATTTCGGATGGGACCTTTCCCTTTTCCCGCGAGGAGCGTGACCGCATGATTTCTGCTGCTGCAGAAGCAGGGTTGACGGTCTATGCAGAATTCGGCAAAAAAGCGGAAGGCTTTACCGCGGAACTGGATGAGTTGGTTTATACATTGGACGCCGATCTTCAAGCCGGGGCCTCCTATACAATTGTAGAAGCCAGAGAAAGCGGAAATGTCGGGATATTCAATCACTGCGGCGAAGTGGATGACACTTTTCTGAGAGAAGTCGTGCAAGCTTGTGGTGACAAGAAAGAGAAATTGATCTGGGAGGCACCGCAAAAGAATCAACAGCTCGCCCTGCTCCGCACGCTCGGTTACAACGTAAATCTGGGGAACATCTCTACCAATGATATTTTGTCGGTAGAAGCGTTACGTCGCGGACTGCGGGGGGATACTGCCTGTGAAGTAATCGCTGAGAGGAGCAAAAACACATGCGGCTAGAGGTGGTGCCCACCGTAGGCGAAATCAAACTCGAGCAGATTTGCAATCGCGTGGTCATTGTCATTGACGTACTGCGCGCTTCGAGTACGATCGTGACGGCCCTCTACCAAGGATTCGATGCTGTCATTCCTGTTGAAACGGCAGGTCAGGCGCTTGCCTTGCGCAATGAAGCGTCCATTCTGGCAGGAGAGCGATACTGTAAAAAGCATCCTTCATTTGATTTGAATAACTCCCCTACTTCGCTGTTGCAGAAGGAGTACGGTGGTAAACATCTAGTTTTGAGTACAACGAACGGCACACGTGCTATCCAAAAGGCGGATCGGGCCCATGCCGTGCTAATCGGCTGTCTGTTAAACGCAACCTCTTGTATGAAGCATGCCCTCAGTTACCGGCTCGACATCACGCTCTACTGTGCCGGGACACGCGAGGAATTTGCTTTGGAGGATGGCTTGGCTGCCGGTTTGATGATCGAGATCGCCAAGCAATCCGTCCCCCAAGCACAGATATGCGACCTTGGCGAGGCACTGCATGCTACCTATCTTCATCTCGCACCGAAGCTTCCCGAATTGTTAGCCTTTACGACCACAGGCAAACGTCTCACCCGCCACCAGTTTCAAGAGGATATTCTGTTTTGCGGACAGATTGACTTCTGTGGAATTGTCCCCATTGTCAAAGAGGGGCGCATACTCCGACACCTTGTCTCATAGAGTGATAGGAGACTAGGGACAGGGGTTCGATACGTATGGCATTTATGAATGGAGAAGTGATGCTCGTCATCCTGATCGTCATCGGGCTGGTTGGCCGCTCACCGATTATTGCCACCGCCGCCAGCATCCTTTTGGTACTGAAGCTCACCTCGCTGGAGCGTTTCTTCCCTGCTGTAGAGCGTCGCGGGCTGGAGCTGGGGTTATTATTTCTGACCATATCTGTACTTGTGCCATTCGCCAATGAAAAAGTGACATGGAAGGACATTACCCCTCTTTTCACGACTGTCATTGGCGTATTGGCCTTGGCTGGAGGCGCCCTGGCAACTTATATGAATGGAAAAGGCTTGGATGTATTGCGGACGGAACCGCACATCATCGTCGGACTCGTAATCGGATCCATTTTGGGGATTGTGTTTCTCCGCGGTATCCCTGTCGGACCATTGATGGCTGCAGGAATTACAGCGTTTCTGATGAAGGTGTATGAGTGGTTTGGGGGGCGCTGGTAAGGCTTACCTGTTCAAAATGTTCCACCGTGGGAAAAGGTTCATAATAATGATGCAGCAGCTGTTTCCACTCCAAATATTGTTGGGAACCGCGAAAGCCTATCGTATGGTCTTCGAGTGTTTCCCACCGGACAAGCAGCAAGTATTTTCCCCTTTCCTCCATGCATCGGTGCAGTTCGTGGATGATGTACCCCGGCATGGAAGATATGATGGCTGATGCCTGACGGAAGGAGGCTTCAAATGAGGCTTCTTGTCCTTCCTTTACCTGAAGCATGGCGGCTTCCAATATCATGCGGATCTCTCCTTTTTTGTGCAAACATAGTGGTGGGGAAAGGGAAGAGCGGGCGGAGCTACGTTCTTGCCACACCCTCAAGGGAGTGTGGACTGTCCGGTTCCGCTGACAAAGACTCCGCCCATCCCACTCTTCCCTTCCTCACGTCGCAATTTCTTAAAGCCGAACAGATAAAAGAACCAAAGCACGAAGGCAATATGCTTCTATCTTTTTAACGCTGGAGAGCATGTTTCGAAACACACTCTCCCCACCGCAGCCCCTTTATAGGTTGAAAAAAACCTTGGCTCTCGATAGGAAAGCCAAGGTTTTTGTGTCGGTTTGCTTATGCGCGAGAAACGTATGCTTCTGTACGCGTATCGATGATGAGTTTGTCCCCTTCGTTCACGAAAAGAGGTACGTTTACAACGAAGCCAGTTTCCAAAGTTGCTTTTTTCGTAACGTTGGAAGCGGTATCGCCTTTTACGCCTGGCTCACATTCGGTTACAACGAGTTCAACCGTATTTGGCAATTGGATACCAATGGTTTCTCCGTTGTACTGCATGATTTGCACGTTCATGTTTTCTTTCAGGAAGCGCAATTCACGTTCAATTTGCTTCGAAGTGAAGTTGATTTGCTCATAT
>DASQNU010000219.1:0-13026 GCA_035644815.1 Bathyarchaeia archaeon | reverse complement strand
GGCAATCGTGCCCGCTTCGATGGCTACCACTCGCTTGCGGATCGTATTGACGATCTCACGGTTATGAGTAGCCATGACGACGGTTGTTCCTCGTTGATTGATCTCTTCAAACAGCTTCATGATTTCCCAGGATGTCTCTGGATCGAGGTTTCCCGTCGGCTCATCGGCAATGATGATGCCCGGATTATTGACCAGCGCTCGAGCCAGTGCCACCCGCTGCTGCTCCCCGCCGGACAGCTCGTTCGGCAGCATTTTCGCTTTATGCTTTAGTTTCACGAGCCCCAGTACATCCATCACTCGAGGCTTGATCAGCTTCGTCGGCGTCTCGATAACCTCCATGGCAAACGCTACATTTTCAAAAACCGTCAAAGTAGGCAGCAGCTTAAAGTCCTGAAAGACTACGCCAATGCTGCGGCGGACAAACGGAATTTGCCGCTCCTTGATCCGGCTGACATTAAAGCCGCCCAAAAAGATCTGGCCTTTCGTGGGTTTCTCTTCCCGATACATCAGCTTGATAAAGGTGGATTTCCCCGCTCCGCTCGGGCCCACCACATATACAAACTCTCCTTTTTCAATGCGTATATTAATCCCTTTGAGGGCGTTCGTCCCATTCGGATAAGTCTTCCAGACGTCGAACATTTCTATCAACCAAATCACATCCTAGTATCTCAGTAGTAGTTTGTAAGCAACGGAATTCGACAGCGGCAATCGTGACAAACGTCTATCATTCCTATTATACCATCGTAAATCGTCAAAGATATCCCCTAAATCTCTCATTTCTTGTCGATTCTGCTATGATTCTCTTGTTTTTCCCCTGCCAATGTGCAAACCCGTTTGCGTTTCCAACTTGTGTTGCAGTAATGTAAAAAGTGGCATGCTATTCCAGAAGGAGTGAATCTGTGATGAATAATTTCGTCTACCATAATCCGACTGAATTGATTTTTGGCAAAGGGCAAATTTCCGTCTTGGCAGATAAGGTGCAAAAGCTGGGAAAATCCATTCTACTCGTGTATGGCGGAGGCAGCATCAAACGGACCGGACTCTATGACAAAGTGCTCGCGATCCTGCAAGAGCAAGGCTGCACCGTTACCGAGCTGGCTGGCGTGGAGCCGAATCCGCGACTTTCCACCGTGCAAAAAGGGATCGATCTGTGCAAGCAAAACAAGATCGACTGGATTTTGGCTGTCGGCGGCGGCAGTGTGATTGATGCCGCAAAAGCCGTGGCTGTAGGTGCTGTGTACGAAGGAAACGTATGGGATTTCTACTCACGCAAAGCCGTGGCGAAAGACGCTCTGCCTTTGGGCACCATTTTGACCCTCGCGGCGACTGGCTCTGAAATGAATCGCGGCAGCGTGATCACAAATTGGGAAACCCAAGAAAAGCATGGAGGATCGACGACCTTCCCGACCTTCTCGATCTTGGATCCGGAACATACATTTTCCGTGCCGAAGGATCAGACCATTTACGGCATTTGCGATATGATGTCGCACGTATTCGAGCAATATTTCTCCCATACGGAAAACATCCCGTTGCAGACCCGCTTTGCCGAGTCGATTCTGCTGACCGTGATTGAAAATGCGCAAAAAGCGATCGACAATCCGAATGACTACGATGCACGGGCAAATCTGCTCTACTGCGGTACGATGGCCCTGAACGGCACGCTGCCGGTAGGCGTAGTCACAGACTGGGCGAGCCACTCCATCGAGCATGCGGTCAGCGCTGTTTATGATATTCCACACGGCGGTGGTTTGGCGATTATCTTCCCGCAATGGATGCGTTATGTATACAAGGAAAACGTCGAGCGCTTCAAGCGTTTTGCCATCCATGTCTGGAATGTGGACCCTGCAGGCAAGTCGGATGAGGAGATCGCATTGGCCGGAATTGATGCAGTAGCAGCATTCTTCAAGAGCATCGGCGCCCCAACGCGACTGGCTGACTATAACATTACTGATGAGAAGATCGATGAGATGGCCCAAAAAGCTACGCCATTTGGTCCGATCGGCAACTTCAAAAAGCTGCACGCTGAAGATGTAGCGCAAATTTTGCGTATGAGCCTGTAGAAATTTCTTCTCGGTTTGTCACAGAATCATCCGCCTTCTCGTTACAAGGATGAGGGAAAAAAATTAACCCCTACAATCCAGATCGGGAGGAATTAGGATGGAACCGAGAATGAATCCTTATGAGGCAAATCAAGAGGCGTATCAGGCAATGTTTCAGCTGGAGAGCTATGTCCGAAACAGCGGGTTGGATTACAAGCTTTACGAGCTGATCAAGACACGCGCATCGCAAATCAACGGCTGCGCATTTTGCCTTGATATGCATACCCATGACGCTCGCAAAGCTGGAGAGACAGAACAACGGCTGTATCTGCTGAATGCTTGGCGAGAAGCTCCTTGCTATACGCCGGAGGAGCGCGCTGTCTTGGCGCTGACGGAAGCCGTAACGCTTATTTCCGAGGCAGGCGTTCCCAATGATGTCTACGAGGAAGTGCGAACCTATTTTGACGAAAAGCAGTTTATCAATTTGCTCATGGCCATTAATACGATCAACTGCTGGAATCGGCTGGCGATCACGATAAGAATGGTACCGCCGATGCGGTAAACAGTGAAAAGCAAACGGACAGGAACGATTCGCTCCTGTCCGTTTTTTCGTTTCGCCATACTTTCAAGGAAGTCTGTGGCACCATTCTCCCGGAATCGGATCATCGCTTACGAGGGCGTGCCCTTTATTGAGGATAAAACGATCTGGGCGGGGGAACCATGACATTCCATAAAAAGTAAATAAAAACGGACAAAGCGCAGAAATCCTTCTGACAACTCTGTCCGTTTCCCATTGATTCGTTATGCCGGAGAACCTACATCCACCAAGGACTCTATCATCACCTTGTGGCTGGTTTGCTCCACCCATCTCTGTGTATCGATCAACCACTCCTGTGCCGAACCGATCTGTTTCTCTACTTGAATACGGGCGGTTCCCCCTTGTACATTGCGGGCGTTGACGACCGTTTCAATCGCCAATGCATGGTAGACATCCTCGCCGATTTCTGGGTGGAAGCCTTGAAACTCTTCCAGCGACAGATCCAGCAAATATTTCTTCTGCTCGATGCAATAAAGGACTGCTCTGCCAACCACTTCATGCGCCTGGCGGAAAGGAAGCTGCTTTCTGACCAGATAATCCGCCAAATCCGTAGCATTGGAGAAATCATTGGTGACGGCCTGACGCATCTTCTCTGTTTTTACCTGCATGGTCTGGATCATTGGCGTCAGCAAAGCCAAAGCGCCATGCAGAGTAGCGACAGTATCAAACATGCCTTCCTTATCCTCTTGCATATCTTTGTTATAAGCGAGTGGCAAGCCTTTCAGTACAGTCAACAGCCCGAACAGATTTCCATAGACGCGTCCGGTTTTGCCGCGCACCAGCTCAGCCACGTCCGGATTTTTCTTCTGCGGCATGATGCTTGATCCCGTGCAAAAAGCATCGTCCAGCTCGACGAAAGAGAACTCCTGGCTGCTCCAGATGACCAGCTCTTCGCACAGGCGGGAGAGATGTGCCATCAGCAGAGACGAATCTGCCAGAAACTCGACGATAAAGTCGCGGTCGCTCACAGCATCCATGCTGTTCAGATAGATCCCGTCAAACTCCAGCATATCGGCCACGAATTCACGATCGATCGGGAAGGTCGTCCCTGCCAACGCACCTGCGCCAAGCGGCAAGACATTGATCCGCTTCCAGCATTCTCTCATCCGCTCGATATCCCGCTGCAGCATGGAAACATAGGCCATCAGATGGTAGCCGAACAATACAGGCTGGGCACGCTGCAGATGAGTGTAACCCGGCATCACAGTATCTAGATGCTGCTCCGCTTGCTCCAGCAGCGCTTTTTGCAGGTACATCGCCAACTGGATGATTTCCAGCAGCTTCTCCCGCAGATAGAGATGCATATCCAAAGCTACCTGGTCATTGCGGCTGCGGCCTGTGTGCAGCTTACCGCCAACCGGGCCAATTTCTTCGATCAGCAGCTTTTCAATGTTCATATGCACATCTTCATGCGCGACGAGGAATTCTACCTGTCCCCGCTCGATCTTTTCTTTTACCTTTTTCAGCCCGGCAATGATCTGCCTCACTTCATCCATCGGCACAATGCCGCATTTGCCCAGCATGGCCACGTGAGCCAGACTGCCCACAATATCCTGCCGCCACATCTGCTTGTCAAACGAGATGGACGCTGTATATTCGTCTACGAGCTGATTGGTTGGTTTTGTAAAGCGTCCTCCCCAGAGCTTCATTGCACAATCGCTTCCTTTTCATTCACAATCGTGATTTCTGTTTTCTTTTGCTTCAATACGCCATCATTCACTTGTGCATATACTTGCGTTGGCAAGCCCCACAGCTTGATGAAGCCAAGCGCTGCTTTGTGGTCGAAGGTGTCGCCAGCGTTGTAAGTCGCCAGCTCATGGCTGTAGAGGGAAGAAGCAGATTTGCGGCCTACGACGATCGCATTTCCTTTATGCAGCTTCACACGCACCACGCCAGTTACAAACGTTTGTGTTTCTTCCACAAAGGCTTGCAGCGCATTGCAAAGCGGCGAATACCAGAGTCCCTCGTATATAATTTGCGCCAGTTTTTGTTCAATGATCGGTTTGAATTGAGCTACTTCACGCGGTTGAGTCAAGAACTCCAACTCGCGGTGAGCAAGGATCAATGTAGTTGCTGCAGGCGTTTCATACACCTCCCGTGATTTGATCCCTACCAGACGGTTCTCCACGTGGTCGATACGGCCTACCCCATGGTTTCCGGCAATTTTATTCAGCTTGAGAATCAGTTCAGACAGCGGCAGCTCTTCGCCATTCAGTGCGGTCGGAACCCCTTTGACGAAAGTGATCTCGACTTCTTCTGCCTCGTCAGGCGCGTCAGCGATCGACTTGGTCAAGTCATAAGCGCCTTCCGGTGGTGCTGCCCATGGATCTTCCAGTACGCCGCATTCGCAGCTTCTGCCCCAGAGGTTTTGGTCGATGCTGTATGGGTTATCCAGATCAATCGGAATCGGAATCCCGTTTTGCTTTGCATATTCAATCTCTTCATCACGTGTCCAGCCCCATTCACGGACAGGCGCCACGATTTTCAGGTCTGGCTTCAATGCGGTGAAGGAAACATCGAAACGAACCTGGTCGTTTCCTTTTCCTGTGCAGCCATGAGCTACGGCTACCGCTCCTTCTTTCTCGGCAATCTCCACCAGTACGCGGGAGATGAGGTAGCGAGACAAGGAGGATACGAGCGGATATTTGCCCTCATACAATGCATTCGCCTTCAGCGCTGGCAATACGTATTCTTGCGCGAATGTTTCTTTTGCATCCACGACGATGGACTTGATCGCGCCCACTTTCAATGCTTTTTCTTGAACAAAGGCAAGGTCTTTACCTTCCCCTACATCCAATGCCACTGCAATTACGTCATAGTTATATGTGTCCTGCAACCATTTGATTGCAACAGAAGTATCCAATCCACCGGAATATGCGAGTACGATTTTTTCTTTCGCCATTTCAATTCTCTCCCTGCTTGTTAATGTCTGTGGTTAATTATACATTCGAGTTTATAAAAATACAATCACTTTCTTATGATTTCTCTTGCTGGTAAAATATGTTAAGCGCAATGAAGATACTATCCACCTTCTTGAAAATGAAGAGTAGATCGGGGGGCCTATGAAAACCATTTATATCGTTCGTCATTGCTCTGCGGATGGACAGGCGCCGGATGCAGCGCTCACGGAAAAAGGGAGAGAACAAGCGAAGTTGTTGGCAGACTTTTTTGAAGGGATTGAAATCGAACAGATTATCAGCAGTCCATTTTTGCGTGCCCAGCAGTCGATTGAACCTCTGGCTGCTCGCAGAGGACTTTCTGTCAAAACTGACTCACGTCTGGTAGAACGCGTATTGGCAGAAGGAGATTTGCCAGATTGGATGGAGCGGCTGGAAGAATCTTTTGCAGATCTGGAGCTTTGCCTTCCTGGAGGAGAGTCGAGCCGCACTGCGATGGAACGGGCGATTCGTATAATAAAAGAGGTTCTTTCCTCCGACATCTCCACATCATTGCTCGTTACCCATGGGTGCTTGATGACCTTATTGTTGAAACACTTCAATCCAGACATCGGCTTTAAGGACTGGCAGCATTTAAGCAATCCGGATGTCTTTTCTTTACACATAGATGGCAGCCAAGCCACTGTAAAGCGCACTTGGCTATCTATTCCATAATAAAACCCCATGGCATCCTGCTAAAAGGATATCATGGGGTTCCTTCTCTTTTATTGAACGGTTACGGCTAGCTTTTCATTTCGAACCTGTTTGGTGAAACGATGCAAGTCTTCAGCCGTATAGGATTCAATTATTTTTATAAACACTTCGGTGAGATACGGATCATACTGTGAACCAGCACCATCACGCAATCGTTTCAGAGCTTCTTCAACCGGCATTCCTGAGCGGTAAGGACGGTCTGAAACCATCGCATCAAAAGAATCAGATATCGCTAAAATCTTTGCGATCAAAGGAATATTATCTCCAGACAACTGATCCGGATATCCGCTTCCATCAAGACGCTCGTGATGTGATCTCACTGCAGGCAATAAATCTTCAAAAACGCCCGATTGCTTGATGATCTCATAGCCGATGGTTGTATGTTCCTTGATTTTGGCAAACTCTTCGCTTGAAAGTCTTCCTGCCTTATTGAGGATTTTATCTTCAATTCCGATTTTCCCAATATCGTGTATAATCCCGCCATAGTAGATCTGATCGACTTCCGGCTTTGGTAAACCGATCGCAACCGCAATTTCTCTTCCCCAGTGCGCCACGCGTTGTGAGTGCCCACTTGTATAAGCATCTCTAGCATCAATCGAAGCAGCCAACGCCGTCAAAAAAGAGTGATTGAGGTGATTGATCTTCTCCACCTTTTGCTCCAAAGATATTAAGTTATCAAAGTATTGGTGAAAGATTTGACGGATGACTAAGAAAATGACAATGATCGGAAGAAGCGCTTGTATATCAAATGCATCTACGACTCTCGTGCCAATGGAGCTAAAAAACATAAACAGCAGGTAAGACATGGTCCCGCTTGTGATCATGCTCTTCATGGATTGAATGGTTTTCATACGAAAAAAATACGCAATTCCGATTGAACAAAGAATCGTATTGGTAAACCAAAAAACAAAGATTAATACGCTGTCTTCAATAAACACAGGTAGCCCGCTCATGTCTAAATAACTTTTGGCCAGTCCCGTAATCCAGCAGGTTCCGATTAATTGCCCGGCATTTGCCATTGTCTTGGAAAACTGAGGTTTGTACAAAAAGGCAATAATCAAACATTCCAGAAATGCTGCCCACACACCTGCCCACGTATCAAACATGATGATACCTGAGAACATTACCGCTCCACCAAGGGTTAGTCTGGCATTAAAAATATGAACGGGAGCAAAGGCGCAAAAAAGTGTCAACAGAGCGTAGGATAACAGTACATTCCAGTGCTCACGCGGTTCCCAGTTTGGCAGTACAGAAATTATGATTGACGCTGCAGCGATTGGATAAATGAATGTAACTAAGAACTTCTTTATATAGTAGGAGAAGTCAGTTTTTTGTAGCATACTTTTTACCTTCCCGTAATTCGAGCAAGGAAATCGGCTTATTCATTAATCTTTGCACAAGTAAAAAGGCTCCCAACATAATGAAAATATCACCCAAACTGATTACCCTGGCCATCGGAAACGGCATATAGATAATATCCGCCAAAAATGGTAGCAGGGTATCATCGGTCAAGATGACATGTTTGAAATCCTCCCCGTTAATGATCGGTTCTAGGGAATAAGGAAGCTTTGAAGCTTGTTCAAGATCAATCGGCATTTTCCCTTTGTTTGCCCAAATAACTGTAGCATTTAAGAACCATCCTATCATAAATACGCGTATATCTTCATGTTCTCGATTAAAAAAGAAGAAGAGAAACATGCATAAATAAGCCACAGATACAAAAATATTTCCCCACGCAGGAAGAAATGCTGAGCCTACTTGCAGAAGAATACTCGCTACCAAAAACACGATCATATGAAACTTCGGTATTGTATGTAAACGCCCGCCACGTAAAAAGGCAATGATAAATGAAATTGCTAGTATATCTAGGAACATATTCCTGAACCCCCTGTATATTGAGAAAAACACCACTTTAATCAAAGCGGTGTTTTTCTACATTTCTAAAAATTAGCCAATGTGCCAGGCAGCGGAAGTCGCTGCAACGATACCAACAACCAAGAGAATAGCTGTGAATAGCTTTTTCACTCTTAGTCCCTCCTTTGAAATTGTCTGAAGGAATCGGCTTCGATGCTAGCTCCCCTTTAGAATAAATCTATAGGTCGGCTAATCTCACTAGGATGGATAATATCATGCCCCGCTCCTCAACGCTAATTTTACAATTCTTTACTTTTTTCGGCAAGAGAAATAGATTAGTTTGTTTTGCTTATTTATCCTAAAAAATACTAGGAAATAAGACTCAATTATTTGAAAATTAAAGAAAGTCGATACGTTTTTACGCATTTTTGAGAGCGTAGACCCTCTCTTGCCCTATGACAAATAGATTAAACTGGCGATACTAGCCGATCCTTGATACTACGCGTTAGCAAATAAATATCGACAAGCATCTGCTACATATTATCACTTTTTGATGGTAACTTCTCCGAATTATTGAGGTCACTCATACTAACAAGGTTGCCATAATCGCCTTCTGCGCATGCAAGCGATTTTCCGCCTGATCGAATACGACAGAATGCGGGCCGTCAATGACATCTGCCGTCACTTCTTCGTCACGATGTGCAGGCAGGCAGTGCATAAACGAATAATCCTTATGTGCCAATCTCGCCAGCTTTTCATTCACTTGATAGCCGGCAAAAGCTTTCAGCCTAATCTCGTTTTCTTCCTCAAAGCCCATGCTGGTCCATACATCCGTATAAATGATATCCGCTCCGTAGACAGCCAGCTCTGGATCGGTGGTTGCCAGCAGCTTGCTGCCATGCGCATCGGCCAGCTCCTGGGTCTGTCGGCAAATCGTCTCGTCCATTTCGTATCCGGCTGGTGTCGCGACCCGAATGTCCATTCCCAGCTTTGCCGCGGAAAGGACTAGCGAATGGGCTACATTGTTGCCATCGCCGATGTACGCCACTTTAACGCCCTTCAGCTTGCCTTTGTGCTCCAGAATGGTCTGCAAATCGGCCAGCGCCTGGCAAGGATGGAACAGATCGGTCAAGCCATTAATGATCGGAATGGAAGCATGTGCCGCCAGCTCCTCCACGATCGAATGGGCATGAGTCCGGATCATGATGCCGTCGACATAGCGGGACAACACTTTGGCCGTATCACTGATCGGCTCTCCCCGTCCTAGCTGCAGCTCCTTGCCGTTCAAATACATCCCGATGCCGCCCAGCTGGTAAATACCAACCTCAAAGGAGACGCGGGTTCTCGTCGAAGCCTTGTCAAAAATCATCCCCAAGGTTTTTCCCTTCAACGGCTGGTAGACCTGACCGTCTTTTTGCAGCTGCTTCAGATGAATGGCCAGCTGGAGCAAATGCTCCAGCTCTGCCTTGCTGAATTCATCGCCGCGCAAAAAGTCCTTCCCTGACCATTTAAACGGCTGCACACTGGGATAATGAGCCAATGTCTTCACAGTTTCCATCCCCGCCACTCTCCTTCGCCAAAATAGATTGAACAAACAATGTAAATGTCTCCATTGCCGTAAACAATGGCACGCCTTTTTGCATTGCTGTACTGCGCAGGGCAAACCCTGTTCTTCCTTGTTTATTACCAACGGTCGCGGTGATCAAAGCCAGGGAAACGGCTGTTGTTTGCAATAACAGGGCGAACTCTTTTTCATCCTGCACCACCTGGAGCACATCCGCTCCATTTGTCTGCAGCCAAGCAGCGGTTCCTGGAGTTGCTACAAACCGGACCCCGCGTTTTTTTATTTCGTTCAACGCTTCGCTCCACTGCGCTTTATCGGCATCGGCAAGCGACAGCAGCATGGTGTCTCCGGACTGCGGCACCGAGATGGATTGATCTTTGAAGTGGAAGGCTTTCATCGCAGCCTCGTGAATGCTTCGTCCCAGCCCCAGCACCTCGCCGGTTGATTTCATCTCTGGTCCGAGCACCGGATCTACGCCAGTCAGCTTCACGGTTGAAAAGACTGGAGCTTTCACCACGGCAAAAGGAATGTCTGCCAATAGCCCTGTGCCATAGCCCATAGTGGACAGCTTTTCGCCCAGCTGAGCGCGGATCGCCAACTGAACCATCGGCACGCCCGTCACTTTGCTGGTGATCGGAGTCGTCCGTGAAGCGCGCGGGTTTACTTCCAGCACGTAGATCACGCCATCTGCCACGACGAATTGGATATTAATCAGGCCGACCGCCTTCATTTTCTTGCCGATCCGTACGGTATAGCTGTGCAGGGTCGCCTTCTGCTCGGAGGTAAGGCTTTGCGCCGGGAAGATCGCCATACTGTCACCGGAGTGAACCCCTGCTTTTTCTACATGTTCATAGATACCTGGAATCAGTACGTCTTCCCCATCGCATACGGCATCTACTTCTACCTCCATGCCTGGCACGTACTTGTCTACCAACAACGGGAAGAAACTGTCTCCTTGCTTTTCCACCAGCCAATGATCGATGGTCGCTTCCAGCTCTGCCGCGGTCTGGGCAATCACCATGCCTTGCCCTCCAATGACATAGGATGGACGCAGCAGGATCGGGTAGCCGATAGACTCGGCAGCTTGCAGCGCTTCTGCCTTCGATGTGACCCCCGCCCCCGGAATATGCGGGATCTCCAGCTCGCGCAGCATGTTGTAGAACAATTCCCGATCTTCTGCCAAATGGATGGAGGAGAGTGGTGTCCCCAAAATATTCAGTCCGGCTTCTGCCAAAGATGCGGAAAGGTTAATCGCGGTCTGCCCGCCGAATTGGACGATGACCCCTTCTACCTGCTCACGCTCCGCTACATGGAGCACATCTTCCACTGTCAACGGTTCGAAATACAGATGGTCAGCCGTTTCATAATCGGTGCTGACTGTCTCTGGGTTGTTGTTGACGACGATCGCAGCAATCCCTTTCGCCTGCAGCGCTTTTGCCGCATGTACGGAGCAGTAGTCGAACTCGATCCCCTGACCGATCCGAATCGGTCCGGAGCCCAGCACCATGATTTTGCGGCCGGTAATATCGGCAACCTCGTCACTGCCCAGCCAGGTTGAGTAGTAATAAGGTGTTTGCGCTTCGAACTCTGCTGCGCACGTATCCACAATTTTATATGCAGGCTTCATGCCGAGCTCCGCCCGCTTCTGGCGGACCGCTTCCGTCGTCACACCCGTCAGCGTGGCAATCGTTTTGTCAGCAAAGCCACGGTTTTTCGCTTCCCACAACAGCTCTTGGGAAAGATTGTCCCAACCGCTTTCTGCCAGCTGTTGTTCAAGTTCGACTATGCGTTTCAGGCTGCGCAGATAGAAAGGATCGATCCCCGTAGCAGCGATCAGCTCCTTCTCTGTATAGCCCTTGCGAATGGCTTCCACGAGGGCAAACAGGCGAATATCGGTCGCATCCTGCAGGGCCTGCAGCAGCTGCTCATGATCCAGACTGGCGATATCGGCACGCTGGATATGGATATAGCCAAGCTCCAGGGAGCGAACTGCTTTGAGCAAAGCGGACTCCAGATTGCGTCCGATCGCCATGACTTCTCCGGTGGCTTTCATCTGCGTGCCCAGCAGCCGGTCTGCCAGCGGGAATTTATCAAAAGGCCAACGTGGGATTTTCACCACGATATAGTCAAGGGTGGGTTCAAAGCTTGCGTATGTGTATCCGGTGATCGGATTGATCACTTCGTCCAACGTATAGCCCAAGGCCAATTTGGATGCGATCCGGGCGATTGGATAGCCGGTCGCTTTGGACGCCAGCGCGCTGGAACGGCTGACACGCGGATTCACTTCGATCAGATAATAACGGTCCGACTCGGGATCGAGGGCGAATTGAATGTTACAGCCGCCGACTACGCCAAGCGAACGGATTACTTTTACCGAAACACTGCGCAGCATTTGATACTGTCTGTCCGTAAGTGTCTGGGATGGTGCCACGACAATGCTGTCCCCGGTGTGAATACCGACTGGATCGATGTTTTCCATGTTGCAGACGATGATGCAGGTATCGTTGGCATCCCGCATCACTTCATACTCGATTTCTTTCCAGCCTTTGACGCTTCTTTCAATCAGAACCTGACCGATCGGGCTTGCAGCGATACCGCCTGTCGCGACTTTGCGCAGAGCAGCTTCATCCGCAGCGATACCACCGCCTGCTCCACCCAATGTATAAGCCGGACGCACGATCACGGGGTAGCCGATCCGATTGGCAAACGCGACCGCTGCTTCCACCGACTCGACGGTTTCCGATTCCGGAACAGGCTCGCCGATCTCCTGCATCAACTGCTTGAACAGCTCGCGGTCCTCCCCTTTTTTGATCGCCTCCAGCGGAGTTCCCAGAAGAGCCACGCCGAATTCTTGCAAAATGCCCGCCTCCGCCAGCGATACGGCTAGATTCAATCCTGTTTGCCCCCCGAGGGTAGGCAACAGACCGTCTGGCTTCTCTTTTGCGATGATCATACGCAGGGATTCTACGGTTAACGGTTCGAGGTATACTTTGTCAGCCATCTGCTGGTCGGTCATGATGGTCGCCGGATTGTTGTTTACCAAGACGATCTCGACGCCTTCTTCACGCAGAGACAGGCAAGCCTGTGCCCCTGCATAATCAAATTCAGCCGCTTGACCGATCACAATCGGACCCGATCCAATGACCAGCACTTTTTTGATTTGTTCGTTTTTAGGCATAATGTTTCGCTCCTACTGTCCGCATCTCTTGGATGAATTGATGGAAGATATGGGATGTATCGTCTGGACCCGGATGTGCCTCCGGATGAAATTGCACACTCATGATCGGCAGCTGCAAATGGCGCAGTCCTTCTACCGATTTG
>DASQNU010000218.1:0-60487 GCA_035644815.1 Bathyarchaeia archaeon | reverse complement strand
GAGGTGATAAAGGTCAGCCAGATGTTGTTGCCTTCTGCTTCCTTGTACTCCACCTTTTTTACCTGGTTAGTATCGATCTTCTGATCAAGCATGCCGATGATGTCCGTACTCGATAGCGGAACGTTGGTTGTAAAGGATTGCTGTTTTCCGGCTGGAACCGTGACTAGCTTCCCTTCAACCCGATATGTACCCCCGGCTGGCCGGAGCATCACTTCCGATATATTGTTGGCTTTCAGTTGAACCCGAAACTCCTGGTAAGAGATTTCGTCCACTTTATCAGTCCCGGAGAGGACAAAATTCACAATCCCAACCGTGACGAGAAAGATAAGTAGATAGAACCCGGTATTACGAAAAAAGCGATTCATTTCTTACCTCCTCTCGCGAAAAAAGACACTTTTCACATTTTATCATAACGCCTAACTTCTCCACAACATGACCCGCTCGAGCCTTATCGACAGAAACGACGTTATTTCGTGTATACTTCCGGTTTCAGTACGCCGATGAATGGGAGATTGCGATACTTCTCTGCATAATCCAATCCATAGCCGACGACAAATTCATCCGGAATGGTGAAGCCGCTGAAATCTGGGGTGATATCCACTTTCCGGCGCTCCGGCTTGTTCAGTAAGGTTACCACTTTTACGGAAGCCGCTTCGCGATGGCGCATCAACTCCACCAGTCTACTGAGCGTCAGTCCGCTATCCATGATGTCCTCCACAATCAGGACATGGCGGTTTTGCACGGATGTATCCAGGTCCTTCAAGATCTTGACCATTCCCGATGATTCCGTACCCGCGCCATAGCTGGACACAGCCATGAAGTCCATCTCACACGGAATATCCATGTGCCGTACCAGATCTGCCATAAACAGAATAGCGCCGCGCAGCACGCAGATAACCAAGGGATTTTTGTCCTTGTATTCTGCTGCTAGCTTCGTGCCCAGTTCCTGCACCTTTGCTGCGATTTCATCCGCTGACAGCAAAATCTCCTTGATGTCATTATTCATTTTTTACCTCCTGCCAATCTTCTCCGTACTCTGCTGCTACATACAAAAACCGAGTTGTGTGCTTGGTAACAGGGGCATAAGCTGCCCTGCGCACACCCGGCACCCACATAATTTCTTCGCCTGCCACTAAAAGCGGCATGCGATCCCGATACACTTTCGGAACTTTGCAATCGATCAGCAGTTCCTTCAGTTTTTTGCTGCCCGCTGAACCCAATAAGGTCAAACGATCCCCTGCTCTTCTGTTACGGACCATTAGCTTGCCGGAGAGCCGATCCAGATCGAATACGGCTACATTGGCTGACATCTGGTCGAATTCAGGAGCAGACTGCAGCACTCTGGTATGAAACACCGTCCCACTTTCCCACACCATTGTCGTACCAGGAACAACAAGGTCGTAACAATAAAAGGACGGCTTCGAGCCTGATAAACCACGGGTAAAGCTTATTCGCTCATAAACCCGTTGGACGAAGACACCATCGGGAAGATGAAGCTCCGCTGACGGGTGATCTCCTGTAATGATACGCAAAACAGCCTCCACGTGTTGCAAAGACCACTCTGTCCTTGTAGACAGATAACTTAATATTAGAGTAATCATTCTTCTTTGTAAAGCAAGGTCACAAGATTGAAACGGTTGTACAGCCATCATTATTTTATTCGATTCTTGCTGGACAATTACCTGTTGCAGCGCCTTTTTGCTGGCAATGTGCAAATACTTTTCGTCAATTTCCGCTGACTTCGCCAACTGTAGAATGTGCTCGCGGTATCGAACATTAATCCCGTCCAATAGCGGCAGCACATCGAGCCGAATCCGGTTGCGCAAATACTTGCGCGAAGCATTGCTGCTGTCCTCCCTTGGAGACAGCCCGACCTGCTGGCAGTACTCCTCCAACTCGCTGCGGAATACACCCAGCAAGGGACGTACCACCTCAATCTTTCCTTCCACGAGCCATCTTCTGACGGGAATCCCTGCAAGACCATGAATGCCAGTGCCGCGCAGCATCCGAAACAGAACCGTCTCCACCTGATCATCCCCGTGGTGGGCGAGTACGACTTTTTGCGCTCCCACCTCTTCAGCTACTTGCTGGTACAGCTCATAGCGCAGCACCCGGCTTGCTTCCTGAGCACCCAGACCACTTTCCTCCATATATAAGGAAACGTTGCGCTTAAAAGAATGGCAAGGGATGTTCCACTCTGTACAGATAGCCTGCACATAATCCGCATCAGCATCGGACTCCTCCCCGCGAAAGCTGTGGTTCAAATGGACAACATGCAAGTTCCATCCGTACTGATATTGTTTATTGAGCGACTGCAAGATATGCAAAAGAGCCGTCGAGTCTGTTCCTCCCGATACGCCTACCACCAAGGTCTCCCCTGGTGTCAGAAGCTGCTCCTCTTCAATTTGTTTTTGCACGCGTGCCAGCATTTCTCGTCACAAGTCCTTTCCATACTGAAAAAATGGAGAGCCCCAGTATCAATCCGGAAGCAATTGCTCCTGCGATCAGGGACGTGCGAGTCGCCAGCGTGATACCCCCCAGATCATCTCCATTGACAAACGAAAGCATGGCCTTGTAGGCGACAGAACCGGGAACCAGCGGAATAATCCCGGCCACACTGAAGTTTGTGGAAGGAACGCGAAGATAGACGGAAAATAGTTGACTGCTTAAGGAAACCCCCGTAGCAGCTAAAAAGGTAGCCAATGTGATGGACATGCCATTGCCGATCAAAACATTGTAAATGATCCATCCCAGGCTTCCAGCTATGCCACTCGCTAATATTGCGCGGATCGGCACATTAAACAGCATGCAAAAGGCAACGGTTGAAAAAAAACTTAGAATAAGTCCTTGCCACCAGCCCATCTCCATCACCTCGCCAAAAACAGCAGCGTTACCGTCGCGATGGCCACCGATAAGGCGGTCAAGAGTGCCTCCACTCCTCGCGACACACCTGCCATCAAGTCACCTGCCATCAAATCCCGTAATGAGTTGGTTACCGCGATCCCCGGAAACAGCGGAATCATGGTCCCAATGATCATCAAATCCAATTGAAGCTCCGCATTTACCTTAAAACAAAGCAACGCCAATAAGCCACCAAGAATGGCGGCAAAAAATTCGTTGAAAAATTTAATCCGCAGGTATGGCTCGAAATACCCTACGCTTGCATTGACGATCATTCCGGCAAACCCTGCGATAATGATCTCCAACCATCCTGCCCCAAAAAGTGCGGCAAAGGCACCGCTGGAAACGCTAGCTGCCACATTTTGCAGCCACGCCGGATAAATCGGCTTTTTTTGATCGATTTCCTGCAATTGCAGGTAAGCTTGAGACAACGTAATTTTTCCGGATACGTAGTTGCGTGACACTTCATTGACCAGCGTAACCTTATTCAGGTCAATCGTGCGGATACGGGTCCGAATCATACGCGTGTAGTCCTTATCCAAATAACAATAGGAAAGGATAATACAGGTTGGAGTCACAAAGCTGTTTACATTCTTCATTCCGGCGGCTTTGGCGAGCAAAGCCATCGTGTCTTCCGCCCGGTAAGTCTCTCCCCCATTTTTCAGCATGATTTCACCCGCCAACAGACAGGTTTCCATCACCAATTCATCGGACACCAGCTTCTCACACCCTTTATAACCAAAGATGATACAGCGTCCCCGCCAACATCAGCATTGAGGCAACAAAAAGGCCGCCCAGCAGCGCACCCGCCACGCTTCCACCACGTTGTCGCTTGGATGGAGGCGTAGGCGTATCATTACGCTGTC
The DNA here is from genome assembly GCA_035644815.1 of Bathyarchaeia archaeon. GTDB lineage: Bacteria > Bacillota > Bacilli > Brevibacillales > Brevibacillaceae > Brevibacillus_F. The sequence goes on along the minus strand of DASQNU010000218.1, from coordinate 56,720 downwards.
TGATTGCCGCCATTAATTCCTGCTTCATCATGATCGCCTGAGGATACTTTCCATACAGGGCCTTTAGTAAAGGCGCTCTGTATGGGTAAAGATTGTCATTTTCCCGTATTATATCACAGAGGTTTTGGATCGTCCTTTTTTCCTGTCCAACTTTTTTCCATCTCGCCTCGTCCGTCATCAAGCGTATCATCATAACGCTGACGGAAAACAAGTCATAGGTTGCTTCGGCGCGTCGATCACCGGCTTGCCAGCCTCCCCGATCATATTCCTCCGTAAATTGGCGCACCGCATTGCCCATTTTGGTAACACCGCCGAAATCCACGAGGCGCAGCTGTTTGTTTGCGCTCATCATGATGACATTTTCCGGCTTCAGATCGCCAAACACCCAGCCTTGCCCGTGCAGCACCTGTAAATGTGCCAGCAATTGGACAGTCAAGATCGGCACCCACTCGGCACCGACACGTGTGACATAGCGATCCAACCGTTCCCCTTCCAGGTATTCCATGCTGTAAAAGGTGCAATTTTGCCCATCGATGGTAAGATCGTCGACATCGCACAAAAGCGGGCCAATCCGTTGGTGGGGAAGCTGTTGAACACTTTTCAGCATATTGACTTCCATGAGCAAATCCATGGGCTCAAGTCCGATTTTCACCGCAAGCTTCTTTCCTTCATGCTCCGCCAAATAAACAGCGCCGTTCGCCCCTTGACCTAAGGGACGAACGACACGATAACGCTTGTGATTCCATTTGCCCGAAAATTCCCCAGGCAGCTTTGGAAAAGCAAGATTAGAATACATGATCCTCTAGATACCCGTCCATTTCATCATCCCGTTTCCCTGAACGTTCGTGGCGGTAGCGATCCTCCAGAGATGCTGGCAATGGTATATCCTCGAACAAAGCAATAGCCTCTACGATTGCAGGTCCCGATGGAGTAAGACCGCTCATCGTCAGACCTTCTGTCAGCTGATGCGCTTTTTCCACCTGCTCTGTCCATGGAATGCGGACATCCAGATGCTGATGTTTCCCAGGAAATGAACAGACGGCCATCTGGCTGCGACCACTTCGGGAGCGGAGACTGATGCTGAAATCATGGATCGCCTGTTGAACGGCAGGAAGCTTTGATTTCATGCTCGCTGACGTATCGACCAGCATGACCACATGCATGCTGCTGCGCTCTCCCAGCTCGTCTACCATGCCTGCCACCTGAATCCGCTTTTCGGGTGTCAATTGCTCCAAAGCCGAATCTCCCAAAATGTCTTTCAATTCTTTATTTACGACTTGATGAATGGTTCGGGTCATTGCTTTTCGTGTCAACATCTGGACGGTCTGTGCCAATTGCGCGGGATAGACGATATCACTCAAGCCGCCACCCGCTTCCGCAATCTCCCGAATTTCCCGAATTCCTTGCTCACCGATTTCATTTCGTTCCACAACGCCAATCACATTCACCGTGATGCCTTGCTCTCTCGCCAGCGTGGCAGCAGCTACCGGGCTGATCCCGCTGTTGGAGCAACCGTCCGTTACCAACAATATTTGCCGAAGCGTTGGTTCTTTCATCTAGTAAACCTCCCCGTCTTTTACTGACCACCGACTATTGCTAATCGTTTTTCTATTAGTATCGACGGGGGGGTGGGAAAACATACCTTTTAGAAGCGAAGGGTTAACTGACGATACGTGGCCGCTCTACCCGATCCATGCCCTGCACCTGGATGGAAGACCATTGCGGGACAAATCGATCGATTTTCGCAACCAGGACGGTCATGTCGTCGACAATCTGGCCGGAATGCTGAAAGATAACCTTTTCCAACAGACGGTCCGCTACCTCTTGCGGCTCATCCGTGTCGAGCTCGGCGATCATCCGTCTCATCCACATTTGCCGGTTTTCGATATGGCGCGGAGCATCATAGATTCCGTCCGACATCATCACCAGAAGATCTCCCGGTTTGAGCGTCCGGGTCACCACATCCACCTCGATTTCCTCTAATATGCCAGCCGGCAGGTTATTGGCCGTTACGGTGATAACCTCCGATCCCCGCTTAATAAAGCTTGGAGTGGAACCGATCTTCACGAATCGCGTATGGGCTGTCTGCAGGTCGACTAACGCAAGATCTACCGTGGCAAACATCTCGTCTGTTGAGCGAAGGGCCAAGACCGAGTTGATCGTCTTGATCGAAAGCTTTTCGTCCATGCCTGATTTCAGCAACTGCTGGAGGATATCCAAGGCCGATTGGCTCTCCAGATAAGCCCGCTCGCCATTTCCCATGCCGTCGCTGATCGCTAAAGCCATTTTTCCGTTGCCCAGATCCATCGTCTTGAAGCTGTCTCCGGAAAGCAGCTTGCCATCCTTGGCTGCACCGGCTACGCCAATATCGATCTCGTATGTTCGCGCCGAGCCCAGACACATTTTGCAGGTGCCATCCTTGAAAGCCTCGCAGTGCCTTTCTTTGACCACAATGTTCTCGCCCAAAATATCTGTAATAAGCGGTGCGACGATCTTGGCGCACTCGTCGCGTCCATAGCAGGTCGGCTGAATAATTTCAATATCCACTTTTCCTTCTTCCAGACTGTGTATATCAACGCGCCGCACCGAAAGGCCCAATCCTTCCAGCGCTCTCGTTACTTGCTTTTCCTGAAAACTCAGCTCGATGCCCTCCCGTTGAATTTCCCGGGCAAAGTCGCTCATTACCCGGGAAACCCCGGATAGCTGATCCGCGACGAGCTTTCGACTTTCGTGAACCTGCTTCTTTAATTGATTATAGGATTGAAAACGTTCATACTCCTGCTCCATCGTCGTGAGTACCTTATCCGTTTTGACACATTTTCGTTCCCAATCGCGCGGGACAACCATCCCTGCCATCGTCCCGGCTTCCATCATATGTTCCATCATAGTGCGCATTGCCTGATACGTCGCCTGTGTCTCGCGCTCCCAGCATTGCTCCTTTTTCCAGCAGCGTTCGCAGGTAAACTCGGTCACGCGGCTTAAGAAAATATCCACCTGCTCCTCCTTCGCTGCAGGTTCTGCTGTCTGGGCAAAGCTGCGAGACAACTGTGTGAATAGATCCGAGAATTGACGGATCTTACCCGCGGTTACATCACGGACCCGCCGCATATATTCTTGATGAGATTGCATATTTTCGGTTGTCCCTGGAATAAACCGAGCAACCTTCTTCCATACTACGGCTGGTGTCAGAATGAAGAGCAGGATCGCCAGAGACGTCTCGATCAAAGAAAGCGGCAGTGTCTCCTCCGCTCCTCCGTATATCGCGAGAATTGCAGTCCCGATCAAGAGCCCTGCTGAGACGCCAACTTTCCCGCCTTCCCGCAGCAATCCGGCCAGCAATCCGGAAAACGCTAGCAGGTTGATCTGCTGGAGAGCGTTTACATTCGCCAGACTGAGAATCAATCCGCTGACGACCCCTACTGCAGCTCCTACTGTCCCGCCGCCTGCAAAAGCAAACAACAACAGTAAATAGCGAGAGAGGATATGCTCCATGGAGACTCCTTCGACTACCCAGCCAACGGTGCCCGTCATCAGAGACGCCAGAAGAATTACCAAGGAGACGATCTCTTCATTTTTTAACGGCTCATATGGTTTAGCCAAATGGATGATCGATAGCGATTGAATGAAGATCAAGGTTAGGACAAAGCTGAGAATGGACTCTACCGCAACCATGACCAGGCTATACGTAGAGATCTGATTGGTAATCGCATCAAAGAGCATATGGCTGGCAAATAAAGTTATCAGCACCACTAACGGCGTGCGAGAGAAGTCCTTTCGCGGAAAACGTTCCGTGAACCGACAGACAATCAAAGAAACGGCCATGCTCAGAACTGCTTCCAATCCAACTGGCAAAGAGTGAGAAAAGGCGCCAAGTGCCATGGCCAGCGCACTCACGAGCAGATGATCGCGCCGAACATAATACATCACGATGAAGTAAGGAACAACGAATGGCGTCAGCTCTTCGAGAATGAGGGCCCTGCCCAACAAGAAACCCATTAACATCGGGAGCAGCTTATAGCGCTGTCCGATCTCGGCAATTCTCTCTCCCCAAGATCCCATTGCTTGCGTCCATTGCTGACTCATTTTTTGTGTCCACGCTTGTCCCATGTCAGAAACATTTTTATTGATGATCATGTTCGCACCACCCCGTTCTGATTTTCATGTGGTTCTCATTATAAGGAGTGGACTTTGTAAAATATGTCAAAAAAACGATTCCCATTCAAAGAATCGTCCGACAAATTCTATGAAAAACTTTGTAGGGAGGGATGATTGAGTGGCCATAGCGGTTGGGGAAGGGAATAATGGGAGGGGCTGCGTTCTTGCCACACCCGCAAGGGAGTGGAAACTGTCCGGTTCCGCTTCCAAAAGCGGTACGTCACGCAAAAGTTTCAGGGAAGCAATTTCAACGACGGGGTTGTGCGACAAGCGTGTACCGCTTTTGAAAGCTCCACCTCAGTAGGTGTTGCAAAGACTCCGCCCGTCCCGTTCTTCCCTTCCTCACCGATCTTTTGTCTGCACTCGGAACTTTCAAAGAGTTCACTGAAATGGCTTTTCTCTATTTTAACGTTCTCCGTGTATTTTTCTTTCAACTTAAAAACGCCTCTGTATCGACAGAGAGCATGTTTCCTTGCCAAGCGATTTGCGGAGCCCTGCCCAGCGGAGTAAGGAAGAGCGGGAAACAGGAGCGCAACCTGCCCGAGCTGCGGAGCGGCTACTACTTTTGCGCCTCCCCCGCGCTTCCTTGCGGGGCGGAGAATCCGAGCGTAGGCAAGGAAACATGCTCTCTCCACCACGGCAGCCTAAAAAAGGACAAAAAAATACCGACGTTTTAGGCGTTCAACGTCGGCCGGCAGGTGATTCGCGCTCGGTGATACGGGCTTATAATATGTATATTCGTCATGAATAGAAAAGTACCTTCCTTTTTTTCTCGTCAATTTACGCATTTTTCTTTAGAAATGGATGGAAGTTGCTCCCACTATGGCAAATTTAACGACCGCGCCCTTTTTTGTCCATGTTTTTTCGTAAAGGAGATTGCCGATCCTCGCTGTCTTTCAGGAAGCGATTTAGTTTATCCTCAAAGTTTTCTCCACGTTCGCGAGGAGAACGGTTCGGGGGTCGTCGTTCTGGTTTGTCAGGACGGTCAACTGCCTTTTTGATCGACAAGCCGATTTTTCCTTCCCGAATATGCAGCACTTTCACGGTGACCGTGTCCCCAACTTTTAAGTGTTGGTGAATGTCAGTCACATACGCATCGGCAATTTCGCTGATATGGACGAGGCCTGTTGCCCCATCTGGAAGCTCGACAAATGCACCAAATTTTGTGATACCCGTGACTTTTCCGACCAGTTTGCTGCCTACCTCGATTCCCATGAACGCGGAAAGCCTCCCTCATGCATAAAGAATGATCCTAAAGGAATGATCGACCTACTCCGGAATCACATATATTTGTTCGCCTGGCTTGGACAAGAAGTATTCTTTGCGCGCAAGCTCAGCGATGTACTCTTTATCATTCAAACGGCTCACTTTATAGGCAAGTTCTGCTTGTGTCTGCTTTACCTCGGCTGCCTGTTGGCGAAGCGTCTCCAATTCCTTTTCCTTTTCAGACAGGATGCCGCTTTGCAAGTAGGCAGTATAGCCCGTCCAGACGGCAAAGCACAGCACAAAAAACATGACGAGACGTATCCTGCGCTTTTGTCCTTGCTTATTGGATGGGGATGCGTTGCTGCTCATGGTTGAATCCACCTTTGCCAATTATTCCTGTTTGTTCCTTGGACGTATCCATTTCTTCACGTCCGCCCAAAATCCTTTTCCACGACGATGGATTTTTCTCCCTACATTATGACCCCATTTTTGCACAGGAGCAATCGGAATTTGCAGGATTCTCCAACAGAATTGAAAAATTCCGAGAATAATGGTGATCAAAAAACTAATCAGCATGCCAATCAGTCGATAAATGAAGAGAATGGGTCGAACAATCAAGGTATCGATGATCAACATGACCGTGCGAAACAACCATTGCGTAAATCGGATGGCAGCTTGAAGAAATTGAACGTACCGCTTGCTCCCCAACAAGAAGTACAACCATGCTCCACCGAACAACCCGATAAAGATCGGAAAGCGAACGACACCATTGTTCACGTAAGCCAGAATCCAAAAGACAAATCCAACGCTGACAAGCCAGAAAAGGACATCCAGCAGGAAGACCAGCCACGCGGGAAAGCGTCCTCTTCCCCGGAATACCTGGTAGGTGTCGTATCCCATGCCCATCAGCAAGCCACAGACCGACATGGAAAGAACAGTCTGAATTTGTACGCCGATGCTCACTTGAACAACTTACCGAAGAATCCCCGCGACCGATCTCCGGCTTGCCCCTGCTCAAGATATCCCATCTCGTGCACCAACCCTTCGATTGCCACTTCCCCTGTTTCCAAGCTTAAATTTTTCATATGCAAATTTTGACCGCGAATGGTGAGAAATCCAGCTTCTGTTTCCAGCAGGAATTCCTCGCTGTCGAAGCTTTCCACATTCTTCACTCCGGATATTGCCAAACTGCGCCGATTGATCATAACGATCTCGTGACGCGGTTTTTTTGTATGCTCGTTCATCGAAAGACCTCCCTCAACCGATTCTTGTACCATCGTATGGGAAGGGATGTCCTTTTAGAACAAAAACGAACGGTTAGATCGACACCTCGCGCTTGCTTGCATAGATAGCACCCGCTTGCTGGAACAAGTCCCATCACCATAAACAGACCGGCCATCACGTGATTGGTTGTAAGGGATTTCCTTTTCGATTTGTGTATAATGGGCATAGACCTTGCTCCATATGCATTCACTTCATACAAATAGAAGCAGCCAGGTGGGAGGAAACCACATGCTACAAGCAGACTTGCAACAATGGATTGAAGAATTCTACCGCAAGCGTGGCTGGTCCGGGTACGGCCCGTTCGAGCGGATTGGCTTTCTCATGGAGGAGGTCGGAGAAACGGCCCGTGCCGTCCGTGCATTGGAAATCGGAAGAGACCGTCCCGATGAGACCGAGGCATCAAAGGCTGAAAAGCGCCAAGAGCTGATTGAAGAAATGGGAGATGTCCTGGGCAATATGTTAATCCTGGCCAACATGTATGACATCACGATGGAGCAGATCCTCACGGCACATAAAGAAAAATTGCGAAAACGCTATGAACAAACGGGAGGCACTCAATGAAGCGTATCTGTGTATTTGCCGGTTCCAATGCCGGTCTTCATCCTGAATATGCGCAAAAAGCTTCGGAGCTTGGCCAGCTTCTGGCTCAAAAAGGGCTGGAGCTTGTATACGGTGGTTCCAAAATCGGTCTGATGGGACGTGTGGCCGATCACGTCTTGAACGGTGGCGGAAAAGCGATCGGAGTCATGCCGCGCAACCTGTTTCGCGGGGAAATGGCGCATACGGGCTTGACTGAGCTTCATGAAGTCGCCAATATGCATGAACGCAAAGCCATGATGTCCGATCTATCCGACGGGTTTATCGCCTTGCCTGGCGGGTACGGGACTTTTGAGGAGCTATTTGAGGTGATCAGCTGGTCACAGCTCGGGATTCACAGCAAGCCGGTGGGCATACTCAATATTCGCGGATACTATGATCCTCTTATGGACATGGTGAAAAATGCTGTGGACGCGGGCTTCATGCCTGAAACCCATCTCCAACTATTGATTGTGGAAAGCGAACCCGCTGTTTTGTTGGAACGCATGACGCAATACATGCCACCTGCCTATGCACACAAGTGGTCCGAGCTGCCGGACAAACAGTAAACGTTTGGAGGCTTGACATCATCGCCCCCTGTCATATAATGAGTATGAGTTTTCTAGGGTTCCGCGGTTGGTTATTCGTACCGGACTGGTCCGAGAGAAAACACACAGTGCAAACGCCACTGTGGACACGGAGGGATAAAAGCCCGGGAGATCATCCATCAGGATATCTCTCGGGCTTTTTTGCGTTCATGTCCTTCCTGGGGAAAACTACTAACAGAAGGGAGTTGTCAAAGATGACAAAACAATGGCTGCTTGTAGTCGTCGCAGCTATTTTTGAGGTGATATGGGTAGCAGGCTTAAAGCATGCAGACAGTATCTTGACTTGGCTCATCACCATCACTGCCATTGCAGTCAGCTTCGGCGGGCTGATCCATGCCGGGAAAAAGCTTCCGACCAGCACGGTTTATGCTGTCTTTGTCGGATTAGGCACAGTCGGCACGGTCATCAGTGAAATGATCTGGTTTGGTGAACCGTTTCAATGGACGAAGATTGGACTCATTGCGCTGCTTTTAATCGGAATCATCGGGCTGAAGATCGTGACGCCTGACCATGAGCACCATTCGCAACAAGGAGGGGAACCTACATGAGCTGGCTTTGGCTAATTCTCGCCGGCTGCTTTGAAGTGGTCGGTGTCATTGGCATTACCCAAGTCAATCAGCGAGCGTCTTTTCGCTCTTACTTGATCATGGTGGGCGGGTTCTTGTTGAGCTTCCTCTTCCTCTCCCTTGCCATGAAGGAAATTGCGATGGGGACTGCCTATGCAGTATGGACGGGTATCGGCACGGTGGGCAGCACGGTGATCGGGATGGTTTTTTACAAGGAACCAAAGAATGCGCTGCGTCTCTTTTTTATTGCCATTGTCATTATTGCTGTCGCGGGATTGAAGCTGATCCACTAAAATAAAAACCACTCGGCCATCGTGTGTTTGCACTGCGCCGAGTGGTCTTTTCAAGCTTCGACTACCCTCTCAGGTAATCGTCTTCTTCTTTTTCATCCCGAGGCACCGGTACTTCCCCGATCACCTGATACAAAGTAGCCGCTTCTTCCTTGCGCGGATTCTCCTTGATATCCTCCACTTTTACCGAGACGATCTTCTGACCAAACCGTATGGACAGTTTATCGCCAATCTTCACATTGCTGGATGCCTTCGCAGCGCGGTCATTGATCTCCACGCGCCCTTGATCGCATACATCCTTGGCCAGTGTGCGACGTTTAATCAGCCGCGACACTTTCAAAAATTTATCCAGTCTCATCTGTCTTCCTCCCTTTTACCCTTGCTTCTTCGCTTCTTCCCACCAGCGATCCATCTCCACTAGATCAGTATCGTCAAACGATTTTTTCGCTTCACGCAGCTTTTGCTCGATATATGAAAAGCGCTGCTTGAACTTGCGGTTGGTCATGCTTAACGCTTCTTCGGGTTCCACCTTATAAAAACGAGCCAGATTCACTACGGCAAAGAGCAAGTCTCCAAGCTCACCCGCACGCTCCTCGGGGGAAGCTTCCCGCACTTCCTTGTATTCTTCTTCGATTTTTTTGTACACATCATCCACGTTGTCCCAGTCAAAGCCTACGCCAGCCGCTTTCTTCTGGAGCTTGTAGGCATACATCAGGGCAGGCAGTTCACGTGGGATTCCTGCCAGCTTGGACTGCGCTTCTACGTCTACACCTTTTGCCGCTTTTTCCTGGCGCTTGATCTCATCCCAGTTTGCCAGAGCCTCTTCGGCATCCTCGGCCGCCATTTCACCGAATACATGGGGGTGACGTCGAATCAGCTTGCTATTGAGAGCGGCCACAACGTCCTCGACACTAAAATAGCCATCCTCTGCTGCCATCTGGGAGTGCAGCATGATCTGCAGCAGCAAGTCGCCTAATTCCTCACACATCGCATCCGGATCATCATCATCGATAGTTTCCAGCACTTCATAGGCTTCTTCGATCAAGTTTTTGCGGATGCTTTGATGGGTCTGCTCCCGATCCCACGGACAGCCTTCCGGACTGCGCAGAATCGCAACGATTTCTTTCAAGTAGGAAAATTGCCGGTTGCGCACAGCCGCCTCCTGTGTGGGCGGCACATAGACGACGGTCAAATTGCCAAGATGATCCACACGATCCAGCTCGTACAGGGCAACGGACTCAATCCGCTCCAGCTCTCCCGCTCCTACTGCGGTTGCGACTGTGACCGTATAATCATCCGGGAACACTTCCATTAGGGTCAGCTTGAGATCCGATGCCGTCAGCTGATCATAGACTTGCGCGATGATGGTATGAAGCGACGGATTGATCTGTTGTGCAGATAAAGATGTCGCATCCAGCAGTGCAAAGCCTTCGATCGGATCGATTTGCAATCGGGCAAAGACGGGATCGAGAAAGCTTTGACCCCCGCCAATCGTGATGGCGACACCTTTTGCTTCCCCTCGCTCCAGCAATAATTGCACCGTCCGTTCCGCGACGAGCGGGTGACCAGGTACTGCATAAATAATCTGGCCTTGCGCTTTCGCAGCCTGCAGCAAGTTCTCCGCAATTTCCTCGTATACCGACGAAAAATCTCCATGCTTTTCATAAATCTCATCAAAAGAGGTAAAAGCAACGCCCTCCTGCACGAGCTCGGTAACAACCGGGTGCTCCTTCGTGCGCAAATAAAGATGCGAGGCATCCTTTACAGTCTTGTAAATCCCGTACGGAAGCTGCTCAAGCGTGCCCGCACCCAATCCGATGATATGGATGGAAGCTGTCATTTGCCTTCAACTCCTTTTCGCTGTTATCGATGATTACCCGCGCAGTAATCGCAGACGAATCAATAGTGCGCTTAATTTGCCGCCCTTTGGCAAAAAGCGCATGTCTTCCTTCGTCAAGCCGCCTGTTTTCAAGAGTGCCAGCAAATATACGAGCGCCCCGCTGCCCACAGCAGCCAAGGCTACCAGCGTATGCAAGAGACGAGTAGACTGGACGAAACTGCCTAACACGGATGCTGTCGCCCATTCCACCAAAATGACTACCGCTGTCATGCACAAAGCTGCAAGCAACGGTTTCCCGATAATGTTTCGCACACTGATCACGACACCTGTATGCTTCGCAATTCCCCGCATATTTAACATCATTGCCACCATGTAAGCGACCACCGTTGCGAGAGCCGCTCCCGAGATCCCCGCCAACGGGACCAGCATGAGATTCAGCATGAGCTTGATGACTACCCCGACAAACAGATGACGGGCGGGCAGCATGACTTGTCCGAGTCCTTGTAGGATCCCGGAGGTTGCGATCGACAAAGTCGCAAAAAAGATCGTAAAGGATTGGATGGCGAGTGCCTCTGTCCCTTTTGTGTCTCCATATAACATCACGTTCACAGGCTCCGCCAGAAGCGCAAGACCAAAGGAAGCCGGAATGCCGAGCAAGCTGGTCAAGCGCAACGCAACCTCCGTACGCGAGGCAATCACCCGATGCTGCCCCTGCGCTACGGCCTCACTGATCGCCGGAACCAAAGCCAAGGAAAGCGAAGTGGCAAAAAACGTACCGAATTGAATCAACGGTTGTCCACGGTCAAATGCCCCTTTGACGACCTTGGCCATCTCCTCATCCATCCCGCTGTACTGCAGCATATTCACCACGGTAACGGAATCAACCAGCGGAATAAGCGGCAGGACCAGCGCCCCGAGACAAATCGGAAGCGCATAATAGATCAGGCTGCGCAGCACTTCTCTGGTGGTCCAACTGTTTTCCGTAGGCTTGATTTCTGCACTATCCTGATTTTGTTTACGAGCGTTTCTGCGCCAATACACCAACAATACGATGACGGCGGTCACTGCACCCGGAAACGCCGCAAACACGGCACCCGTACCCGCCAAATAGGCATCCTGGTACACCATCATCGCCCAGTAGGCCGCGATCAGGATAAAAATCACCCGAATTAACTGCTCCACTACCTGCGATACGCCAGTGGGCACCATATTTTGCTGTCCCTGAAAGTAACCGCGCATAATGGCCGCGATCGGGACCAAAGGTAAGGACCAAGCAACCGCGCGAAGCGGCATCGTCAGCTGTTCATCTCCCATGAAATCGGCGACGAGCGGTGCTCCCGTATACAGAAGCAAAAAGAAAACCAGTCCCAAAATAAATAAGGTAATGCTGGCTACGCGAAACGCTTTTCTTGCACCATAAGCATCTCCTACAGCCAACCTTTCTGATACCAGCTTGGAAATCGCAATCGGAAAGCCAGCTGTCGCCAGTATCAGCAGAGTCGTATAAAGTGGATAAACCTGCATATAGACGTACAAGCCGATATCACCGGCGATATTTTGATACGGAATACGGTAAACAGCACCGAGCAATTTGGATAATAATCCAGCAATGCCGAGGATCGCTGCTCCTTTTACAAAATGGGCAGAACTTCTGTCAGACATGTAAGGTTGTTCTCCTCTCGAGCAAAAGCTTCGTACATTATACCACAATCACCAGCAAATCCCACTTACCCTGGCGAGCACGCAAAAAAACAGCCCCGCTTCAGCGAGACTGTCCTTTCTGCTATTGCTCCATCTGTTTGGCCAAAAAACCAGCTGCGGTCTCTGCCATTTTCACTTCCAGATCGCTCATCTTGGATGTATCGGTCTTGCTTACCAGGATCACCGCTCCGATTGGATCCCCACCCGCTACGATCGGTGATACTACAAAGGAGGAGTACTGCTCGTTCATATCGCGAATGATCTCGTATTGGCCACTGTTCTTTTCTACCCGGCTCTTGCGGTCTTCCAAGCATTTCTCCACGATATTGCCGACTGGCTTCTCCAAGTATTCCTTCTTGGAAGCACCTGCAACTGCGATGACAGTATCTCGGTCCGATATCAATACAATGTGATTCAAGCTTTCATAAAGTGAATCGGCATACTCTTTTGCAAAATCGCCGAGTTCGCCAATTGGCGAATATTTCTTCAAAATAACTTCCCCATCACGATCGACAAAAATCTCAAGTGGGTCGCCTTCACGAATGCGCAGCGTACGACGGATCTCTTTTGGAATCACGACCCGTCCGAGGTCGTCAATTCGACGAACGATACCAGTTGCTTTCATATTCATGTTGCCTCGCTTTCTTGAGAAATTGGGTTGTGAGTCTTTTACCGGGTTACCTGTATTTTCTCCTATGACACCTAAAATTAACTATCCCATCGATGCCTCAAAGTTTGCCAATTCCCTTTTTACACTCTCCCCCGGGCGGTAGCGAGTGACTATAGTATTCTCCTCGTTTTGAAGAATATGCGAGTACACGAAAAAACAGGGAATCCCAATGATTCCCTGTTTCTCTCAAGCCTCTTTGCCTTAGGAAGCTGGTGTTGTCGGCTGTGGAATGTTCCACTTGGTAACCAACTTTTCCATTTCGGTATTTACAAACTCTCCGTAATTCTTTTCCAGCGCTTGCTGACGGAGTGAGTCTTTGGCTTCTTCAAATGTTTTTACTTTACGGTCTTCCACACGGATCACATGGTAGCCGAAATCGGTCTTCACCGGCTCACCAACTTGTCCAACGGGCTGCTTCAACGCAGCATCCTTGAACTCAGGTACCCATTGGGTGACATCTGCGTTTTCATACAGTCCGCCCGATTCCTTGCTGCCTGGGTCATCCGTATGTTGTTTGGCTAAAGCCGCAAAATCTTCACCCTTCTTAATGCGGGCAACCAGGTCGTTGGCCAGCTTCAAGGCTTCTTCTGGCTTACGGGTCTCGGTAGAAATCAAAATGTGGCGAACCGATGCGGTTGTGAAGCTCGCTTTGTCCGCTTGGTCATATTGCTTTTGCAAATCAGCGTCTTGGATGTTCTTTTTCAGCACGCCGATGGAGGCATTGATCATGGACATTTGCGTGATGACCTGCTCTTTGCTCAAGCCATGCTTTTGCATCAGGGTATCAAACTGTTTCTCATCTTTACCCAAAAGGGAGAGATATTGTCCTTTTACCATTTCAAAGCTGGTGGCCGAATCCGTGTCAGCTTGCTTACGAATCGCATCATCTGCTCGGGAAGCAAGGATTTTGGTTGCCGTATACTCACGAGCATATGTTTTTAAGGTTTCCTGATCGGCCATCTCAATCATTTGACGTTGCGGCGGATTCAAGAAGCTGATGACTTTCAGAAATTCGGTAAATTCCTTACCAGTCAGCTTGCCTCCTTGGTATTCAACAACAGCTGCATCGTCTTCCACTTTGAAACCAAGCTTAACCGGAGGAAATTGTGCCAATGGATCGTTTGCATCGGCTGGCTGTTCGCCGCCTGCAGCTGGTTGTGACGCATTCGCTTGATCGGCAGGAGCTGCTGCCTTTTCATCGTCTTTTCCGCAGCCGCTCAGGATTCCTAAAGCAAGCACGGGAATGGCTATCAACGTTACGAGTCGTTTCATCCCAATAATTCTCCCTTCTTCTGGCATGCTGGTCACATGACCGGGCTTCCAGAACCGGTGTCTTTACGCACCATGTGAAATTGGCTGAGCAGCTTTTCCACTAACTTCACGCCTTCATCTTCGCTCAACCCTTTTACTTTAACAGTAATGACAATCTGTTGTCCACCCGACAAGCCTACGCGTCTGCCCCAATCTCCGGTCAAAGCGAACAAGGCACCGCCATCAATGTTGTTATTTTGGCTTGGATCCAAAAAGAGCTTGATCACTTCAGGATCCTTTTGACTGATCTCTGTAATATTGTGCTGCATCGCGTACACACGTAGTCTGGAGATTGTCAGCAGGTTTTCGACCGGTCTCGGCAGATCGCCAAAACGGTCAATGAGCTCCTCGGCCAAATCATCCACATCTTCCAAGGTGGTGACGGCCACAAATTTTTTGTACATCTCGATTTTTTGTCGGCTGTCGGTGATGTAGAGTGATGGGATGTAAGCATCCACGTGCAGGTTGATCTCCACTGCCGGAGGAGCTTCCTTCTTCGCTTCCCCCTTCAACTCATCAATGGCCTCTTTCAGCATCTGGCTGTACAGGTCAAACCCGACGGAATTGATGAAACCATGCTGTTCGGCACCGAGCAGATTACCAGCACCACGGATCGATAAGTCGCGCATCGCGATTTTAAAGCCAGAACCAAGCTCCGTAAACTCCTTGATTGCCTGCAAACGCTTCTCTGCCACCTCAGTCAAGACCTTATCCCGCTGGTAAGTGAAATACGCATACGCGATCCGGTTGGAACGGCCAACGCGACCGCGCAATTGATAGAGCTGGGACAAGCCCATCCGGTCGGCGTTGTAGATAATCAGCGTATTGACGTTCGGAATATCCACGCCGGTTTCAATGATCGTCGTACTGACCAGCACATCGGAGTTGCCTTCCAAGAAGTCGAGAATGACGCCTTCCAGCTCTCCCTCGTTCATTTGTCCATGCGCCACAGCTACTTTGGCATCAGGGACCAGCGCCGAGATCTGCTCCGCCATCTGTTCGATCCCTTGCACCATGTTGTACAGGAAAAATACCTGTCCGCCACGTGCCAGCTCACGCTCGATCGCTTCCCGTACCAGCGATGCACTGTATTCCATCACATAGGTTTGCACAGGGAAACGATTTTCTGGCGGTGTCTCGATGACGGAGAGATCCCTTACTCCGAGCATCGACATGTGCAAGGTGCGCGGAATCGGCGTCGCGGTCAGCGTGAGTACGTCTACATTGGTTTTGAACTGTTTCAGCTTCTCTTTGTGACTCACCCCAAAGCGCTGCTCCTCGTCCACGATCAGGAGCCCCAAATCACGGAATTGAATGTCTTTGGACAGGACACGATGGGTACCGATGACGACATCCACGGTGCCATCCTTTAAACCCTTCATGGTGGCATTTTGCTCTTTGCGCGAACGGAAACGGCTCAGCACCTCTACCCGAATCGGGAAATCGGCAAAGCGCTCTCGGAAGGTCTCATAATGCTGTTGAGCCAAAATCGTGGTTGGCACCAGCACGGCTACCTGCTTGCCATCCATCACGGCCTTGAATGCAGCCCGGATCGCTACCTCGGTCTTACCGTAACCTACATCCCCACATACAAGACGATCCATCGGGCGTCTTCGTTCCATATCGCTTTTGACTTCCTGAATCGCGCGAATCTGGTCGGCAGTTTCCTGATACGGAAACATCGCTTCAAATTCCCGCTGCTCTTCCGTATCACGCGTAAAAGCGTGACCGACAGCCGCTTCCCTAGCTGCATACAGCTTGATTAAGTCCTCCGCAATGTCCTTGACCGAGGACTGTACTTTGTTTTTGACGCGCTTCCATTCACTGCCTCCGAGACTGTAGATCTTCGGCTCGCTCTCTTCACTGGCTACATACTTTTGCACGTGGTCAATCTGCTCGATCGGCACAAACAGGCTGTCGCCGCCCGCATAGCGGATATGCAAATAATCCTTGTGAATGCCGAGAATCTCTTTTGTATCAATCCCGAGATACTTCCCGATCCCATGGTTGATATGGACCACATAATCGCCAGGTTTCAGCTCCAGATAGTTTTTGATCCGCTCGGCATTGTTCATCGGCTGCTGCACCTTGCGTGCTTTGCGCTGCTTGGCCGTGAATACTTCGCCTTCGGTGATCACCACCAGCTTGTTCATCGGCAGCTCAAAACCGGTTTGCAGGTTTCCGATGATGATGGTCGGACGTCCCGGCGGAATCGTTTCGACTTTCTCCGTCAGCAGATCTGCCTCCATCTCATAGTCATGCAGCACGCGCTCCAGTCGCTTGGCCCGCTCGCTATCCGCCGCGACGAAGACAATCTGGTCCTGCGCTTTGATCCAGCGGTTCAGCTCGCTTTTTAACACGTTCATTTGCCCGTGGAAATTTTGCATCGTGCGGCATGTCCAGTTGACGATGTTCTGCGGCTGCGTTTTCGGCGTTTGCCGCAAAAACAAGGACATGTACACCAGTTGTCTTCCACGCTGCGTCATGATCTCTTCATACGATTGTGACAGAATCAGATTCCCCATATGTTCGCCTTCCGCAATGCGGGAGGTCATCCATTCCGCTTCTTCCTTTTGCAGCTGTGCGGCTGTTTCAATCACACGGGATGGTTCATCAACCAGCAGGAACGTTTCCTTGGGCATATAGGACAGGATCGTTTCGGCAGTTGGATAAATGGCCGAAATGTACGCATACAGATGCGGCAGACGCTGTCCTTCCTTCATCCGCTCCGCATCGCCGCCAATGCGCTCCATCATTTTGTCCTTGGCCTTGCTGTCCTTTAATTTTTCCAGGGATTCCCCCAGCTTTTTCTCAAGACGCAGTGCTGATTCCTGCAGCACTTTTGTCGAAACGATCATTTCCTTGGCTGGGCCAATGATAAAGGTTTGCACACTCTCATGCGAACGCTGTGTCGCCATGTCAAAGGTGCGGATCGAGTCAATGTCCACATCGAACAGCTCGATACGGATCGGCCAGTCAGAATCGATCGGATACAGGTCGATGATGCCCCCGCGCACGCTCATTTCGCCTTTGCGCTCCACCATATCGACACGCTCGTAGCCCAATTCGATCAAATCAAGTAAAAACTGCTCCACATCTAGCTCTTGGCCTGTCTGCAAAGTAATCTGGGATTTCTTCCAGACCTCAGAGGGGACAACTAGTCTGCGCAGGCCGGCAAAAGGCGCGACCAAAATACCCGTAAAGCCTTGGGCTAAACGGTTGAGTACCTGGATGCGCTGAGCCAGCATCTCTGGACTGGCAATCGCCAATTCGGACCCTACCAGCTCATTTGCCGGATACAAGAGAATACGATCGGCTGGAACCAGCTCGGTCAGGTCCTCATACACCTTTTGCGCCTGAAACATATTGTGCGTGACTACGCATATCGGTCGCTCCGTTGCCTGGTGCAAAGCGGCCATCAATGCTTGCCTGGAGGACCCTGCCAACCCTGATACCAGCTGCTCATGGAGTCCCCGTGACAGACCGGCAACGATGGTGCCAAACTGCGTATCCTCTTTTATTGGATGAATGATGACTTGCATCGATTTGTCTCCTCTCCAGACTTGAATCTACGTACGAAAACCCACTCGGCTTTCTTTGCTTGCTTAGCCGGGTGGGGCACCTTTTCTCTACACTTCCAAACATGCACGAAACCCACCTGATGCAGCTAAAGCTGGATCAGGCGGGGACTCTTCGCTTCTATGGACCAAAGAAGCCTTAGCTACGGTAAGCCAAGGCTAATCCCTGCAAATGGATTTTTCAGCATATTCACACTATTCGCTGTTTCAATAGCGCAAGCACTCCTCTACTGCAACGGAGTGCCGATTAGTGTGAGCTCTGGATTTTGATCCAACGCTTCTTTGCAATAATCGCACAAGACACGAACGACCGTATCTCCACCATGTTCTCTGGATATTATATGTTGCCGCTCTTCAGGGGTCAAGGAATCTAGGCCGAGACTGACTTCGGTCGCCATCGATTGATCGATTTCGCCAATTTTCATCCCACAGCAACGACACACATAGCGAAAACTCAAATGATCCACCCCCAGACTGATGATATGACCTAGTATCGCCCGGGAGGTGGAAAATCATACAAATGGGGCTTATCTCTTTAACGAATGATAATGGCTAATGACCTTCAAAAAGCTCTCCGTCAAGGACATGACACTTGCCTCAGCAGCAAGCGTGACCGCTTCCTCAATGGCGGGCTTCTCCTCGGCAGAAAACGTACTCAACACAAAGTCTTTGACGCCTGATTTCTGATCGGGACGGCTTATCCCAATTTTGATCCGGTTGAACTCTTGTGTGCCCAGATGCGCGATCAACGACTTGATCCCGTTATGTCCGCCAGCGCTTCCTTTTTCCCGTAACCGGATTTGGCCCAAAGGAAGATCGAGATCATCATAAATCACCAAGAGATCTTCTGGGGTCAGCTTATAAAAACGGAGAATTTCTCCAACCGATTCTCCAGACAAATTCATGTAAGTCTGCGGCTTTACCAAAAGGACGCGCTCCGTACCAATGCGCCCTTCTCCCACTAGTGCCTTGAATTTGTTTTGCTGCACAGGAATGCCATACTTGTCGCTAATTTTATCTATGGTCATAAAACCGACATTATGTCTGGTATCTTCGTATTTTTTCCCTGGATTGCCCAGGCCGATAATGAGTTTCACGTTGGTTCCCTCCATTCGTCCTATCTATTGTACTAAAAGAAAGGGACAAGAAAAAGAATGCTTCCGTTCTCCAGGAACGAAAGCATTTGTCAGGCAATATCACTGGCCTCCTCCTGCTTTTCAGCACGGCTGGGGAGGATGTGCTCTATTTCACCGCGATACAGCTCCAAGTAGAGGAAGGGGGCTAACGTGTTGGCAAAGTAGCGCAGATATTCGGCTTCTTCGTTTGAAAACGAGTTCTTTTCTTCCCCGTCAATGCTGAGTACCCCTACGATCTCTTCTCCCATCTTGATCGGTACACAGATCAGGGATAAATACTGCTTCGAGGCCTTTGGATGCGCTGTGAAGCTGTTTCCTTCCGTCGTGACATCACCGCAAAAATAAGGCTCTCCTGTCCGATAGACCTTGCCTGCTGCCGAATCCAATATCGAGAGCCGCAAATGCTTCATCCCATCTGGGCTAAAATTGACGGCAACATGGATCTTCAACTCTGTTTCGCTATCGGGAATGAATACGGCGACCCGGTGATTATTTGCCTGCTGCTTGGTCAAGACAATGCCGATTCCCGGCAACGCATATTGGTACACCGCTTTGCAAAGTTCGGCGAATTCCTGATTGGTTCGGCAGGAAATCGCCTTGGCAATTTCTACAGACATCTGCTGGAGCAATTTGATAAGCAGGGTCTTCTGTTTGGATTCCGTAGATAGCTTTTCATTTTCTTCCCGATACTGTCCAATCAGCTCATTCGGTTGTACGACTAGCAGGCCCGGGATGGAAAACTCCGCTCCCTGTCTGACCTTCATGACGGTCATGACACCGATGAAAATGACGAACCCGATTATCAGAATCCCCAAAATGGTCATGACCCATGGCTGCGCTGCCGCTGCAGTGATCGCTTTTCCGATCTGTTCAATCAGTTTATCCATTCTCGCGTCACGTCCCAGGCGTTTTTACCCCTATCATACGCACGTAAATGTAAAAAAATAACAGGGGCAAGCTTTCGCCCCTGTACAATTACACCTTTTTCGCCTCTTCAATTGGTGCTTCGGCGGTCTCCGCAATCCCTTCCGCTTCCTTCTGCGCTTCCAGCGACTCTGGCGTTCTAGCCTTGACTGCCATCACGCTAATGACCACTTCCAGCTCATCCAGCTCGACATTGACATTCGGCGGGATAGGCAGGTCCTTGACCAAAATGACATCCCCGATATTGAGCCCGTCTACATTGACAGGAATCGTTTCCGGAATGTCCATCGGCAGGCACGTAATCTCTACACTGTGGCGGACTAATGTCGCTACCCCCAATTCCGGATCTCCCGTCATGACTATTGGTACGCTTGTAGAGACGCGCTCATTCATATTAATTTGTCGAAAGTCGGCATGCATCACAGTGCCGGTCACCGGGTGCCGTTGTAATTCGGTTACCATGACGGTATATTCCTTACCATCCACCGACAAGGTAAACGGCTTATTCGTGGTCTGTTTGCGCAGGGCTTGGTCCAGCTCGACAGCTTTTAACTGAATGGGTGTACTCACCACCTCTGATCCGTAAACGACCGCTGGCAGCCAGCCATCACGTCGCAGTTCATTCATCCTTTTCGTGGCTCGCGAGGATGCTTGAATTTTCTCCACAAAAAAACCTCCTTGGCGAACTAGAGATAATTTCTCTTCTAGCTTGTCCAACGGAGGCATATCTATCCAAAAAGAGGTCTTTCTTCTTAGTCGAACAGCTTGCTTACAGACAGCTCCTCGTGTACGCGAATGATCGCTTCGCCAATGATCGGTGCTACGGAGAGGATTTTGATTTTATCGATGCATTTGTCGCTAGGAAGCGGAATCGTGTTGGTCACGACAAGCTCACGAATCTTGGAGTTGGCAATGCGCTCGATAGCTGGTCCGGAAAGCACCGGATGCGTGCAGCAAGCATAAACATCGCGTGCGCCTGCTTCCACCAAAGCGTTAGCCGCCAAAGTAATCGTTCCAGCAGTATCGATAATGTCATCGATAATAATCGCAGTTTTGCCTTCGATGTTACCAACAATGTTCATCACTTCAGCCACATTTGGCTCAGGACGACGCTTGTCGATGATCGCGATTGGTGCTTCAAGACGCTCAGCCAATTTGCGCGCACGAGTAACGCCACCATGGTCAGGAGATACGACAACGATGTCATCCAGCCCTTTATCTGCGAAATATTTGCCCAAAATCGGCACACCCAGCAAATGATCAACTGGAATGTCGAAAAAGCCTTGGATCTGGGTCGCGTGCAAGTCCATCGTAATCACACGATGAGCACCTGCTGTTTCAATCAGGTTGGCAACCAGCTTCGCGGTGATTGGATCACGCGCGCGCGCTTTACGATCTTGACGCGCATAACCGTAGTAAGGAATCACCACGTTGATGCTTTTGGCAGAGGCACGCTTCAAAGCGTCTACGAAAACTAGCAGCTCCATCAGGTGTTCATTGACAGGTGCACTGGTAGGCTGGATGATGAACACATCGCAGCCGCGCACGCTTTCGTTCAGCTTGATTTGGCATTCTCCATCACTAAAACGAACGGCTTCTGAATCTCCAAGCTGCAGACCAATATGTTCAGCAATTTCTTGAGATAATTGCGGATTCGCACTGCATGTAAACACTTTCAGTTTCGGGTCGCGGTAGTTAGCCATTTTTCCTGTGAACCTCCATTACCTTTTGTTATTTCTTTTTTTTGCGAGGCAATTTCGTCGCGTAACCCGACTTGTTGACCTGCCGTTCTCGAGCGATCGCTAATGCATCCCCAGGCACATCCTGAGTAATGGTAGATCCAGCGGCAACATAGGCACCGTCACCAATGGTTACAGGGGCTACCAGATTGCTATTGCAGCCGACAAATACATCGTTGCCCACAATCGTCTTATGTTTCTTTTCCCCATCATAGTTAACAGTAATCGTCCCACAGCCGATATTTACATTTTCCCCAATTTCCGCATCACCTACATAGCTGAGGTGAGGAACTTTGGAGCCTTTTCCGATTTTCGCATTTTTCAATTCAACAAAATCACCGATCTTCGCTTCAGCTGCAATCTCTGAGCCTGGGCGCACATAAGCAAACGGACCAACCGTCACATTCTCGCCTACTGTCGATTCAACCAGGATGGAATACGAAATCGTCACACGATCCGCAATTGTCATGTCCCGCAGGTCTGTTTGTGGTCCAAGCGTGCAATCGGCTCCTACGACCGTCTTTCCGCGAAGATGGGTTCCTGGCAGGATATACGTATCCGAACCAATCACCACATCTGCTTCAATATAGGTAGAAGCAGGATCTTGGATCGTCACGCCATTACGCATGTGACGCTCATTGATGCGGCGGCGCATATAGCTCTCTGCCTGTGCGAGCTGCACGCGGTCATTGACACCCATTGTTTCATCCGGATCCTTTGCGATGTACGCAACCACTTTTTCTCCCGCATCGCGCAAAATGCCGATGCAATCGGTCACATAATATTCGCCTTGGACGTTGTCATTTTTGACTTGAGACAGCGCTGTAATCAGCTTTTTGTTGTCAAAACAGTATATGCCTGTATTGATCTCGCGGATTGCCCGTTGTTCATCCGTGGCATCCTTATGTTCGACTATTCGCAATACCTCGCCCGCTTCATTGCGAATGATGCGGCCATATCCCGTCGGATCAGCCATATCTGCAGTCAAGACGGTGGCGGCGGCATTTTGCTCCTCATGATAAACAAGCAATGCACGCAATGTCTCCTCGGAGAGAAGCGGTACATCACCATAGAGGATGAAAGTTGTTCCTTCTTTGTCCAACAAATGGGGAACCGCTTGCTGCACGGCATGCGCAGTCCCTAATTGTTCACTTTGCAAAGCGTACGCGACTCGGTCACCCAATGTGGCGCGTACCGCTTCGGCACCATGTCCCACTACTACAACGACGTCATCCACCTGCATCGCGGCCAATGTGTCCGTTACATGCTGAACCATTGGTTTTCCGCAAACCGGATGGAGAACTTTGTACAGCTTCGATTTCATCCGTGTCCCTTGACCAGCAGCCAGTACCACGGCATGTATTTTTGACATGATAACCCTCCAGCTTATAAGTTCCACAATGACTATATCTTAATACTATGGCGATTTCAAGAGAAGTTTGACGGTGTTTTACAAGCTGTCATAATATATTGGAAAAGCCTGTAATAGGGAGACAAACAAAGCGAAAACCAGGGGAGGGAAACCGCGGCATGAGCGTAGACGTATTTGTACTGACAGGATTTCTGGGCAGTGGAAAAACGACACTTTTGCAACGACTGCTCGATCATCTGAAGCAAAAGGGCGGAAATGTTGTCGTCATGATGAATGAAATGGGCGAAGAAGATGTCGACGGGGAGCAGCTCCAAGGTTATGGCTTTCCGGTGAAAAAAATGCTGGATGGCTGCATCTGCTGCTCCATTCGCGGAGAAATGACAGAAGGCTTAAAAGAAATTCTCGCACATTTTCATCCCGATCAAATTCTAATTGAAACGACAGGAGTGGCAGACCCGATCGAAATCGTGGATACCCTTACCCATCCTGAGCTGGTCGACACACTCACGATCAAAGGAATTGTCAGCGTGGTGGATGCCTCTCGCTTCCTCGAGCTGAATTCGCGCTTGCAGAGCAGTGTGGCTCTGGTCAAAACGATCCGAAATCAAGTGAAGTATGCAGACCTGCTGTTACTCAATAAAATCGATTTGACGAATGCAGATACGCTGGCGAAAGTCAAAAGCAAGCTGGAGGAGCTGAATCCACATGCGCCCATCCACTCTACGCTCCACAGCGAGGTTGATCTGGATGCTCTGCTTTCCGTGAAGCGGCTTGCCGAGCGAGCAAGAGAAGATCAGATGCAAGATCGCGCTAACCCGACCACTCCCGTGCAGAAGAGCATCGGCCGCTTTTCCCCGATGACCAAGTTGAAACAGACGCTCGGTATCGAATCCGCTCCTTCTCTCTATCACAGCATTGAATCGTTTTCCTATACTTTTAAAGGGCCGGTCGATCCACGCAAGTTTGAAAACTTCCTTTATGACTTGCCGAAAAACGTGTTTCGCGCCAAAGGCTATGTGCTGTTTGCCGGACAAGACGACCTCATCTCCTTCCAGCATACGGACAATCAGGTTCACTTGATTCCGTTTGAGAATTTTGGTCCGAAAATGGTGGCCGTTTTTATTGGAGAAGGCTTGCAAAAGGAACAGATCATCGCCGACTTGGAAAAGTGCTACACGTGATTGTGCCAACATAGTGGTGGGGGAAGGGAAGAGAGGGCCTGGCTAAAGTTCTTGCCACACCCGCAAGGGAGTGTTAACTGTCCGGTTCCGCTGCCCAAAACGGTACGTCGCGCAAAAGGTTTCAAAGAAGCCTATTCAACCGATGGGGTTGCGCAACAAGCGTGTACCGTTTTTGGCAGCTCCACCTTGGTAGGTGTAACAAAGACTCCGCCTGTCCCTCTCTTCCCTTCCTCACGTGGCTGTTCATAAAGTAGATCGGATAAAGAAAAGCAAGACAGCGATTTGCTGTGGAGCGGACAGTCCCAACCTTCAGCGGGGCGTAGAATGAAGCGGAGTTTCGAAACATGCTCTCCCCACCGCAGCCCCTTTACAACAAAACAAAAAGGAGAGCCGTATAGTTGCCTATACAGCTCTCCTTCTTTTTAAAGCATTATGCGCCAGCTTCGATACGATCTTCTTCTTCCAAACCTGCACGATCATATTCAGCCAGAACAGCTGCTTGAATCTTTTCGCGGGTAGCAGAGGAGATCGGGTGAGCAATGTCACGGAATTCGCCATCAGGAGTACGTTTGCTTGGCATCGCAACGAACATACCATTGTTGCCATCAATTACTCGGATATCGTGAACCACGAATTCGTGATCGATCGTAATAGAGGCAATGGCTTTCATTCTTCCGTCCGTATTGACACGGCGCAGTCTGACGTCTGTAACTTCCATCTAGTATTCACTCCCTTTATCTATAACAGCCTTGTGTAACTATTTCCACATGCTGGGTATAAATTCCTCCTGCTTTTCCACAAAATTGCAAAAAAATTATGATCGGTTTTACATTTTTTGCTGTTATTCGCCCTTATAGACGACCAGTTCGATTTCTACGCGAACATCTTTCGGCAAACGCGCTACTTCCACAGTGGAACGCGCTGGCTTATGGTCACCAAAATAATGGGCATAGACTTCATTTAACTGGGCAAAATCATTCATGTCTTTAATGAAAACGGTTGCCTTAACCACTTGAGAAAAAGAAGCTCCTGCCGCTTCCAAGATCGCTTGCAGATTGGCAAATACCTGATGCGTCTGCGCAACGATATCCCCTTCCAAAAGGGTGCCGTCCGCTTTCAACGAAATTTGTCCGGACGTATACAAAAATGGACCTGCTTGTACGGCTTGGCTGTATGGGCCGATCGCCGCCGGTGCCTTATCGGTAGCTACCAAAGAAAGCTTGCTCATTGGAATCATCCCTTCTTTTTCTTATGAAATTATTGAAAATAGCTGCCTAGCTCAACCTGAATCTGTTTTCCTTTGATGTCGACATCTTTTAATTTTGCGAGAGAGATGTACTCATCGACTAGGCGCTCCGATACATCTGTCGCTTCTACCAAAACTCCGCAGCCAACGACTGTCGCCCGAAACTCTTGCAACAGATCGATCATCCCGCGAATGGTCCCGCCTGCCTTCATAAAATCGTCGATGATGAGCACACGCGATTGCTCAGGCAATGCACGCCGGCCGAGTGACATGGTTTGGATGCGTTTGCTAGAGCCGGATACATAGTTAATGCTCACAACCGAACCTTCTGTCACTTTGTTATCCCGTCGCACGATGACGACCGGCACATTCAAATAAGCAGCTGCCGCATAAGCCAGTGGGATTCCCTTGGTTTCCACGGTCATGACCATTTCCACATCTTGATCCGCAAATGCGCTGGCAAACAGCTTGCCGATTTTGGCCAAGGTCTGGGGATCGCCCAAAATATCCGACATGTACAAATAACCGCCTGGCAGCAAACGATCCGGACTTTCCAAATGTCCAATCAGTTCTTTCATAAACTCCCGCGCCTGGGAATCTCCTGTCTGGGGGATAAATTTCACCCCGCCAGCAGCACCGGCAACTGTCCGTAACACACCGACACCTTGTGTTTCAAACGCTTCCTTGATAATCGACAAGTCTTCGCTAATGGATGACTTGGCGGAAGCATACTGTTCCGAAAAGAACGTCAGCGGAATCAGTGTATGGGGATGAGCCAACAAATGCTGTGTCATATCCACCAACCGCGCACTTCTGCGCAATTTTTTCATGCTTGTTCCTCCATATAAAACCCGAATATTTGTTGTTAATGTATCATTTTTGTACGGATTTACGCAAGTACTTCCGCTTCCGCACAACCTAATAACCGGGCTACATACACATCTTTCACAAATCCGCGCAATGCATTATAGATACGCTGGACTTTTGCTTCCTTTTGCACCAATGCATATACCGTCGGACCGCTCCCTGACATCAATACGCCATCGGCTCCCGAGGCCAACATCAATTCCTTGATCTGTTTTACCTGTGGATGCAGCGAAAGGGTCACATCCTCAAGCACATTCCCCAAGGACTGGCACATCAGCTGAAAATCTTGCGTCTCGATCGCCTTGAGCATATTTGCCGTGTTGGGATGTTTCGTACCTTCGTTAATCCGCAAATTCCCATAGACATCTGCTGTGGAAACCCCGATCGGCGGTTTTGCTAGAATGACCCAACAAGGAGCAGGCGCTGTGAGGTGTTCAATCCGCTCCCCACGTCCCGTGGCTAATGCCGTGCCTCCATACACACAAAAAGGCACGTCAGAACCAATTTGGGCCCCAACCTCAGCCAATTCATCAAGCGTTAACCCCAAGTTCCACAGCTTGTTCAAGCCACGCAAAGCAGCTGCTGCATCGCTGCTTCCGCCAGCCAGTCCGGCTGCAACCGGAATCTGTTTATGTATATAGATGCGTACGCCTTGTTTGACCTTATACTTTTCCTTTAAGAGCTGAGCTGCTTTATAGGCATGATTTCGGGAATCATCAGGGACAAAGCTGGCGGAACATTCCAGTCTGATTTCATCGCTTGCCAGCAATGTCAACTCCACCCGGTCAGCCAGATCGACGGTAGTCATTACCATCTCTACCTCATGATAGCCATCCGGTCTTTTGTAGAGAGTATCCAATGTTAAGTTGATTTTGGCCGGCGCTTTCACAGAGATACGCAACGTCGATCACCTTCTTCCTTTTCCTAGGCTACTATTGTAGCATAGGGAGATTCTCAGTTGCCACTGTCTGCCTATTCGCTCTATTTCATCTTTGTGTCATTTTGAATGGCGAGTAAAATGGGGCTATCCTCCCCACCACAATGGCAACTTTACAACTACAAACAAAAAAACCCGCTTCTAATGAAAAGCGGGTTAGCCATGCTCTTACACTTTAAATACAGACAATGTATCCTGCAGATCCTCCGCCAGCTTGGACAGCATGGAAGCAGCCGCGGCGATTTCCTCCATCGTCGCATTTTGTTCCTCGGCAGAAGCCGCAACCCCTTGGGTATATTGCGAAGAATCCTCTGCCACGTGCATGACTTGCTTCAGTGATGCAACAAAGCCCGAAGTTTCCTCATTCATGAGTTTTACCACCTGCACCACTTTTTGCGAATCATCGCGAACTTGTCCAATCGATTGACGGATCTTTTGGAAGGATCCACCTGCCTCGTGGATAATTTCAATCCCTTCTTTCACCGCTTCGTTTCCTTGATCCATGGAAGAGATCGCAGCCTTGATTTCTGTTTGAATTTCGTTGATCAGCCCTTCGATTTGCGCAGCTGCTCCGCTGGATTGTTCCGCTAATTTGCGCACCTCATTCGCAACAACCGCGAATCCCTTGCCATGTTCCCCTGCACGAGCTGCTTCAATCGCTGCATTTAACGAAAGCAGATTGGTTTGGGCGGAAATAGAAGAGATCAGCGAGACGATGTTTCCAATATGGGCAGACTTCTCCCCCAGGTTAAACACTGCTTGGGAGGTCACACTCACCCTATCTGCAATTTCTTCAATTTGCTTGACGGCCTTCGATACAACGACATTCCCTTGGTCAGCGAACTGAGTTGCGTTGATGGATGTTGTTGTGACATCGCCGATCGATTCATGAATTCTAGCAACGCCTTCTGTCACGTTTGTAGACGACTGCAGGGTTTGACTGATGGTATGGACCTGCTTGTCTGCGCCTGTTGCGATCTCTTGCACCGCAACGGTGATCACCTCGGTCGCTTTCGCCGTTTGATCAGCTGACGCCGTTAGCTCCTCGGACGTAGCCGCCAATTGCTGCGCCCCCAATACGACCTGCGAAATTTTCGTGCGCAGGCTTGAGGACAGTTCCTCCATATGCTTGGAGAGAGCTCCAATCTCGTCTTTTGAGGCGATGACGGGTGGCTGGGCCGTCAAATCACCTTCTGACAGCTGTTGAACATAGACAGAAAGCTTTTTCACCGAACCCCCAATTTGCATGGAGATCCATCCTGCTGCGATACTCGCTAATACGACAGCAACAGCACTCAACGTAAGCATGACTGCCTTACCGGACGAGATCATGGAAACTGCCGAAGTCGCCTGCTCATTTGCAATAGACTCATTTATTTCTACGAGTTGGGAAATGGATGCATTGGCTTTTTTGCTTAGGTACTTAATAAAAACCAACCCGGTTTCATCGACATTTGATTTATCTGTTCCTCCAATTGATTCCACAGTTTTTGGAATTTGCTGCTCAACTGCTTGCCAGTCATTCGTGAACTGGAAATAGTACCGCGCCTCAATCGGCCCTTTTTCGAGCGCTTCGTATTTCTTCCGCACTTCATTCATTTGTTGCATTTCCTGCTTGATCTTCGCCTTTAACTCTTCCAGTTCGCTAAACTTCGTCGAGCTCATCATTTGGAGAAGTCCATTCTCGATATTTTTCAATGAAGTGCCCATTTCATCCAGCAATAGCACGCTTGGCAAATGTGTCTCGTTAACCATTTTCACCGTGCTGCCCAATGTATTCATCTGATAGATCCCCATGACGTTGGCAAGAAGAAGCAAGCACGTACATAGTAAAAACCCGGTCACTAACTTGGCTCGGATCGTAAATTTCATCAGGATATCCCCCTATTGCAAAAAGCTGGTTATTTCGTTGGCCATTGATCTTTGGGAATTCTTTTATAAACATCTTCTGTTTGGTGATATCCATCTTTTATGACGGTAGAAGCGACGTTTTCTTTTGTAACGACGATCGGTTCCAGCAAGTTAGCAGGAACGTCCACTTTTCCGTTGTTGACTTTCCTGTTTGACTTTACCTCTTCGTTCTTCGCTAAGGATACGGCAGCTTCCGCTGCAGCTTCTGCCAATTGTTGAATCGGCTTATAGATGGTCATCGTTTGCTTTCCTTCTACAATGCGTTGGAGCGCTGCCAATTCCGCGTCCTGACCGGATACCGGGACTTTCCCAGCCAATCCTCTTGCCGTTAACGCCTCAATCGCACCGCCAGCAGTTCCATCATTCGCCGCTACAACCGCTTGGATGTTGGTCCCGTGTGCGGCTAGGGCTGCCTCCATATGCTTCAGTGCTTCGGAAGGTTTCCAGTCTTTCGAATATTGATCGAAGACAACCTGAATGCCCGGCTGTTGTTTCAATACTTTCATGGCGCCGTTTCGAAACAGGATGGCATTGTTGTCAGTCTCAGCGCCGCCAATATAGACGTAATTTCCTTGAGGAGCGCGCTTTACGATCTCAGCCGCCTGCAGCTCTCCCACTTTTTCGTTATCAAAAGAAACGTAAAAGTCCAGATCCATGTTTTTGATCAACCGATCGTAAGCCACAATCTTGATCCCAGCCTGGCGCGCCTTTTCCAGCACACTCACCATGGCGTCCCCGTTGTGGGGCAGGACAACAAGGACATCTACGCCCTGCTCGATCAGGCTCTCTACCTGCGCAATCTGCTTAGCATCATCTTTTTCCGCAGACAAGGTCAGGACTTCTCCTCCCAGTGCTTTTACCCGATCCTCAAAAAGATCACGGTCTTTTTGCCAGCGCTCATCTATCAAATTATCCATGGAAAAACCGACCAGGATATCGTCCTCAGCAGCCTCATCGGCCGTTCCGCTCGTATTGCAAGCGCTTAAAAACACGGAGAGGAGTAATATTGCTATACATAACTTCCAGGGTTGTCTCATTTCCCTTCCCCTTTTTCTTTAAATTTTTCTCAATGGATGTATTCCCTCCCTTTCGACCTTACAAACCTTTTCGTCCCATGCCAACAAAGTAAAAAAGGCTGGGATTGCTCCCAGCCCTTCGATCAGTGAGATGATTTGTTGTTTTGATTGGCCAGCGCTTCCTCAGCGATTTGGATCGCCCGCTTCACCAGGTTACCGGCATCCCGTGTGGTAATGCCGCCCCAACCCTCTGACTTGACGGTATCGTATATCCCTAGGTCCTTGGCGAGTTCCATTTTAAATGCATCTGACATAATGCCTCGTCTGCGACTCATGCCTCACAACCTCCCTTTCTCACTGACGAACTTAGTATGTACGTTTGGAGATGATTTTACCGGAGTCATAAATGTGTGTAAAAAGCAAAACAGCAGAGCCAGAGGCTCTACTGTTGTTGGATAAATGTAATGCGAATATGCTCTTCCTGCCTGCACACGGTAAGCTCTACCGTCTCTGTCAGAATGTCCGCATAGCTATACGAAACTCTTTCAAACAATTGATCATCATCAAGCTTTACAACAAAAACCGATGGGTATGTTTCTTCGAGGATGCCCGTCCGCTCAACGGTTTTTCGCCGTCCGCCGTTGGCTTTCAGCAGAATTCGTTCACCAATGTGCTCATCCAAACTGCGCTTAATATCAAGTAACGCGTTTCTAGCCATTGTTCCATCCACCTCGCTTGTTTCCATTATAACAGCTCATACTTATTTTGTCAAAGAAATTTAAAATTATAGCAACCCGAATAAGTTTTTGTCAACGGGGTTTTTTAGCGAAAAATCCCCTTATTCATTGAAAAAACCCGTCCATTCGACAAAGTCATGTCAAAAGAACGGGTCACTTCCCCTTTATTGCAAGATATTGGCACGAATGAAGGCATTTGTAAGGGCAGCATACTCGTCTAAACTTAACGTTTCTCCACGTCTTGTCGGGTCAATCCCGACTTGTTCGAGCACCTGTATTATTTGATCCTTCTGGTCCTTTGTAAACAGATTATTTTGCAGATTGTTTAACAAGGTCTTGCGTCTTTGAGCGAAGGATGCCCGCACCAGTCGGAAGAAGCATGCTTCATCCAGTACATCTACCGCCGGCTTGTCCCGAATCTTCAGCTTGATCACGGCAGAGTCTACATTCGGGCGAGGGATGAATACACTGGCCGGTACAATCATGGCCACCTGCGCTTCTGCGTAGAATTGTGCCGCCACACTGAGGGAGCCATAATCCTTGCTTCCCGGTTTGGCTGCGATCCGGTCCGCGACTTCTTTTTGGATCATCACGACAATTGAAGAGAGTGGCAGCCTTTCCTCCAGCAATTTCATCAAGATCGCTGTCGTTACATAATAGGGAAGATTCGCTACCACGCTGATTTCCTTGTAGTCCGACAGCTTCTCCTCGATGAGCTTATGCAGATTCAGCTCGAGTACATCGCCATGCACCACTTCAATATTCGGATAAGGGGCAAGCGTCTCTGCCAAAAT
The DNA here is from genome assembly GCA_035644815.1 of Bathyarchaeia archaeon. Taxonomy (GTDB): domain Bacteria; phylum Bacillota; class Bacilli; order Brevibacillales; family Brevibacillaceae; genus Brevibacillus_F. The sequence continues at coordinate 25,075 of DASQNU010000218.1, read as the reverse complement.
TGGCAGCAAGCGCTGATCGATTTCAATCGCGACGACCTTACCTGCTCTACGTCCCAGTTGTTCTGTCAGTGCCCCGATCCCCGGTCCAATTTCAATCGCCGCACTCTCCTTACTCAGGTCCGCGGCATCGATAATGTTATGTAAAATGTTCGTATCGGTCAGGAAGTTCTGTCCCAAGCTCTTCTTGAAGGAGAAACCGTGCTTTTCGACGATATCTCGCGTCCGAGAAGGGGTAGCGATATCCTTGCCTGTTTGTTCCATCATCCCTGATCCCCTCCTCGATCGATGGATTCCATTGCTTTTACAAATTCATCTTTGCTGATCTGAAACGCATTTAACCGCTGCAGCATTTGTTTCGCATTGGCATACCCGATGCCCAAAATGTCGCCCAATTTCAAACGGCGCTCCTTGGAGTCTGCGCCGGAGGTCAAGCGGTAGTAGACCATATCCTCAGCTGTAATTTCACCTGCTTGCTCAGCCATCTCCGTGCGCACCTCGGACAGCGCCCGGATAATCGTTTCCGGCGAAGCGTTTTCCACGCCAATATTCCCTTTTTTTGTTCCCTCTTCCTGGTTAATAAATGCATGCTTACAACCAGGAACTTCGCGACTGATGATTTTCCGGATACGCTCTCCCTGATAATCCGGATCTGTAAAAATGATGACGCCACGCTTTTCTTGCGCCAGACGAATTTTTCTGATCGTAGCCGCGTTGATGGCGGATCCTCCGGTCTCGATCGTGTCCGCAAGTACGGCCCTCTTGATCGCGGCTGTATCGTCACGCCCCTCGACGACGATAAGTTCCTTGATTTTCATCTTTCTTTCTCCCAGTCATTAGTATCGATGGTTGTAGTTTCTCCAAAACCGCCTTTTTTGAGGCAAAAGTCCTGAAACAAAAATCCGATGCGACTCGTAAAAGAGGTAGGAGCTGATTTTAACGACTTACATTTTACCAAAAAGAAAAGACAGGAGAAAATCCTCCTGCCCCGCTTTACGGTAGTTTAGGCCCGATGATATACACCTTTTTCCCTCGTTTACGTCCGAAAGAAACAGCCTCTGCATGATTATCGAAGAATACATCGATTTTATTGCCGTTGACCGCTCCACCGGTATCTTCGGCACGACGATATCCGATTCCTTCGATATACACCCACCATCCCAATGGAATCACATCGGGATCAACAGCGATTGTCGTTCCTTCTGTCGCTTTTTTACCAGTAGCAGTGCGACCGTAGCCCGGCGATTTCGGGCTTTTACCACCACCTGCTGGCGTGTATGCTGTCAATGTCACGTTGGTAAGTACCCGCTGCGGTCGGAATACTTTGCCACCACGCGATACCATCCCCGCTGCAGCCACTGCTTGCTTGGCCGGCGCTTCTGCTGAAACAGCCGTTACCACCTTGGTGCCTACCGCGATGATGCGATCGTGCTTTGGTGTTACCACGTCTCTTTTGACTAACTCACGCGACACTTCCTTGCCATTTTCCGAAACTAGTTTGTAATGATTGACCACCTTGCCCTGTTGCCCTTGCTGCAGGACACGGGTCTCCCCTTTTGCTAAAGAAGAATCGTTTTTCCGAATCTCCTGAAATGGTACATCTTCTGACAATTTCACGATTTGCTCATTAATTCGGGTAATTTGGACAGAAGTTCCCTTGGCGATCGTTGATGTCAGCGCAGGCGCTACTTTGTCTTTTGGACCAAGTGTGATGCCTGCTTCCTGAATGATGCCAGCCACATCCCGTTTCAAGGTGTGGATGACCTTCTTTTGCCCTTCAACGAGGACAGGTACTTCCCAGCTAGTATGTAAGGTAATGGTTTGTTTGTCTGATAGCAGCGTATCTGCTGAAGGTGTCAGCAAATCCTTCTCTGCGAGTGCGATGTTTTGTTCGGACAAAAACTCTCCGACGGTTTCTGCGGTAGTCTCAAACATTTCAGTCTTACCGTCTGATGTCAGCGTAATTTGCTTTGGCTGGGAAGTGAGGATGAAGATGCTGAGTACGGATAACATCAGCGCCAGACAACCTCCTGCAATCAGGATCGTCTTCTTGTGTGTCATCCATAGCTTGCTCAACTCCATTTCTCACACTCCTTTTCCGTTAAAAGCTTCTACCGGTTGCCTTTTCTTTTTGGAGAGAAATCGACACCATGTAGCCGCAGCTTTCGGATATTAAGCCAGTTTCGGGGTGAGTGAACGTAGAACGGTCTTGATTGTATGCTACTTTTAACCGTTTGTCAAATTTACCCTCTTGACCCCTCTGTTGCCCTGCCGAAAACTATATACAAGGTAACAGAACCGAAATGCGAATGATAGCAGCTTTCTGTCGAGTGCCCTGTCGATTCCTCCTTTTCGTTCGACATTGTACAGTGTATGCAAAAAAGAGGGTTGATAGAACAGCGCTTGTCACCTATCAGAACAACGATACAGAAAATGTGCAGAAAATTTTAAAAAATTAGGTTTTGAATCTCTACTTTTTCGGGTAATAGACCGAAATAAAGAAAAAGGGGGATTCAAAATGAAGATGTATATGCGGATACGAACAAAGCTCATTTTCACAGCACTGCTACTTCTCGCCGTTCCTACCCTTGTAACAGGGGTCGTTGGGTACTCGATGTCCAAGCAGGCATTGGACAACAGCGGTGAAATGGCCTTGAAAAACAATGTGAAGCAAGTCATTGAAATGATCAAAGTGCTTGATCGCCAAGTAAAAGCGGGCAAAGTTCCCCTGGAAGAAGCGCAGGAATCCGTTATTGCTTCTATCTTGGGAGAAAGACGGGCGGATGGCACAAGACCGATCAATAAAGCGATCGATGTCGGACCAAATGGATACATATTCATCATGGATCAAACCGGAAAGCTGCTGGGTCATCCGCAAAAAGAAGGAAGCAGCCTATGGGAAACCAAGGATGCAAATGGAGTCATGCTCGGGCAAGAGCTGGTGAAGAACGCTTTGCAGGGTGGCGGTACTACCCACTATATCTGGCCACTCCCGAACCAACCAGACAAACATGCACCGAAGCTCACCTATTCGGAAATCGAACCCTCATGGGGATGGATTGTTTGCTCGGGTTCCTATATCAGCGATTTTAATGCAGGTGCTAATCATATCCTATATATTCTCGTGGGGACATTAGGGTTCTTTTTATTAATCGGGGCAGGGGTTGTTTTCTTCATCACCAATCGTATGAGCAAGCCGCTGGTCGCATTAACCGCGCAAGCACAGCGTGTGGCTGATGGGGATTTGACAATCGACCTGCATACGATTGAAAGCAGGGACGAGATTGGAGATTTGGCACGCAGCTTCAAGCAAATGACCGCTAATATGAAAGCGCTTTTAGAACAGATCGCCGAGTCAACTGATCTGGTTGCTTCTACCGCTGAACAGCTGTCCGTCTCCGCAGAAGAGACAAGCAAGGCGACTGAAAATATCACCCTGGCGATTCAAGAAGTCGCGATCGGTATGGATGACCAGCTGAATAGTGCGGAAAGAACAACCTTTGGGATGGAGGCGATTCGCGAAGGCGTGGAAAGCATTGCTGTCCAATCTACTATCGTAGAAGAAGCTTCCTCCCTCTCTATGATGCAAGCTGCGGAAGGAAACGCCTCACTGAAAAACGTCGTTGAGCAGATGAACATGATTACAAACTCCGTTCAAGAGACCCACGAAGCCATCACCCGTCTTCATGAGCGCTCTCAGGCGGTTGGTGAAATCATCGAGGTGATTCATTCGATCGCAGCACAGACCAACCTGCTTTCCTTAAATGCTGCCATAGAAGCAGCTAGGGCAGGCGAACACGGAAAAGGCTTTGCTGTGGTCGCCAGTGAGGTGCGCAAGCTGGCGGATCAATCGTCTCATTCCGCCCAAAAAATTGCTGATCTGATTCATGAAATTCAGGAGGACACGAAAACGTCTGTGCATGCGATGGGACAAGTACAGGGAGATGTACACGTTGGCATCTCGGTCGTACATGAAACCGAGAAGGTCTTTCAACTAATCTTGTCTTCGTTGGCTAATGTGAGCGATCGGTTGCAGGAAATGTCGGCAACCAGTCAAACCATCTCCAGTACTACCAAAGAGGTTTCCTCCGCGATGATGGGAATCTCAGACATTTCAAAACGATCCGCCGCCAATTCTCAAAGTGTGGCTGCAGCCAGCGAAGAACAGCTCGCCTCTATGGAGGAAATTACTGCTTCGACCAGTTCTTTGTCGGTCATGGCTGGCGAACTGCAGAATGCGGTTAAACATTTTCGTCTTACCTGATCACAAAAAAGGTGCCTGCGTAAACAGGCACCTTTCGTCATTCCGATCAAGACAGTCGAAACAGTCTTCGCGCATTGTCAGCCGTAATCTTTGCCATTTCCTCATAGGACAAGCCATGAATATTGGCCATTTCTTCTGCGACAAACCGGACATATCCAGTCTCATTTCGTTTGCCTCGAAATGGATGCGGGGTCAAGTACGGGCAGTCCGTCTCGATAAGCAAGCGGTCAAGCGGCACTTTTGCTGCCACTTCCTTCGGCTGCTTCGCATTTTTAAATGTCAGCGGTCCGCCAAAGGAAATGTAAAAATTCATATCCAGCGCCATTTTTGCCGTTTCCCAGCTTCCCGAGAAACAGTGCATGATCCCGCCTACTTCCGCTGCTTTCTCCTCACGCAGGATCGTGATGACATCCTGATGAGCGTCACGGTTATGGATAATGATCGGCATCTGCAGCTTTTTGGCGAGTCGAATCTGTTTGCGGAACACCTCTGCCTGTACATCACGCGGCGACGTATCCCAATAGTAATCCAGGCCCATCTCTCCCAAACCGACGACCTTCTCATGGCGACTCAGCTCTTCAATCCACTCCAAATGCTCATCGGTCATGTTCTTGGCGTCTTGCGGATGCCAGCCTACCACGGCGTAAATGAAATCGTACTTCTCCGCGAGCTCGATGCACGTGGGGATCGTTTCCGCATTGAAGCCGATATTGACGATCGTACTAACGCCATTCTCTCTCGCCCGGGCGATGGTCTCGTCACGATCTTCATCAAACTCCGGGGCATTCAAATGGGCGTGTGTATCAAATAACAAGGTTGGTTCACCCCTTTTGCGGTTGTTACTTCACAATGGCTCCGTTTGGCATGCTTGGATCTACTGTCGCCAGGGTCAGCTGCTCACCCACAGATGCGGCAAGGATCATTCCTTGGGACAGCTCGCCACGCAGTTTGACTGGCTTCAGGTTGGCAACGAGAATGACTTTCTTGCCGACCATGTCTTCCGGCGTATAGTACTTCGCGATGCCAGAGACAACCTGACGCTGTTCGTAGCCAAGATCCAATTGCAAAATAAGCAGCTTATCTGCGTTTGGATGCTTTTCGCAAGCCGTAACTTGAGCTACGCGCAATTCTACTTTGCCAAAATCATCGATGCCGATCTCTTCTTTGGCATCTGCAGGCTTTTCGGCTGCTGTCGGTTGGTTGGTTGTCTCACTCACGGTTGATCCTCCTTGGAGCGCTTCTTGTTTTTTCTTGTTCTCTTCCGCTTGGCGGCGAGCTTCCGCAGTCGATTCATCAATGAATGCAAGCTCTGCTTCAATATCGAGACGCGGGAACAACAGCTCGCTGCGACTGACGCGGCTTCCTACCGGCAAAGCTCCCCATGTAGCCGTAGATTCCCAGCTGGTAGCTTCCGAATTGTCGGCAATGCCCAGCTGCTCCCAGATTTTCGCGGGAACCTTGGTCATGAATGGCTGGATCAGGATCGACACAATCCGGATTGCTTCCACCAGGTTGTACATGACGGTTCCCAGACGCTCGCGGGTGTCTTCCGATTTTGCCAGATTCCAAGGCATCGTCTCATCAATGTATTTATTGCTGCGGCTGATCAGTTCCCAAATATGCGTCAGTGCGTTGCTGAAGCGCATTTCATCCAAATGCTCTTCGACAAGCGCTTTGGTCTTAGTGGCCAGTTCGATCAAGCTGTCGTCAAATTCGCCTTTTTGCGTTGGCGCTGGCATCACGCCGTCGAAATACTTCTCGATCATAACCAGTGTGCGGCTGAGCAGATTGCCCAGGTCATTCGCCAGATCGAAATTCAAGCGCTGAATAAAGATTTCTGGTGTGAATACACCGTCCTGACCAAATTGAATCTCACGCAGCAGGTAGTAGCGCACGCTGTCCGAGCCATAACGATCGATCAAGAGCTTCGGATCGATCACGTTTCCTTTGGATTTGGACATTTTGCCATCCGGCATCAGCAGCCAGCCATGGCCGAATACTTTTTTCGGCAGTGGAAGCCCCAAAGCCAACAGCACGATCGGCCAGTAGATGGTGTGGAAGCGGATGATATCTTTACCTACCAGATGAACGTCGACCGGCCAGTACTGTTTAAACAAGCTGTCGTCTTCCGATCCGTAGCCGAGCGCTGTAATGTAGTTGGCCAATGCGTCAATCCATACATAGATGACATGCTCCGGATCATTAGGAACTTTAATTCCCCAATCAAAGGTGCTGCGTGACACGCTGAGATCCTGCAGACCTGGTTTGAGGAAGTTGTTAATCATTTCATTGCGGCGCGTATCCGGCTGGATGAATTCCGGGTTCTCCTCGATGTATTTCAGGAGTTGGTCCTGGTATTTGGACAGACGGAAGAAGTAATTTTTCTCCTTCACTTTTTTCAATTCGCGACCACAGTCCGGACAGATATAGCCTTTGTCGGTTTTTGCCTGCGTTTCCGTCCAGAAGGATTCATCCGGCACACAGTAATACCCCTCGTATTCGCCCAGATAAATATCACCCTGGCCTACGAGCTGCTGGAAGATTTTTTGTACCGCATCCTTATGGCGAGGCTCGGTCGTGCGAATGAAGTCATCGTAGGAAATATCAAGCTTCTGCCACAGATCACGAATCCAGTCGACCACCGGATTGATGAACTCCAGCGGCTGCAAACCTTCCTGAGCTGCACGTTCTTGCAACTTTTGGCCGTGTTCATCCGTCCCTGTCAAATAACGGACGTCAAATCCACGTAAACGTTTGTACCGTGCCACTGTATCTGCCGCAATCGTGGTGTACGCATTTCCAATATGAAGCTTGTTACTTGGATAGTAAATCGGGGTAGTAATGTAATAGGTGGGTTTTGACATAAGCATGTCCTCCTGTTTTTTGAAATAAAAAAAAGACCCATCCCAGATTGGGACGAGTCGATTCACTCGTGGTACCACCCAAATGCTCCGCTCTCTCACAAGCAGCGGACTCAGTAAGTCGCATGCGACCTTCTCCGTAACGTGGAGGGAACGTTATCGACTAGTCAACCATTCCTTATATAAAGGGAGGCGATTCATCCATAAAGACTCGTGGCCCATCTTCTGCTCGATTCCTTATACCGGTTCTCAGCTACCCCGGTTCTCTGGAATAAGGGAGGTCAAGCATACTCTTCCCGTCATAGTCTGTGCTATGCATTTTTTCACTAAGTCTTACCATTCTTATTGTACTCTTCCAACTCTATTTGTAAACCCTCATCAAAGAGTCGTTTTACTATCGACAAAAAATGATGTTTGTCGAATCCAGCAGTTATTATTCGACATAAATCGACTTTATCCATCAAAAATCTTCACTCGTCATTACCAGTAATATTTTCCCATGTTTGTCGAAGAAACGAAAAACAGCTTGACCCAAGTGTTATGTCCATTGAAATTATAGCTATTTGATCCAACAAAATTGAAAAAATTGTATTGACACCTTTGGGAATGACTGGTATCATGAAATCAGCTTAAATTGTCGAATAATGACGATTAATAAATAGAATATCGACAATCGCCACCATCATTCTAAGCGACCGAGAGAGGAGAATTACACACATGATGAAATCAACTGGAATCGTAAGAAAAGTAGATGAATTGGGACGCGTTGTTATTCCTATCGAGCTGCGCCGTACTCTGGGCATCGCGGAAAAAGACGCTTTGGAGATTTATGTAGATGGCGAACGTATCATCCTGAAAAAGTACGAGCCTGCCTGTATTTTCTGTGGCAACGCTGACAAAGTAACTCACTTCAAAGGGAAAATCGTTTGCCAAGATTGCTTGACTGAAATGCCTGTTGTTCAGCGCTAATCGGTAAAAGAAAATATACTTTTTTAGTTACTATACGCCTCATTTCTTAGAGGCGTATTTGTTTTTTGGAAAAAATGTGACTCATGTTATAATTTGGGGAATTAGGCTGGTTGTGGGGGGGTGCCGATGAAGCGGTACGTGCTAGTAGGGGTTTCTTTTGTGGTGTGTTTTCTAGTCATCCAGACCCTTGTACAAATGGGTGTGGGGATGTATTTGACCGCCACATACGTTCCGGATGTGGTGGATGCTTATCAGATGCAAGGTCAGGAGGATCTTCCCTCTGAAATTACATTCGGCGCTGCCTCTGACGGCTTTGTTTCTGGTCATTGGATGGTATGGCTGATCTCGCTTGGTTTATCATGTATGATCGTTGCTATCCTGCATCGAACCCTTTTCAAAAAGAAATGAACCACACCTACATTTTGGGTGTGGTTCAACTATCAAAATGGTATAATTCCCCTTGTACAATAGAAAAGGCTCCTCAAGGGTGATCGGCTCACTCTCTATCCCAATACAGGGAGGAGGTGATGCCAATGACAGTATACCAAGCATTAACACTGATGATCTCTTTTGCTTCACTCATCGTGTTGGTACTGTCCTTCCACAAAAAGAAGTAGATCACCCTTGAGTTCGTCATCCAAAGTGATCTACTTCCCAACCTAGAGCCGTCCCCTATAGGGAACCGCTATTGTGCAAGACCGTTTGGTGCGACCAACACCAGCGGTCTTTTTTCAGTATATCGTTCTTATAGTAGTTATATAACTTATATACCCACAAATCCTCCAAAAAATCAAGTCCTGCCTAATGATCCGCTTTACTCCTCTTCCCGGTGGTAAGCATTATACACATCACGCTTCGACAACCCGCGATCCTCCGCCGTCTTCTTGATCGCTTCCTTATTGGACATGCCCTGGGCGACATAATGATCGACGTGTTCATTCATGCCAAGCGCTTGCCACCAGATCGTGTCGCCATCCTCCTGCTCCTGGGTTTGACCCGTATTGCCTTCCACTACGATGCAATACTCGCCTCGCGCTTCGGTCTCCTCCAGAAATTGAATCAGCTCCGATAGCGTTCCGCGGGCAAATTCCTCATAGCGCTTGGTCAATTCTCTTGCCAATACAGCCTGACGATCTCCCCATGCCTCCTGCATATCGGCGATCGTCTTTTCAATGCGGTGCGGTGCTTCATAAAAAAGCAGCGTCTCTGGATATCGACGCAGCCGCTCCAGTTCCGCACGCCGCTCTTTCTTTTCACGCGGCAAAAATCCGACAAACAAAAACCGTTCTGTTGGAAGACCGGATGCGATCAATGCGCTCAATGCAGCATTTGCCCCCGGGATTGGAATCACGGAAAAGCCGGCAACCGAGGCATCACGCACGAGGTCTGCTCCCGGATCGGAGATGGCAGGGAGTCCCGCATCACTCACCAGCGCGATTTTTTTACCCTCCTCCAGCCATTGCAAAAGTCCGGAACCGCTTGTTTCTTTATTATGCTCATGATAGCTGACTGTCCGCTTTTCGATCTGAAAGTGGTTCAGAAGCTTGCGGGTCTGGCGGGTATCTTCACACGCGATCACATCAACGGACTTCAGCGTCTCCAGTGCCCGCACCGTGATATCATCCAGATTGCCGATCGGAGTGGCCACCAGATACAGCACACCCCCCTGATCTGTTTGAAAGCTTTTTTGTATCTTCATTGGCGCATGGTGCCCCCTGTACGGATTAATTCTTCCTTTTCCCCGCGTGTGAGACGCTTGATCTCGTTCTCCCGTCTGGTCCCCCACGAACGGCTTTCTCCCTCTTCAGCGTACAGCAGTTCAACTGGCCCTCGCCCTCTCGTATACTTCGCACCCTTGCCGTCATTATGCATCTGGATGCGCCGGGGAAGCTCCGTTGTATAACCGGTGTACAACGTTCCGTCCGCACAGCGGAGGATATAGACAAAATGACTTTTATGTGAGGGAATCTCGTCTTCCATAGTAAACTTCCTGTAATTCATCACAGTATACCTCTTCCGCCTCATACACAATCAGGGGAGGCTGAATGCGGAGCTCCGGCTTGCCGCCACGGATGCCCTCTACCAGTACGATATTGGGTTCAGCATCCCTTTTCGGATGGACAAAGCGCATGCGCTTGGGTTCGATGCCATATTGCCTCATCAAGGTCACGATATCGATTAATCGAGTAGCCCGATGAACCAACGCGATTTTTCCACCGTTTTTGGCCAGCTTGCTGCTTACGCGAATGACATCCTCCAGATTCAGCAGGATCTCATGACGTGCTAGAGCGTAGTGTTCATTGATGTTTTGCTCGCCACTGGCTGGCGGCATATAAGGAGGATTGCAGGTAATCAGATCAAACTTTTGATGACCATACACCTCGACTGCGTCCTTGACGTCTCCATGGTGCACCGTCATCCGCGCTTCCAAGCTGTTCAGGCGGACATTACGGCTCGCCATATCATACAGCCTTGGCTGAATCTCTACGGCGTCAAACGTGGCTTCCTGCGTCCGCGTGCTCATGATCAATGGAATGGCTCCGTTGCCCGTGCACAGATCGAGGATTCTCCCGCGCTTTGGCACAGAGGCGAATCTCGCCAGCAATACCGCATCCAAGGAGAAGCAGAATACTTCCTTGCTCTGAATGATCTTCATTTCATGGGTGAGCAGATCGTCGATTCGTTCCGATTCATACAGCGGAACGTTTTTTTCCTCTAGCATAGACTTGTTACCCCTCTATATGTAGAAAAATTGGCTCTTCCAAGCAAACATTGTGGTGGGGGAAGGGAAGAGAGGCCTGGGCTGCGTTCTTGCCACACCTACAAGGGAGTGTTTCTGTCCGGTTCCGCTTCCAAAAACGGTACGTCACGCAAAAATTTCGAGGAAGCATATTCAAACGTGGAGGTTGCGCGACAAGCTTGTACCGTTTTTGGCAGCTCCACCTGAGTAAGTGTGACAAAGACTCCGCCCATCCCTCTCTTCCCTTCCTCACGTTACTAATGCATAAACTCGTACGGATTAAAAGAAAAGCAAGAATGCACGTGCTACGCTGGAGAGCATGTTTCGCAACGGAGCGCCTGCGGAGCCCGACCCAGTGGAGCAGTGAATCGCAGGAATAAGGGCCGCAACTTGCGCCTGCTACGTAGCGGCTATTGCTTTTACGGACCCCTGCGATTTGCTGCGGAGCGGACAGGCACTGCCCACAGCGGGGCGTAGAATGAAGCGGAGTTGCGAGACATGCTCTCCCCACCACAGCCCCTTGTTATAAAAGAAAAAAAACCACGACCTTTTCTCTAGGTCGAGGTCTTTTCCTTGTCTATTCGTTATTTCGCTCCTCCACTGAGGAAGGACAGGCAGAACAAACAATCGCCCTCTTTGCGCAAGCTGCCGTAGTGGACATTGCATATATGAAAACCCTCGGCGTACAATCTCGCCAGGTTATCGTATCCTTCCCCCACGATCTTCTTGTCTTTCTCTTTCGCTGTTTTCTTGCTTACTTGATGGTTGGAGTGGGAGACTTTTTTCTCGGCCTCTTTTTTCGGTCGTTCTGCTGTTTTTGTATGCAACCGATTGCGAAGATGTTCGTTTTCAACGAGCAGTTGAACGTTCTCTTCCATCAATTCTACAATAACGTCTTTTAATTCACCAATCTCTCGGTGTAGGTGGCCAACTCGCTCTTCGATACTGGCCATCTTTACGAAGATTTCTCGTTTTTCCACTACCCCACCCCATCTCCGTTAACCGACGCGTATTAATCCTTTGCCAACTCCGTCAGGACGATTTCATCCAGCGTGAATTCGAGCATGCGCATTTTATCCTTCAATTCTACCTGCACGGTCAAATCCAGAATATTAACGCTTGCCACACGTCCTTCTCCCATTGGAGTCATGACGTACGCACCCACACCTGGCAATTCATCCTTGCTGCCTTCGTAGTTGTCATTTTCGTATTTCAAACAACACATCAACCGACCGCAAAGCCCGGAGATTTTCGCCGGATTAAGCGATAGGTTTTGGTCTTTTGCCATCTTAATCGAGACGGGCTCAAAATCCCCCAAAAACGTAGAGCAGCAGAGCAATCGGCCGCATGGACCAATCCCGCCCAGCATTTTTGCCTCGTCTCGCACGCCGATCTGCCGCAGCTCGATACGCGTGCGGAATACGGCTGCCAGATCTTTGACGAGCTCACGAAAATCGACCCGACCATCTGCCGTAAAGTAAAAGATGATTTTATTACGGTCAAATGTATATTCAACATCTACCAGCTTCATATCAAGCTTGTGTTCCTTGATCTTGGTCTGGCAAATGGAAAAAGCGTTTTTCGCCGCTTTCTTGTTTTCTTCAACCTGTGAAGCATCCCGGTCATCGGCCACCCGGATCACTTTTTTCAATGGCAGGACGACATCTGACTCTCCAACCGTTTTTTGCCCAACGACGACTTTCCCGTATTCAACCCCGCGCGCTGTCTCGACGATCACATGACTATCTTTCTCGATCGAGAGCTTGTCGGGATCGAAGTAATATATTTTACCCGCTTTTTTAAAGCGGACACCTACTACCTCGTACAAGGTTTATCCCTCCTGGATTTGGAGAACCAACCTCTCTAGCGCCAATTGCGCATTGGCGTTTCGCTCTATCCGCTTTCTTGTATCCATGACTACATCGATTCCGTGCAAGAGCTCGGTTTGAGTCCATACCAAGGCTTGTCCTTGAAGCACATCCTGTTGGTCGCTATTGATCAGACGGGTCTCTCTCCCCACTTGCACATAAAGGATATCTCGCAGCCAAAGGATGAGCAAATCCAGAAAGAGGGCTAGTTCCTCCTTCAATCTATCGTTCTTTGCTAATTGATCCTGTATGGTAAAGAGCGCAAGAGAATTGCGCTGTTTGATTTCCTGTACCAATTGTATCACTATATTTCGAAGCTGTGCAAACCATTCTGACTGGCTAAGTTCCCTTGCATGCACTAAATCAGTTGTAATTTGGGAGGCGACTCTCGCAATACCGGGGGCAATCCCCTCCGCTGCCAGCTTTGCCGCGATATTTTCTGCAGGCAACGGGGCAAACGGGAGGATCTGGCAACGAGAGAGAATGGTCGGGAGCACAGCATGGCTATTCTCTGTAATCAATATTGCTACTACACCGCTCGGCGGCTCTTCCAAAAATTTCAGCAGGCTGTTGGCTGCCTGCGTCGTCATCCGGTCTACATGCTCCAACACATAGACCTTGCGTCCCGCTTCTACGGCACGCATCGTCATTTCTTTTTGCAACGCACGTACTTGGTCAATCTTGAGCGAGGCCCCATCCGGCACGATAATATGCACGTCCGGGTGATTTCCTGTCTCGATGCGGTGACATTGCAGACACTCACCGCATGCATCATGGACTAGCTCTGTACAAAAAAGCGATTGGGCAAGATGGAGCGCTATCTCCATCTTGCCCGCGCCGCGGGGGCCGGCGAACAAGTAGGCATGCGCAAGCCGATCATGGCGCAAGCTGCCTTCCAGTATTTCCGCCACCCGCGGCTGCTGTATCTGTTTCCATGTCATGGTTTCGTCACACCTAGAAATAAAGATTGATCAACATTCCGCGAATTTCGCCAATTCGCGCCAATAGGTCGATCATCGGCGCCTGCTCGCTGATCAAGTCATCCGCGAGCTGCAGCAAATGAGAATCTACTTCCTTGATAATTTTGTAGAGTCGGCTTCTGCCCCGCCGATTCATTCCTTTTCGATCATCGAGGGAAACGCCATACTTGACCGCTTCCTCCATGAATCGTTTGACTAGATTTTTATACAGATAAAAATCGCGAACAGAGCGTGAACGAGCAAGAATCTGGCTCTGCTTGTCGATCTCATTCAACATCTCGGTCAATCGTTCCTGCGACATCCGCTCCCCTTGCCCTTTTACAAGCTCACCAAAATTGATTCGCTCGGCTGGACTGTTTTTTCGAGAGTCATTTGGCTTCAATGGGTCAAACTGAGGTCGTAAACCATCACCAATTTTCATGCTGTCACCTCTGCTTTCCGCGCTGTGTACACGCTTTTGCCGATCGCCTTAGAACGAATGGAAGTGCTCTACATCCAAGACGAACACCGCTGCTCCCCCCACCTGTACTTCCAACGGATAAGGCATGAAAGAGTCCACGGCATTGCCCAGTGGGGATACGGGAGTTACCATCTGTTTACGGGATTTGCAGCTCTGCTGAATCAGCTCAATTACCTCGGGAACGCTCTCGTCGTTCGTTCCAATGAGAAAAGTGGTATTCCCGGCCCGCAAGAAACCGCCTGTACTAGCCAGCTTTGTCGCACGAAATCCGTTTTTGACCAGCACCTGCGACAGTCGTCCACTATCCTTGTCCTGCACAACAGCGATCACCATTTTCATTGTATCTCACCCTTTCCGCTTTGTAGTGGTGTTACTTTCTGGAAGCAGCCCATTGGGAGAAGTCTGACAGAATAGCTGCGGACACTTCCTCCATACTGCGATTGGCATCTATCAAGCAGATGCGTGTCGGATTCTCGCTAGCAATTTCCATAAATCCATCCCGAACACGCTCATGATAGCCGGATTCCTTTTGCTCAATGCGGTCCAGACCCGCTCTTGCCTGCAGTCGGGCACGACCGATCGCTACGGGTATGTCAAGCAAGTAGGTGCGATCAGGGACAAGTCCTCCTGTGGCAAAATGATTGATCTCTTTAATCCTATGCACAGGCAGTCCTAATCCAAAACCCTGGTAAGCAATACTTGCATCGACAAAGCGGTCGCAAATAACCGCTTTGCCCTGAGCCAGCGCCGGAAGCACTTTTTCTCGCACATGCTGGGCACGGGATGCCGCGTACAGCAACGCCTCGGTGCAATCGTCCATTTCTGTATGAGAAGGGTCAAGAATCAGACCTCTGATCTTGTCGCTAATCGTGGTGCCGCCCGGTTCACGCGTGACGAGGACATCATAGCCCATATCCGCCAGGCTTTTGGCAAATGTCTGCACCTGTGTGGTTTTGCCTGCGCCATCCGGTCCTTCAAAAGTAATAAACAAGCCGGTCAAACCTGCTCCTCCTAACTATGTGTGCTGCTTGTAAACGGTCATGACCGCTTGATGGTATCGATCATCTGCAGCTCTGGATCTTTGATTCCTTGAAACCTTGCTCCTGCAGCCTTTAGCTCCTGTAAAAGAGCAATCACCTGCGAATCGATTCGCTCACCCGGTAGCAAAAGCGGAATACCCGGCGGATAAGGAATGACCATCTCCGCGCTAATCCCTCCAATCGCCTGCTGCAAGGGCACGCGCTCGGTCTCCACATCCACCGCTTCATGCATCGGCAGGACCTGCTCCCGCAAAAAGCTGGAGGCCAGTATCCCGATATCCGTCGACAGTTTTTCTCCCAGGAGACTGTCTGCTTTTATACGTTCGAGGAATTGTGATACTTGTTCGACGTCCTTGGGTGAAGTTCCTGTCGAGGCTGCTAGCAAAACATGTGTAGTTTGGGCCAACTCCGGGTAGATACCTTCTTTCTCCAGCATTTCCTGCAGACGATACCCGGTAAACATCCCGGTGCGCACACAAAGCAACAGCTTTAACGGATCGAGCGTGGCAAAAACGCTGTTTTCCGTCAAGGTCGGCGTATCCAGCCAATCCAGCGCAGCAATCTGCTCTCGCAGCCGTTCCAGTCGCGGCAGGAGCTGATCGATTTCTTTTCCGGCTTGGTACACCATATGCCTTCTGGCTAGATCTAGTGAAGCCATTAATGGATAGGACGGGCTGGAGGACTGCAGCATGCCGAGAATTCGCTGAAGCCGATCCCGATTGATGCGATCACCCTGTATATGGAGCATGGAGGTCATCGTCATGGATGTCCCCATCTTGTGCGTGGACTGTACGGCTGCATCCGCTCCGCTCTGCATCGCGGAAAGCGGCAGCTCAGGGTGAAAACCATAATGGGCTCCGTGTGCTTCGTCCACCAAAAGCGGAATGTGATGGCGGTGAACGACGGCCGCCATTTTGACCAGATCAATCCCCATGCCGTAATAGGTCGGATTGGTCAGAAAAACGGCTTTGGCGTCGGGATGGGCCTGCAGTGCCCGCTCTACATCCTCGCGCCGCAGTCCTGCTGCCACTCCGCTCGATATATCGACAGCCGGAACGATAAACACCGGAATGGCTTGGGCCATCATGATCCCGTGATAAACCGATTTGTGACAGTTGCGCTGGACTAGGATTTTCTCCCCCGGCTTGCAGACCGTCATAATCAAAGCGATATTGCCAACGGTTGTGCCGCCAACCAAAAACCTTGTCCACTCTGCGTGAAAGGCCTCTGCCGCAAACTCTTGTGCCATGGCGATGACCCCTTCCGGCTGATGCAGATCATCCAGTCCGGTCAACTCGGTCAAATCAAGGGGAAGGATTGACTGAAAGCGAGCTTTCCCTTCGCTGTCAAAGCTTGCCCCCATCTTGTGGCCAGGTACGTGAAAAGGATACGGCTGCCTGTCCGCGTGCTGCTCCAACGCTTCAAACAACGGAGCTCTCCTTTGTCTCTCCCAAAAATCGGCTACCCTGCTTGCCATCTATCTACACGTCCCTTATGTTTCATACTGCTTCCATTGTACCATGGAAAAGCCGGTGGGGAACAAAAAGCAAAAGGGCATCAGCAAAGAGCCGATGCCACTGCAAATGTCACGTTATCATCAAATCGTTATGCATTTTTCTTGAGCCAAATCTGCCTCATTTGATGAATGAAGAACGGATACTTCTCATCATTCACGTCGGTTTTGACCATCTCTTGCTCACAGGGCTGGCAGATGAACTGGTCCCAGATGGCTATTCCTGCTGTCCGTTCTTCCCCGCAGACGATGCAACGCTGATGGATATTTTCCATGGTTTACGCCTACTTCCTTCCTTAATCTACCACCCATTATACCCTATTATAATCCGTTCCATTCCCAAACGTTCGTGTTTTGACCAAAAGTCCGATAACCAATTTGCAAGGCATCCGCTTCCGTGAGCGGGTAGCAGCTGCAGGCATCTAGGACAAGCGGACGGCTCATCCGTGAGACCAGCTCTTGCAGGTCAAGCCCCCTTACTATTGGACTGGCCCTTCGGATGATGAGCAGATCCGCATGCTCCAGGGTTCCTGTCAATGCTGCTAGTTCGTTCGTCTTTGGCAGCTGCAACGGATCGCACTGATTCACTTCGACATGCACATTTAGCTTGTTTTCTATCGTCTTCAGCTGCGGTTCGCTCCCCCAAAATGCAATCCGGCTAATTTTCGCCTTTCTCCAGATCTCCTCGAATTCCCGCAGCAGCCAGCGGTCCCGCTCGGCTTCGGCTGCCTGCTGCGGCACATCGTCCTCTTCGGGCAGCCACCCTTGTCCAATGCGTGTATCCATGCCAAGCGCTTGGGCAACCACCTCCAGACGTGCCTGCGATTGATCGCATAGCTCCCCTAACCTGACGTAAAAACGGCTTTTCCAATCAAGAAAGGCTGGTATTTGCCGCAGCGTTTCATCGACCTCGATCGGACGGCAGATCAAGGAGATCAACCCGTGCTCAGCCAGCTGTCTGCGTATGCGCTTCACCCATTTTCCTGTCGGGTTGCCGCCAATCAAGGCGCGCTCCTGGCCGTACAAAATAGCCATCCGGACGACTTCAACGCCAGCGGGCAGCTTTTCCTGAAGGCGATCTGCATAGCCAAAAGGTATGTCCTCACCATAAAGCAAAAGAAGCGAAGGATCCCCCTTTTCTTCGGAAAAAGAGGGAATCAGTCGCTCCTGTAACATGGACACATTCTCGGGACGATCCAGATAAAAGCCGATCGATTCGGCTGCAACTTGGGCTTCCTGAATGTGGTCGACAATCATTATATGTCGTGCTTGCAAGTCATTTTTGTGTTTTTCTCGTGCTTGACCTTGCAGCAAGAGAATCTCTTTTTCACGCAAAGATACACGCCTCCTTCCCCACTCGCTTCAGCATCTGTCATGTACATTGTGGACAGGGGTCGGCCGTTTTTATTCGTTTGCCCAATCAGCTTCTTTGCTGCCCGCCGTCGCTGTGCGATAATGGGGAGAACCAGAAGCAAAAGAGGGGTAACCGATGAAAGATCAGACTATCTATAGCTACAAACTGCTGCGTCGTTTCCGCTGGGGTGGACCCGGCCTTCTCTTCCAATTGATTTTGCTGGTATTAGGCTGTCTGGCCGCGTCCCTATTCCTCTCCGTCCCACTGCCGAATCTCGTCGTATCCACGTCGATTTTCGTGATTTTGCCAATCATGCATTTTTTATTTTTTCGCTTTTACGCTTATCTGGCTGCTCAACGGACATGCATTACAGCCGATACGTTGTTTTCCGCATGGTGGGGAGCTGGCACTGCTCTTCCCGTCAGCCTGTCATTTTACCGAAAGGCGGAAGCTACGGTGATCATCGGCAGTCTGCTCGTATCCTTTGGCCTTTTTGTCTGGCTGCCGCGCACCTATGGTCTAGCCCTGATCATCGCTTCTCTTGTGTTGATCCTGCCTAGGCTCCTGTCACTCTTCGCCTCTTTGTCCCAGCCCAAGCACTGTCGGGTCAAGTACGAGCTGAGGAGCGTTGCTTTTCTCTTAACCAACCTGTAAAGGCTGTTTCAGGGCAGAATGTATAACTTGATGACCACCAAGGCTAGCAAGCCTGGCAGCCGTAAAAAACCCGCCAACAGCGCGGTAATGGGGTTTATGGGAATATGGAAGCCGGCCATTTCCCCCACAAGATTGGCAAAAAACAAAAGGACCGCTCCGATGACGACCTGGAGCGCCGCCATGCCTACCCATCGAATGGGACGGGCCATCGATTTGCTGGCAGATACCAGCAGCAGCAACCCAACAACCACTAACGCGACCAGCCATTCCATGTCTTAAGCCCCCCTACCGCTCTTCGCCTGCATACATCTGCCTTGTTTTCTGGAGCAGATACATATATCGCTTTTCGGTGAGGTGGAGATAATAGATGGCTTCCTCCACATCCCGCTCCTCGGCAAGATCGACCAGCTGCTGCGCATTCCTCCATACCATCTGTGCTTTGTCTACGGCATCAGGAAGCAACCAATGCTCGCTTCCCGTCTTGTAGACCGCCCTCGTTTTCGCTTTCCAGCTCATGCAATCCATCCCCTCGCTTATTGGAAATAAACGAACATACTCATCAAATTATTCAGGCCATGAAGCAACACGGCTCCCCATAGACTTTGAAAACGATGACGGATAAAGCCTAAGGCGGCACCGATCAAAAATAGTGGGACAAATAGCGCCAAATCTACATGCAGCAAGGCAAACCACAGGCTGGAGAGCCCAATCCCGATCCATGCTCCAAAGCGGCTGACCAAAAACGTCTGAATGACTCCACGAAACAGAATTTCCTCTGCTATCGGTACCATGACTCCGATGACCAGGACACTTGTTACCACATTAGGCAGGTTCGTTTGCTTGGCGGAGAGGATTTCACTTTCAATCTGCTTTTCCCGCTCAGACTCCAAGGAGAGATTCAACAAATCGGCCAGTGGATTGGTGACCAACAGATCCATTGCATAGACGATCAGCAAAAACAAAACAACGATCGCGGTCAGCATCTTGCCCAAATGGCGTGGCCGCCCTAAGCCGATCGCCCAGTGTCTTCCCCTGAACTGAAAAAAGGCGACAGCCAAGATCATGACCTGCAAGGAAGCAGAGGTAATCAAACTCCCGATGGTTCCCTCCGGAAATACTGGCTGCGGCAAGAAAAATTGAAAGGCAATGAGCATTCCGATGTTTAAGAATTGCAGCCAGGCGCACATATAAATCACATCTGTCCCAGAAGCAAGCGGGGACAAGGAGACTCTTTCGCCACGTCTCCACTCCCTGATCCGATAACTGAGAAAAATCACGCCTCCGATCATGCTGACCAAGCTGACGAGCAATACCAGAATGACAAACCAGTTGTCCGGCGTTTCTGAGGCAGCTGCCATCCATCGCCCATCTGCCCCTTTTGTGAAACGGATCGTCAGCAGCTCTAACACAGTCGTCAGGATGAACCCCACGCATAAGAGGATAGCCCATGGTCCCGAGCCCTGTGTCAGTCTCACGCTTTTGCGAGGCACTATAAGCCCTGTCTGCATTTCCTCACGCTCCTATTTCCTACTCTATGTCTTGTCCGCGGAAAACTTTCACGCAAATTCGTTTTTGATAGCAAAAACACCCGGCATCATCATTGCCAGGTGCTTCAACACGCTTCTATGTTTGTTAAACTTCCCGACGCCCTTCCAGCGCTTTGGACAGCGTCACTTCGTCCGCATACTCCAGATCGCCGCCGACCGGCAACCCGTGCGCGATGCGGGTGACACGCACGCCAAAAGGCTTGATCAGACGGGAAATATACATCGCTGTTGCTTCCCCTTCAATATTCGGGTTCGTGGCGAGAATCACTTCTTTTACCTGCTCGTCACTCAATCGCTTCAGCAAATCCGGGATGCGGATATCTTCGGGGCCAATGCCATCCATCGGGGAAATCGCTCCTTGGAGTACATGGTAATACCCTTCGTATTCGCGCATTTTTTCCATCGCCACGACGTCCTTGGGCTCTTGCACCACACAAATCATCGAGGCATCCCGGCGTTTATCGCGGCAAATATGGCAAGGATCTACGTCGGTAATATTATGGCATACCGAGCAGTAGGACAGCTGCCGCTTGGCATTGACCAATGCTTTGGCCAGATCCAAAACGTCATCCTCTTTCATCGTCAGTACGTGAAAGGCTAGCCGACTGGCTGTTTTTGGCCCGATACCTGGCAGCTTCATGAAACCTTCAATCAACTTGGAAACGGGTTCTGGATAGTACATGCTCACTTCGTTAGGCTCCTTTTAGCTGCCACCTTTGATCCCTTAGAACAGGCCCGGAATATTCATTCCTCCGGTAAAGCGGCCCATCTCTTTGTTTACCAATTCATCAACATTGCGGAGTGCATCGTTCACTGCGGTCAATACGAGGTCTTGCAGCATCTCCGCATCTTCCGGATCAATCACTTCCGGCTTGATCGCGATATCCAGGATCTGTTTGTGACCGTTTGCTTTTACGGTTACTGCCCCGCCGCCTGCAGAGCCTTCCACGATTTTTTCTTTCAGCGCTTCCTGTGCTTTTTGCATGTCATCCTGCATTTTCTTTACTTGCTTCATCATTTGTTGCATGTTTTTCATGGGGTTTTTCCTCCTTGTATCTTCACTCTTTTACTTCTACTAAATGCTCCCCGACCAGCTTGAGTGCTTCCGCTACCAGGGGATCTTCCTGTACTTCTGTAGAGCCTTGGGAAGCAGAATCACCTGCTCCTTTTTGATCCTCTACGCTCTGCCATTCTTCTTCCATGACGGAAAGCAGAGACAGCTGCTTGCCTGTGGCCATCTGCAGGATTCGTTCCACGATACCTCGTAGCTCCGGCTCCATGGTCTTTTCACAGTGGATCGGACTCTTGAAGGCCAGGACGAGCGTCGACTGACCGACTGCGACCGGTGTACCGTTTACCAGCCACGCCTGGTGCTGGATCTTGATCTTTTTCACTTCCTGCAGGATCTGACTCCACATTCCGCGGACTTTCTGGGTCAAGCCCTCGTCGTACGCGCGGGCAACGTCACGCAGCTTATTGATCGAGACGCGAGAGCCGCCACCTGCTGCTGGCACTCGTCGAGGCTCCCGTGTTTTCGGCTCTTCCGCTGCGGCACCGACCTGCGGGAGTACAGCCTGACCGGAAAGCACCTGCTGGAGTTTTTCTTCCAGCGTATGAATTCTTCCCAGAAGTGTCCTTAATTCCTCATGATCGACCCCACCTGCCGCTTGTGGTGCGCTTTTTTGCGGCAGCTGACAAAGCTTGACCAGCGTTAACTCCACCAGTACACGAGAATAGGTCGACCATTTCAGCTGGGTCAACGCGGTATTGAGCACCTCAATGATCTCATAGAGAGCCGGGAGCGAATACGCTTGTGCCACGTTGGAAAACTGGTCATCAATCAAGGTGCGCTCGACAATTTCCTGAAGTTTGGGCGCCGTCTTCATCAGCAACATATCACGGTAGTAATACATAAAATCCTGTAAAAAATGCTCCGGATCTTTTCCCTGTACCATCACCTGGTCAAACTGTTCCATGACCCCGGCCACATTTTGCTCGGCCACCAGCTTGGCCAGCTCCGAAAAATACGTCTGGGAGACCGTCCCGGTGATCTGCATAATGGCAGCCGCTGTCACCGATGTCCCGCTGTAGCTGATCGCCTGATCCAGCAGACTGAGCGCATCCCGCATGCCGCCTTCCGCCATTTTGGCAACAAGCTGCAATGCCTGTGGATCCGCTTGCACTTGATGAGCCTGACAAATCTGCTGCAAACGCCCAACCATCTCAGACAGTGCAATGCGATGGAAATCAAAGCGCTGGCAACGCGAAATGATCGTCGCCGGAAGCTTATGCGGCTCAGTTGTCGCTAGAATGAACAACACATGAGAAGGCGGCTCCTCCAGCGTTTTCAGGAGCGCATTGAACGCCTCCGTGGTCAGCATATGCACTTCATCGATGATATACACTTTATATTTTACGTCGCTCGGCGCAAACTTCACCTTGTCGCGGATATCGCGGATCTCTTCCACCCCGCGGTTGGAGGCGGCGTCAATCTCCAATACATCGGTCACCGAGCCATCCGTGATGGCGATGCACGTTCCACATTCATTGCATGGTTCCCCATCTATGGGCCGCTCGCAGTTGACCGCTTTGGCCATGATTTTCGCAGCACTCGTTTTCCCCGTACCTCGTGGGCCGTTGAACAGGTACGCATGGGAGAGCCTTCCCTCACGAATGGCGTTACGCAAGGTGGTCGTCACATGAGATTGCCCTACGACGTCGCCGAAGGTTTGGGGTCTCCAGACACGATACAACGCTGTATAAGCCATCCACTGACACCCCCTGTCTACTATTTTCCGTTCTCGCCTTGTCGGCTTTTGTTCATATCTTCTTATTATACATGAGCATGCGTACAAAGAAAACTTTTGGTATGGGAGGTAACCATCAGTCTTGCCCAAAAATGAGGAAAATCCCCTTCACTCAACCACCATGGTTGAAAGAAGGGGATTTGTTCATACAGCTACATATACGGCAGCAAAATATGAAACGTAGTGCCGTACCCTTTCGTCGAGACGCGAATCTGGCCCCCAATGTCATGAATGATCTTTTGACACACAGCAAGTCCCAGACCCGTTCCTTCTTCTTTGGTTGTATAAAACGGATCAAAGATTTTATCGATCACGTATGGGGGAATGCCTGGTCCCGAATCGTGGATGTCAATACTGAGGCGATTACCGTCCGTCTCGAAATGATGCGAAATATGAATCGTCCCCTCGTTCCCCATCGCTTCGATCCCATTTTTGCATATATTCAGGAATACTTGCTTAAGCAGCTCTGCATCGCCTACCACAGTGGGCAAAAGTCCACGCGAGGAATATTTCACATCGATACCGTACAAGAGCCCCTGACTTTCCACGATCGGCAATAATTCTTCAAAGACCGTATTCAAATCAACCATGGAATATTGTACATCCCTTGGCTTGCTTAGCAGCAAAAACTCGTTCACCAGCGAATTAATGCGGTTGATTTCCGTCAACATAATCTCGGTGTAGCTCTTTTCCCGCTCCATCCCAATATCCTCAAAAAGCTGGGAAAACATCTGCAGAAATCCCTTAATGGAGGTAAGCGGATTGCGTATCTCATGTGCGGTGCCCGCTGCGATCTGACCAATCATCGCGAGCCGCTCATTTCGTTCAATCTTCTGTTCAATTGAGCGCAAATTGGTAATATCCTTAAACAAAATGTAGCCGCCCACGGTTTTGCCACTCTCATCCTGCAGCGTCCCGGAATCGACCAGCAATTCAAATCGCTGATTGTTGTTAGTCCAATACATCGCATTGTTTTGCTGCTTAACCCCTGTCAGCAGATCCCTTTGAATGAGACGATGGCTTTCCGGAACTCTGGCAAACACATCATCCAGATTGCGGTTGATCACCGAGATCTTTTCTACGCCAAGCACACGACAGGCTAATTGATTAATTTCCACGATGTCTCCTGTGGCATCAATCATAATGAAGCCGAGACTGTTATCGTTGCCAAGCCTTTGAAAAAATCGCTGCGCTAATAGATGTCCATGCTCACGCTCCAGTTGGAACAGGTGAATCATATAGAGGGAATCCTCTGACTCCTGCACCAGGACCATCGCGTTGGACGTCCCACTTTTCCCCTGCTTATTACGCCATTCCAGCTCGACAGGCTGGCTGTTTTGCACTTCCTTTTCCAGCATTTGCTCGTAAAACTGCCTGATTGTTCCCTTCCCCGGCACGATCAGCCGAAAAGGTCGACCGATGAGCTCTTCCCGTGCAAATCCCGTTGCACGCAGCAAAATCTCATTCACTTCCACGATCATCCCTGTTCGATCAACCAATAAAACAGCATTGGGTAGTTGCCGCATATACTGCTGCAAACGTATAGGCGAACCTAACAGTTGCAAAGAATACGCTGCCTCCACTGTCGCTCCCCCCCAACCTTTTTATTTCTTGTGAACAGTCCACTGTTAGGTTTTCGCTAAAAAACAGGGGAAGCCCTGCCGTTACGTGCTTTTTGGGCCTACAAAATGTTTCGCTATAATCCGTCAAAAAATGATGGAAACCGCACTTTTCGACAAAACCAAAAAACAACATATCGGATGAAGACCGATATGTTGCGCATGTAAGGTTGTTTTTACGTATGAAAATAGCAAAATGGCGACTTCAGACCAGGCAACCCTGCGGCACACACGAATGACCGCTTATGGCTGCTTCCTTCCGGACCTGACCCGTTCGCGGGTTCGCGTTGCACAGGACCCAGTCCTAACATCGCCACCAGGCAATCCCTTGCGAGACTGCTTAATTAGAATATCAGACATGGACATTCGCCGCAAGTCTTAAACATAACCAATCTTGGATGC
>DASQNU010000217.1:0-13860 GCA_035644815.1 Bathyarchaeia archaeon | reverse complement strand
GTTAATAGCACAAACCTATACTAGAATTCAAAATCGTCGGACACTTTGAGGAACTCTACTGACTCTAGGAAAGAAAGGGGATATTATTACCCTTACATTTGTAGAAACAAGGAATTTGGAAGTTCCAGATTCGAAAGGAATGGAAATCAGTGGAATTTGGAAGTGAGTTTTCCATGAGAATATCATATTAGCGTATTCGATCCCGTCCGCCCTTTTTTGCAACCATATAACCACTCCACCCCCACATAGATAGGGCAATCCTCCCGTACACACCACCCACCCCACCCTGTTACAATTAATGGAAGGGACAACCCCAACTCTCGGGACCCCAGCAAAATCACTTGGGAGGAATCGGAACAATGCCAAATCGCAGCTGTCAAATCCCTGGTTGCCAAGGCAGACACGTGGCCAAAGGGTACTGTGCCAAGCACTACCAAGCACACCGATTGCAACAAAGACACGATCCAAGCAGAGAATCTTCCTTACAAGAGACGGCTGCAGCGATGGAACGCATTTGCCAAGTACCGGGCTGTCAAGGTGCCTATTACGCCAAAGGCTTTTGTGCCTCGCATTATCAGAAAAACAGAATCTTGTCCATGACCACTTCATCCAGCCAAGAGGTGAAAGGAGCGGGGCATTCGACAGGGATCACCCGCCAGCTGGACAACCTTGGGAGAATCGTCCTACCCATCGAGCTTCGCCGTTCCTTGAATATCGAGATATCCGATTCGCTGGAAATTTTCGTGGACCGTGACATGCTCATTCTGCGTAAGTACTCGCCGGGCTGTACGTTTTGCGGGACGATCACGATGGATTCCATCTATTTCAAAGGAAGAGTCATCTGTCAGGAGTGCAATCGTTCCTGTAATGAACTGATCAAATAAGCCTAAACCTGGTCAAATTGCGCCGAAACTGCGGTGGCATGCCTTTTTTATGGGACAAATGAATTCCAAATCTTTCACTGCTATACTACATAGAAAGCATACGAAAACCCATTCCCCTACACGGTAAGCGCCGTGACCAGCAGGAATGGGGTTTTGACTCTTTGGAAAAAAGGGTAATACATAGGAACAAGTGTAAGACCGACGGACCAAAAGGAGAAAAAGAGATGCAGATGAAAGAACAAGGGCGCAAACTAGGCAAAATTGTCGTAGCCTTCTCATTATTCACGCTCGTAGCGCAATCAGGTGCATGGACTCACGAGGCAAGTGCAGAAGCGAGCTTGCCATCGACTGCACGAAGTGAGACGGGCGAGTACA
Organism: Bathyarchaeia archaeon; assembly: GCA_035644815.1. Classification (GTDB taxonomy): domain Bacteria; phylum Bacillota; class Bacilli; order Brevibacillales; family Brevibacillaceae; genus Brevibacillus_F. Next base: position 12,601 of record DASQNU010000217.1, on the reverse strand, counting down.
TTATTAAAATAAAAAAAACAGCATCTGCCTTGTCGGCTAAATCGCTGATATCTGCAAAAGGGGCGTCAGTTCTAAGTGTAGACAACCAACTGATGGTGATGAAACTGGACAAGGCCACCGAAGAGGAAGCGCTGGCAAGACTCTCCTCCAACCCTAACGTGGAATATATCGAACCTAATATTACCATGCGTGCGTTTGGAAAGATTAGTGACCCGAACTATTCCGAGCAGTGGGGATTGGATGCGATCCATGCCGCAGAGACTTGGGCAGAAGCAACAAATACCGCGGAAGTAACGGTCGCAGTCGTCGATACCGGGGTGGACTACACGCATCCGGATCTGGCCAGCCGTGTGGATACCAAGAACGATTACGATTATGTCAATAACGACTCCGATGCAATGGACGACAGCGGACATGGGACGCATGTAGCGGGAATTCTTGCAGCAGAGCTGAACCAAGTAGGGATTGCAGGCACGGTAGGACCTGTTGATGTGAACATTCTCCCATTAAAAGTCTTGAACAAAAAAGGGGAGGGCACCTTGGATGATGTAGCAATGGCAATCATGGATGCTGCAGACCTGGGGGCTGATGTGATTAATGTGAGTCTCGGTGGGGAGTGGGACGAGCAATTAGATGGAAAACCTAGAACGATGATCGAGGCTGTGGAATACGCCATGGACAAGGGAGCTGTGGTCGTCGCCGCTGCCGGAAATGAAAGGGATGATACAGCCTACTACATTCCGGCATCCATTTCCGACGTAATTACAGTGAGCGCCGTCGATGAAGATCTGGAGCGCGCATACTTCTCCAACTACGGGGACAGTGTCGATATTGCCGCACCGGGAGAAAACATCCTCAGCACTTGGCCAGGCGGTGACTACGAGTACGCGAATGGCACCTCGATGGCGACACCGTTTGTCTCCGGAGCGGCAGCCCTGCTGAAGGTACAAAACCCGGATCTGAAGCCCGATGAGCTCACGGACCTGTTGCTCGAAGCGACCACGGATCTAGGGGATAAGGGTGACGATGATCTGTACGGTGAGGGCTTCCTCAACCTATATCAGGCATGGCAGGATGGTGCTGAGGAAGCAGGGGAAAATGCAGCCAAGCTGGAGAGAATCAGCGCTAGTTCCAAGAAGCTTGTTCTCAAGCCGGAAGCACAGTCTCAATTGTCTGTAACCGCCTATTTTTCCGATGATTCCAAAAAGGATGTCACGTCCGAAGTGGAATGGGAGTCGCAAAATGAGCGGGTCGCGGTAGTCGAGAATGGACTCGTAACCGCAAAAGGTTTTGGGAAAACAAACGTGACGGCTGACTTTGGCGGAAAAACCATCAAGATACCGGTAGAAATCACAGTCTCTAGCCTGAAAGCTTCCACGTCCAAGCTGTCGTTAAAGCCGGATGGCACTTCTACAATCAAGATAACGGCTACGTATGGGGATAAATCCACCGAAACGGTAGCTCCTGAAAAGATTGAATGGAGCTCCAATGATGAGACCGTAGCAACAGTTAAAGATGGGATTGTTACCGCCAAAAACGTTGGCCGGACCTATGTCACTGCCTCGTACGGCGGGAAATCGGTAAGAGTAAGCGTATCGATCCAACTGACGAAGCTGGATGCCTCTCCTAGCAAGCTGTTGATGAAGCCGGACGATGCTGCGGCTATCAAGCTCAACGCTATCTATGGAAGTGAAAAAGAAGAAGTTACCGAGGAAGCCACATGGAAGACGAGCAATGACGATGTGGCGGAGTATCAAGACGGACAGATCGTCACGAAAGGGTTCGGGAAAGCCACAATAACGGCGGCCTACCGTGGCAAATCCATCAGCATCAGTGTAGACACCACTTTGAAAAAGTTGGAAGCCGATGCCACGAAAAAAACGTTGAAGCGCGAAGAGACCTATACACCAGCGTTAGAGGCGACCTACCGGGATGATTCTATGGATGAGGTAACCGAAGACATTGAGTGGTCCTCGTCGAATGAAAAAGTAGCCTCTGTAGATGATGAAGGGCAAATTTCCGCGGTAGCTAAGGGAAGAGCAACGATTTCAGCCAAGTATGGCGGAAAAACGGTGAAAATAACAATTACGGTAACCGAATAAACCATGGAAACTCTCGATCGAGCCATCCGGACTTGGTCGGGAGTTTTTTAAAAATCCAGAATTTACAATACAAGGTTGTTTAATCCAGTTTAAATAGATTAACAGGACTGAAGTCTATTGGTTTTCATATAAAAATATAACTTTAGCACCATGAAAGCGGTGGTTTACTTGTGTTCAAATAAGGGAAATACCATTAAAAAACAACAAGGAGGTTTCACCGAAATGAAAAAATGGTTTCCCATGATTCTTTCTGTAGCGTTATTATCTTCCGTTTCTCCACTGGCTGTCCAAGCGGCCAAGCCTGCGAAGGAGACGGGCGGCGGTTCGGAAAAAGAAAGCAAGCCAGCAAAAGAGGACAAGCAGGGTTCTGACAGCGGCAAATCCGATAAGGACACTGGCAATGGCAAGGCTGATAAAGATACAGGAAAACCGGACAAGTCCGGAAAAGAAACGAAGGAATCTTCTGAAGAGAGCGAAAAAGATGGGCTTTCTCTCGATGCAGGCGTTGAGGTAGAAGTTGAAGCAGAAGTAGAAGTAGAGACAGAAGTAGAAGGAACTGTAGAGGAAGCCCCAGCAGCAGAGCAGCCAGCTGACACCGCAGCTCCTACCAAAAAACAAGCCGTAAAAGAAGCGGTAAAACTGAAAAAAGAAATCATTACTCTTCGTCAAGAACTGAAAAAAGCAACGGAAATTACTCCGGAAATCCAAGCGAAATACGAAGAACTGACAAAAGAACTGGAAACTGCCTCCGCATTGGGTGAAGCACTCGCGGTTCAAAAAGAACTGTTGGAAAAAGTGTACAAGCCTGGTGACACTGCGCAATACGAAAAACTGGGCGAGCTGTACGAGCAAACTGGTGATGAAACGCTCAAGACTTTTGTAAATGGCGAAGAAGTAGAAGCTGAGCAACAACCGTTCGTTTCGAAAGGCAGAGCGATGGTGCCAGTGCGTGCGATCAGTAAAGCGCTGAAAGCAGAAGTAAACTACAGCGCTGAAACGAAAACGGTTGAAATTACACGTGGTGAAAGCAAAATCACGCTGTATCTGGATAAAAACGAAGCAGTGGTAAATGGCGAGACCGTTACTTTGGATAGCGTACCAGTGATCAAAAATGGTCGTATGTTCCTGCCGCTCCGTTTTATCGGGGAAAGCTTGAATGCGGAAGTGGGCTACCAAGAGGAAGGCAAGATCGTGATCATTGAAGATCCAGAGGCAACTGAAGGCGACACAACAACCGACACAACAACCGACACAACAACTGACACAACAACTGACACAACAACCGACACAACAACCGACACAACAACCGACACAACAACCGACACAACAACCGATACAACAACTGACACAACAACCGATACAACAACTGACACAACAACCGATACAACAACTGACACAACAACTGACACAACAACTGACACAACAACCGATACAACAACTGAAACAACTACTGAAACTACAACCGAAACAACCACTACAACTCAATCCTAATGTTCCACAGCGGCGCTACCCAAGCGGGTGGCGCCGTTTCGTTTTGAAAACGGGTGGTAATATGCTATAGTGTATGGCAGGAATGTCCATCCCCTTTATTTGGAATGTCGATGGGCAGGGAGTACAGGTAGGGAGCGACATGACATGTTATCATTTGTGAAAAATTTTCTGTCGGGAAAGTCCGACCCCAAGGAACTAAAAGAAGAAATCAAGGAGGAGTCCATTCTGGCGGCCTCCGAAGCGAATACAATGAAAGAAGAAAAAGAGAGAGAACCACAAGCGGAACCGACTGAGGGAGTAACAACGCCGATTTCCTTGCATGAGTCGTGGGAAGAGAACCTGTCAATGCAGCAAAAGTATTCTCTTTCCTTTATGGCATCCGAGCTACCGCCGATTGCTCCCGGAAATGTTTCGCTGACCGGGGTCAGTCTGGTGCCCCATGAGGAGGGGATTGTGGTCGTGGCCTTTGTCCGCAACGCTTCCCCGAATCCGATCACGTTGGGAAAAATGAATCTGGTAGTCTTGATTCAGGACAACCAGCTGTTCACACGGCAGTCGTTTGACTTGTCAGAGCTGGGTGAGATTCCGCCGTTTCATGCCAGACCGTGGGAATTTATTTTCAGCCGGGAACATTATCTGATGGTCAATGTAGCGTTGCGTAACTGGAAGCTGGCTTTCGAGATCGCGGAGAAAAAAATGGTCCTCCCGCAAAAGCTGGAGCTGGAGGAATCTTGGATCAAGTCGCTGTCTGATGCGCAAAAGGATTCCTTGATCGAACTGGCGAAGCGACTGCCTGCACTGAAACCGGGAGAGGTCAACGTGCAAAGCGTCCAACTTTCCAAAAGCGAAGACGGTAGCCTGCGTGCTCTCCTGTTGATCCGCAATGGCTCGGAGCGTTCACTCTCCTTTGAAAAACTGCCGCTTGCCCTGATAGACGCGACGGGAGAAACGGTGGCGCAAGGTCTGTTTGAGCTTGGCTCGCTCACCGTCAATGCGGAAACCAGCAAGCCATGGCTGTTTATTTTCCCGCCGGAGAGCATTCTCAAAGAAAACCCTGATTTCAGCCGTTGGAGCGTGCGGGTGCCCCAAAGCGAATAAACCAGCAAGTGATTTGACCCTGTTGGTCCAAAAACGATATGATAATAAGAAGACCTCAGAAGAGAGACGAAGAGGGGGATACGATGTTTTCATTTATAAAAAACTGGTTCGGCAAGGATCGCGATGACGCGCGTTCCCTTGAAGAATTAAAGAAAGAGATTCAGGAAGAGTCGATCGTGGAAGCAGAGGAGTTGCAGGAAGCGGGGAATACTGTCACAGCAGCAGAGACCGCGGACAAGCCTGCGCCAGCGCCAAAGAAAGAACGAAAAAAAGTAAAAACCGAGCTGTCACTCCATCCTTTGTGGGAAGAGATGCTGGATTCCGAGAAAAAGTATGCGTTACGCTTTTTGCAAGCGGATTTGCCCGAGATGGTTGTCGGTACGGTGGGTGTGACTGGCTTCAGCTTGATTCCTGCTGACGGCGGAATTACCGTAGCTATGTTTTTCCGCAATGGTACGGTGTATCCGGTTCGTTTCAAAACGATAACGCTTTCCGTCTATCTGGATGATCGCCTGTTTGCGCGCCACACATTTAATATGGAAGAGCTGGGGGCAATACCGTCCAATACCAGCCGTCCGTGGGAAGTCTTTTTCCCGGCGGACAGTTTTGTCAGCGACAATTTTGCCTTCAGTCGTTGGAAAGTGAAGCTGCATGTAGGCAAGAGCGTATACCAATGGCCGCGTGAGCTAGATCTAGATCCAGCGATGGAAGCTAAAATGTCCGACATGCAAAAAAATCGCCTGGAATACATAATGCAAGTACTGCCTCCAATAAAGAAGAATACAGTGGAAGTAACTGGTTTTGACATCGTAAGGATGAAGGACGGACGCCTTGTGGTAGCGATGCTATTCCAAAATGCGACGGACCGGGTATATTCACCTAAAAAACTGGATATCACCATCAAGGACCCGGATGGCAGCGTGATCGCTGAGGGCTTAATCCAGACGGACAAAATTCATGTGCGTCCGGGTACCAGCAAGCCGTGGATTATGGTATTCCCGCCTGAATTGGTGAAAAAGCCGGATACGGTGTTGCGTCATTGGGCGCTGATAGTCAAATAAGTACACCAAGATACATAAGTGAGTGTGTGGCTCTCGAGGAGGTTTTTTCATGAGTTGGTTACTGGAGAATTGGTTTGGAACACAGGAAAGTCTGGAACAGGTGCGGGGAGAGATTCGCGAGCATTTGCAAAAAGAATCTTATCTCGGTGTCTCTGGATTGGATCACCCTGAGCAATCCGCAAATCGCGTGGAATCAAAAGAGCTGTCCGTGATCTTGCATGGACCGTGGGAAAGCAAACTGGAAGACATGGAAGAAGAGTTGCTTGAATATATTCATGAACAATTTCCGCCGGTTGTACGAGACGAAGTAGGTATTTTACCCTTCTTTACAAATGTAACACCAGATGGGTATCTCGTTCTTGCGTTCCTGCGTAATGCATGTAATCGCGATATTCTGCTGCAAAAGCTGCCCCTCGTCCTGACGACACCAGACGGCGAAGTGGTGGCCCGCAAGACCTTTGATATGATGCCTTTTGGGATCTTGGGTAAGTTTGTCAGCCGCCCGAGTGAATTCATGTTCCGCTGGGAAGAGTTCACCCGCGTGCCGGAGCAGGAAGTGCCGTTGACGCTCTCGTATGAAGGCAAACCGAAAAAACGTGAATTGACGCCAGAGAAATATACAGATACCAATGGCTTGTCCGAGCAGGAGCTTGGCAAGTATATGGAGCATGCAGAAGATAAAATCGAAGCGATCCCGGGGCAAGTCGATCTGCAAGTATTGGACATCGCAGCAGGGGATGAGGGTGGATTTAAAATCGTCGTGCTGTTCCGAAACGGATTGGGGCAACGCTTGGAATTCACTGAAGTGCCGATTCGCATTCATGATAAGCAAGGAAGAGAAGTAGCGCGGGTCCGCTATGAATTGAGCAATCTTCGGGTCGATCCACAAAGCAGCCGGGTATGGACCTTCTACGTACCGGAGGAATCCATCAAGCTGAAGCAAGTATCTCCAGAGGATTGCGTGGCGTATATTCCACAGCCTCAGCAAAGCAAAGATGACGATACGAAAAAAGGCTTGATGCAATAAACCACAAAAATCCCTCATGTCTCAACGGACATCAGGGATTTTCATTTTGTTTGTTAGATCAATGTTTGACACGGAACGGCATGATGGTCGGTTTGCCCAAAGCAAGCCCGTTCTGGGAGCGGATCTGGTCGGTAATGATGAGAAAATACATCTCACCGGGTCTTAAAGCAGTAGCTGGTCTTATCCGAATTTCTCGATTGTTACGAGCGAGCGTTAATGTAGCGGGGATCTTTTCTTGCCGGTCGTTTTCGATCCAGATGGTCTGAGTGTTGACGCTATTGGCATTCATCGCTTGGGTAAAGCCAATCTCGAAGGTTTTGGTTCGAGAAACATTCCGCTGCGTGCCAAATGACTTCACATAGCGGTCATGCTCAGGTGTACGATCGGTTGTCGTAAAAGATGCCAAAGGAATGACATCCATGAACATCACTCGATAGTGCTCATTAGCAGTGAGCGGGCTGTCGGCATCAACCGTAAAGCGGTTGCCCGACCATTTGGTGAGCACGGTGCCAGGCATCGCATGCCCCTGGGAATCTATCAGCTTCACATATTTTTGCAAGGTGGCAGCAATCGGCGAAGCGTCCAGTTGTACCTCGAGGGAGGGATAGAGGCTTACGCCGTTTCCGCCCCAAGCAGGTGTGGATGAGCGAATAAATCCGCTCCTTTTCTCCCGAGGAGCGCTTTTTTGCTTTAAGGAAAAAGTCACCTGTTCAGGATTTTCCTTTAAGATACTGGCAAGGGTGCTGGTCCGCGAGAGCAAGGTTTTCCATGTGTAGCTGCTGCCCTTGTCATTAGTGACCAGAATCTCGTCGCTGCGGTATTGAGTGAAAAAATCATAATAGTGCTCCGGGTCGCGCTTGAGCTCTTCCAGTGTGAAGGCAGCTGCTGTAACGGGAGCGTCTGCTGCTTGCTTTACCGCTTGGAGAAAATCAATGCGCCCATAGCCGCTGTATCGATCTTTGCCCCGTACCTCGATGTCTGCAGCGGTGCTTGTCAGGAGCGCTCTCAGATCGCTTGCTGCGAGCGGCTTCGGTGACGCGGCTTGCAGGAGCGCTGCGAGGGCGCTAACATGCGGTGCAGCCATAGAGGTTCCGCTCATATAAGCGTACTGGTTATCGATCACTGTACTGACAATGTCTAAACCTGGAGCAGCAAGATCCACTTCCGGTCCGTTGTTGGAAAAGAACGGGACTTCATCCTGTTCGTTTGTTGCTGCTACGGCAATCGATTCTGGATAAGCAGCGGGGTAATCGACATCATCTGCCTCATTCCCGGTCGCTGCTACAACCAGTACACCTTTTCCTGTAGCGTACCGAATGGCATCATGCTCAGCTTTGGAGGGAAGCGTAGAACCTAAGCTTAGATTGATGACGGATGCCCCCATTTCGACGGCATCATAGATTGCTTTCACTTCGTTTGAAACGGAACCGGTGCCTTCTCCGTCTAATATCTTAAGGGGAATAATACGTACATCGGCCTTGCCGCTCAGTCCGGATACACCCAGGCTGTTGTCAGTCAGTGCGGCGATGATGCCGCTGACGTGTGTGCCATGGCCATTTTCATCATCTGGGACCGAGTCATTTTCCACATAGTCGTAACCATCGATGATACGGCCAGCCAGATCTGTATGGTCCAGATCGATGCCAGTATCGATGACAGCGACTTTTATAGTTCGTTTGGCGGTGGCCGTCAGCGACCACGCTTCTGGCGCTTGCAAGCGGGATAGGGCCCATTGTTCCGTATTTCCAGGGTCGTTTGGTCGTACTGTATTTGCTTTCATGCTTCTCGGGGGTTCCGGAATCTGCACAAGATGGTTTTGCTCCACAGATTGGACGCCTTCCCGGTCGGCAAGCTGCTCGATCAATTGCTCGGCATCTGTTTTCGTTTTCGGTTCAAACACACTCACCACAGGGGAAGCATGCTGATGCGCTTGTTCCCAGACCACCAAGACTTCGTTCTGCGAGACAACAGCTGACTGGGTCTCTGCAAGGGCGCTAGAGCCAGTCGGTATAAGCAAGCTTGTTGCCAATAGACAGCTGGCTGTCGTCAAGCGGAATCGATGGGTAAGATGCATGATGTAGGGTCCTCCTGCTCGACTCGGATTGTGGCTTCATTCTACTAGATTGCAAATGGAGCGCCTACAGGAAGTCAGAGGAAGCGGGGTTGGTGACATTTTGCCAGATGCGTAAGGTCTCTTTTGCTCCTTCATTTATCTGTGCTAGACTAAGAGGAATGAAAGGAAAGGAGGAGGAAAGTTGCGCTTTCATCAAAAAATTGCCACCATTATCATGATGCTGACGCTTTTGATTCTTCCGGTTACCGATCAAGTCACGTGGGCGGCAGGAGAAGAAGGAATTTACATCGGCGGCGATTCTCCTACCTATTTTTATATGAAGGATATCCTTCGCAGCGACAGGCAATTGGAAACGTTGAAGAAATTATTGAAAGAAGTAGATACAGAGGAAATATTCATCGTTCGTGAAGGCGAAATGGCGAGTATATATGAAATCTTAAGCAATCGTCCGTACTACGCCTATAACCCGAACAGACTATTGCCCGAATATACCCGTATTTCTGACGGCAGTCGCATGGTGATTCACAGAAACAGCCAACAACTAGATACAGAAGCCCCAGAGATTGTCTATATACGATAAAAATCGAAGAACCAGGGGAAGAAGGAACCAAGAAATGAATGTTCGTAAGCTGCTTCGAGCACTCCTTGCTGTAATGATGGCATTGTCATTGATCCAGGGAATTCCGCACAAAGCCCAAGCGCTCGAAGGAACCAATGATCGCTACTACAAAAACCAGACCTATCTGAAACAGATTAAGGCGGATAAAGCTTGGAATATCGCCACGGGCAATCAGGCGATTACCATTGCCGTGCTGGATTCGGGCGTAGATACCGACCACCCTGATTTGAAGCCCAATCTGCTTCCTGGTGTCAATTTGCTGAGCCCGGGCAGATCGCCGGAGGATGATTTCGGTCATGGGACAAGTGTAGCAGGGATTCTGGCGGCAAAAGGAAACAACGGCATTGGGGTCTCAGGAGTTCTCTGGAATGCGAAGATCCTGCCGATCAAGGTGTTGGACCGCTATGGCAGCCAGAATAACGTGGATGTCATCGCACAGGGGATCAATACGGCTGTGAATAGAGGGGCCAAAGTCATCGTCATGTCGATGAGTGCTTTGAATACGACGCGTGCCTTGGAAGAGGCTGTGAGCCGCGCAGAAGCACGCGGCGTGGTGCTGGTAGCGGCGACAGGAAACGAATCAAGTCGGGTAGCCTATCCGGCCGCTTATCCAACCGTGATAGCCGTTGGAGCGGTGAACAGCAGCAACCAGCCGCTCTACTCCTCCAATTTTGGACCAGAGCTAAAATTGATGGCCCCGGGAAACAACGTGTACACGACGAAAAAAGGCGGAAGCTACGGGACATTGGCAGGTACATCGGCGGCTGCCCCTCAGGTTGCGGCGGCAGCAGCTTTGATTCTGGCGAAGTATCCCAAAATGACACCGCTGGATGTGCGCCAGCTGTTGTATCAGTCGGCAGTCGATCTAGGGGAAAAGGGTTGGGACCGCAAGACGGGGTATGGGCTGCTCGATGTGAGCAAGGCGTTGCGCGTGACCCCATCCCGTGATATTTCCGAGTCGAATAACACGCAAGGCACAGCGAAGGCATTCCCGATCGAATCGCAGGTGCGAGCATCTTTGCATGCGACGGATCAGACAGACTGGTATTACATGGACATTCCTTATGATGGAAAAGTCACGCTGAATGCTTATGTATCAACCAACTCGATCGTATCGCTGGCTGCCACTTTTTATCCGGAAGACAAGCAGCCCTTCACCTATTACATAGGAAACAGCGACTCGGCCGGAATTGCAGTAAAAGAAGGCAGATTGTACATGAAGCTGCAGCGAAGTGGGGGCGTCGGGGCTTTCAGCTATGTCCTGACCAGCAGGTTCACCATTACTCCGGATCGCTATGAGCGCAATAATGACGAGGCCACGGCAAGGCCGCTCGTCGGGAATCATATTAAGCTCATCGGTAATTTTCACGAACAAAAGGATCAGGACTGGTTCTCTTATTATGTCCGGGAAAACGGTAGGATGAATCTGACCGTCACCACGGATACCAATCGGATGGATTTGGCGGTCTTGATCGGTAAGCAGAAGCAGGGCTGGGATCCAAAGTATGACAACAGCACGCGGGACGATCAGACGGAAAAGATCAGCAAGGAAGTGACTCCGGGCAAATATTACATCATGCTGTCGGAGTATTGGGGCAATCAGGTCAATGGGGAGTACCAGTTTGACCTGACCTATACACCGGAGCGGCAAGATACGAACGAGCCGAATAATACCAACCGCCTTGCTTCGGGTATGATAAACGGCAGCATTATGACAGGAACACTGCCGAATCGCTATGATTACGACTGGTTCCGTTTTGATGTCCCAGCGGATTCATACGTCACGATCCGCGCTCCGTACATTCCGGTCACTTCAGGGGTGTTGCTCGCACTGTACGATTCCCAACTGAACTACGCGCTAGCCTCGGAAAATGAAGTGGCACAGCTCTCTGACACTGGTAAGGATATCGTCGGGATGCGTCTGAAGCCAGGCCGTTATTACATCCGCTTAAATAGTATGGTTCCCATTAAATACGATACCTATCGCCTAACGGTGACCCAGCAGCGTCTGATCGCAGGCTATCGGGATATTTCAACCCATTGGGCAAGAAATGAGATCGCGCGTCTGAGCCAGAAGGGTGTCGTCAAAGGGTTCCAGGATTTCACATTCCGTCCAAACCAGACGGTGACACGGGCCGAATTTGCTACCATGCTGATCCAATCCATGCGGGAAAAAGGAATTCAGGTGGGCTCGTACACGGGCAGCAGCAAATTTAAGGACCTGACTAAGCGACACTGGGCTTACAATAACATGATGCTAGCCTATCGCATGGGCATCCTGCAGGGGTATCCTAACAGCACCATTAAACCGAACAGTCCGCTGACCCGTGCCGAGATGGCAGTGATGGTGGCGCGGGCGCAAAATCTGTATACTTATAAACACAGCTACTCGTCCTACTCGGATGTGGCAACCAACCACTGGGCTTCTCCAGCCATTGAGTCGTTGACCACACGAGATTGGATCAGCGGTTATGGAGCAAACCAATTCAAACCAAACGCATATGCGCGCCGTGCCGAAATGGTAGTGCTGCTTGCCAAGGCATACAAGTTGTAGAGGGAAGGGAGAGCATTTGGATGAAGAATGTGATGAAGGGAACAATTGCTGCTGCTCTCATTGGGGCAGTGGTAGCAACCACCCAGGTATGGGCGGCGGGAAATACAGGAGTGCCGGGATCGGCAGATGATCCGGTTGTCACCAAAAGCTATGTGGATCAACAAATTGCAGCCATTGGCGGCGGTGGAGGGTCAACCAGTACATTGAAGGTGGTTGAGCTGACTCCAGGGCAGACGCTGTATGGCTATGAAGGAACAGAGTTCATCGTTCGCACGGGAAGTGTCGTCTCGGTAGCAGGAAAGAATGGCGATGGCTTGACCGACCTGACCGCTGGTGCGGATCTTCGCGCAGGAGCTTGGGTCGCGGCCAACCACTTGCTCTTGATCGCCCGTTCCGATAACCGCGGATTGCGCTTGGCGCCTAATTATGACGGTATTGCGTACGTCATGGTTAGAGGGAAATATGATTTGCGATAATAAGTATTGACACACCCTATAAAAACCATTAATGTATAATCCGTAATGGATACTCTTATCCAGAGCAGGCGGAGGGACTGGCCCGATGAAGCCCGGCAA
>DASQNU010000216.1:0-2786 GCA_035644815.1 Bathyarchaeia archaeon | reverse complement strand
GAAAAGAGGGACAAATATGGATAAATCGCTGCGTTGGCTGGCGATCTCTGCGACCATTCTCATGTTTCTCGTGATGGTGGCAGGTTCGCTTGTGACCAAAACGGAATCAGCATTAGGGTGCGGCAACGATTGGCCGCTCTGTAACGGAAAATGGGTTCCTGAGTATACATTGGAATCGCTGATCGAATATAGCCATCGTTTTATTACCGGCATCGCCGGCTTAGTGGTAGTCGTCTTTTCGATTGTGGCTTGGCGTCGTTATCGCGATAAACGGGAAGTCAAAAGCTTGGCGATTTTGGGGCTGTTGTTCATTGTCGTAGAGTCGCTCTTAGGCGCATCTGCAGTGATGTGGCCGCAGTCTTCACCAGTGCTGGCCTTGCATTTTGGATTTTCGCTGCTCGCCTTCACAGGTGTGCTGCTCCTGACGATTTTTGTCTTGCAGCGGCACAAGGGAAATGAATTCGTAAAACAGCCGGTTTCATCCGGTTTTCGTAAGTATGTATGGGCCGTAGCGATCTATGCGTACGGGGTGGTGTACCTCGGGGCATATGTCAGACATACGGGATCGAGCATGGGGTGCGGCGTGGATTGGCCGCTTTGCAACGGACAGTTGATTCCGGAGCTGAGTGGACAGGCTGGCATTCATTTTGCCCATCGCGTGGGCGCGTTGCTGCTGTTCTTCTTGGTATGGGGCGTTGCGCTGTATGCCATGAACCATTATCGGGAAAGCCGCAGGGATGTATACTTGGCCAGCATGATTTCCGCTATTTTGATTACGATTCAGGTAATCAGCGGGGCGTTTGTCGTGTATTTTAAACTGCACTTATATGCAACGATCTTCCATTCCATGGTGATTACGTGCTTGTTTGGGGTATTGTCTTATATTTGTTTGCAGGTGTTGAAAAGTCCAAAGGTGCCAATTCGGCATGAGAAGGAATAAGATGATTGTGAGCCGTTTCTCAGAGATTTCTGGGGGGCGGTTTTTTGCTGAATGCGTGGCATCCGTGGAGAGAGCATGTCTCGCCTCTCCGCTTCATTCTACGCCCCGCTGTGGGTGGGTACTGGCCGCTTCACAACAAATCGCGGGGGTGTGCAAAAAGTAGTAAACGCTTCGAAGCTTATCCGGGTTTGAACCCCTTTTTCCCGCGATTTGCTGCTCCGCTTGGTCGGGCTCCGCAGGCGCTCCGCTGCGAGACATGCTCTCCTGCGTAGCAGAAGCATTTAGAAAAATCCTTAAAAGCTTAAGACTTTAAAGCTATACAGATCTTGTCCAAAGCCTTAGTCAGGAAATAGGTTGTCATTTCATCCTTTCTTTTTTTGTGGGACTGGAAAAGAACAATCGCCACGAGAGGAAGGGAAGAACGGGACGGGGCGGAGTTTTTGACACACCTACTTAGGTGGAGTTTGCAAAAGCGGTACACGCTTGTCGCGCAACCTCTGCGTGTGAATACGCTTCCTTGAAACTTTTGCGCGACGTACCGTTTTTGCAAGCGGAACCGGACAGTCTCCACCCCCTTGCGGGTGTGGCAACTTCGGAGCTCCGCCCGTTCTTCCCTTCCCCCACCACTACGGCACGAACCACGAACCACGAAACACATTTTCCAGTGAATAAGCCGCGCAGACACCCGCTAACTTTTGATACAATGAAAAGAAGGCAAACAAATGATCGTTAGAGGTGAAAGCAGATGCGTATTTTACATACCGCGGACTGGCATTTTGGCAGAGCGTTGGAAGGACGGGACCGCCGTTTCGAGCAGACGGCGTTTATCGACGAACTTTGCCAGATTGTAGAGGAAAAGAAAGTCGATCTTGTGCTGATCGCCGGGGATGTCTATGATTCGGTCAACCCGCCGGCATGGGCAGAAGAGCTTTTTTACGACGCATTGGAACGGCTTGCAGCGGAAGGAAAACGAGGCGTGGTTGTGATCGCTGGAAACCATGATCAACCTGAGCGCGTTCGTGCAGCTGCTCCATTGGCCTATAAACATGGAATTGTTTTGCTTGGCTTACCGAAGGAAACTCCCTTTGTCGGTACAGCTGGAGGGGATGAGACGGAGCGTGTACGGATTATCGAAGCAGGCCCTTCCTGGTTAGAGCTGGCCTTGCCGGGAATCCCTCATCATGCAGTCATCATCGCATTGCCCTATCCATCGGAATCACGGCTAAAGGAATTGATCAGCGAGTCTTTTACCCAAGAAGAGATGCAGCAGGCCTACTCGGAACGGATTGGGAAGCTGTTGGCTGAATATGCGCAGAAGTTTCGGACGGATACGGTGAATCTGGTAACCAGCCATCTCTTTGTCATGGGCGGGATGGAGACGGAGTCGGAACGGCCGATTCAAATCGGGGGAGCGTTGACGGTATCGCCATCGGCTTTTCCTCAGAATGCACACTATGTGGCTTTAGGGCATCTTCATCGCCTGCAAAAACTGAGTGACGCACCCTTAATTCGCTACAGCGGATCGCCACTGGCTTACAGCTTTTCCGAGGCGGGGCAGAGCAAGGCAGTCGTCATCGTTGAGGCGATACCAGGTCAGCCGGTGCAGGAGGAAATCGTCTATCTGACAAGCGGACGCCCTCTGGCTCGCTGGAAGGCAACGGAGGGGATTGCCCAGGTAGAGCAGTGGCTGGCAGAGGGACGCGATGCAGGGAGCTGGATCGATTTGGAGCTCCATGTAAAGGAAGCGATTGACCCAGCTGAGTTTCAACGTTTGCGTAAACTGAGCGATGATTTTATCAAAATACAGCGTGTCCTAGTCCAGGAGGGAAAACAGGACGAGCGTGAA
>DASQNU010000215.1:0-43631 GCA_035644815.1 Bathyarchaeia archaeon | reverse complement strand
GAAATAAGAAGGAGCGCACCACTATTACATATGTAACAGAAATGAGAGTTCCTTCTTATCTTTCAGGATGTTCTCCTGTAGGAATTGGCACCTTCATCTGACGAATCAGAATGGGTTGCCGAGGTTTCATCGGGCCTGTCCCTCCACCTCTCTCGATAAGAAAAGAGAATATAGTCATATTCAAAGTTTTTTCAAAAGGAATGAAACTATCGTAATGCGAATCAATCATGTTGTCAACATCTTTTTGCAGTTACGCTTGATAAAAGGTTTGCGGTGCTTTCCGCCATTCGGACAGGAGCTGTTCTTTTGCCTCATCAATGATCCCCTGCTCGCGGGCCACACCTAAAAGGGCGGTATAGTTGGACAAGGTGGAAAATGGAACTCCTGCTCCAGTAAACAAATCCTCCGCTGCTTGGAATTGATAGCTGAAAATAGCCGCCACCCCCAGCACGTTTCCACCTTCCGCTTGAACAGCCTGTGCAGCTTTTAAGGAGCTTCCCCCGGTAGAAATCAAATCCTCAATAACCACTACCTTTTGTCCCTGACCAAGCTTTCCTTCAATTTGATTCTGCCGTCCGTGCGCTTTTGCCTTGTCACGCACATAGATCATCGGCAGGTTCAATAGATCGGCTACCCATGCCGCATGCGGGATGCCTGCTGTGGCCGTTCCGGCAATCACCTCTGCATCCGGATAGCTCTCGCGGATCATAGCAGCGAAGCTTTGCGCGATCAACTTGCGTACAGCTGGATAAGACATGGTGATCCGATTATCGCAGTAGATCGGCGACTTGATTCCGGACGTCCAGGTGAACGGTTCATCCGGTCGCAGATGGACCGCTCCAATCTCCAGCAATTGACTGGCGATTTGCTTTGCTGTATCGGTTACTCCTGCTTGACTCATCTCGGTTCCCCCTCGTCCTTATTTCCCTACAATCGCTTGCCATACCGCCAGAGGATCGCGTGCAGCGGTCACCGCACGGCCGATGACGATATAGTCACTTCCCAATTCGAAAGCTTCCTCTGGGGTGGTAATTCGCGATTGGTCTCCCGCTGCCGATCCTTTTGGTCGAATACCCGGCGTGACGGTTAGAAAAGACGCACCTGCCACCTTTTTGATCATCGGTACCTCCAACGGAGAGGCAACGACGCCATCCAGTCCGGCTTCCTTGGTGAGAGCGGCATACTGCAGCACTGCTTCCTCCACGGTACCTGGTATTCCGAGCTCCTGATTCATGACGGTCTGGCTCGTGCTGGTCAGCATGGTCACCCCGATCAGAAGGGGACGGGGGCTTCCCGCCGGCGTCCCTTCCTCCAATCCCTCCCGTGCCGCCGCCATCATGGCTTTGCCGCCTGCCGCATGCACATTGATCATGTCTACCCCTAGCCGTGCCAGGCTTTTCATAGCCCCTTTCGCCGTGTTGGGGATGTCGTGGGTCTTGATATCCAAAAAGATGCGAAGACCTTGTTCCTTCAAGCTGTAGATGACTTCGGGACCCGCTGCGTAAAACAGCTCCATGCCTACCTTGACATAGCGAATCTGTCCTTCAAGTTGAGATAGACATTGCTCGACTTCACCAACCGTTTGAAAATCAAGCGCGAGTATGGTGCGTTCACGCAAATCGATCGATTGTCCTATCATAAAGTGCCTCCTACGCCTGTACAGGGATTTTGGCAAACTGCTGTTGTGGCATCGCTTCGGTTGAGAACGTGATGGTTTCCAGTACATGCAAGAGCGCTTTTGCCGTATCAAGCGATGTGAGACATACTGCTCCGTTTTCTACCGCTTCCCTGCGGATGCGGAAGCCGTCGCGTTGCGGTGTTTTCCCTTTGGTCAACGTATTGAGCACCAGATTCACTTCTCCGGAGTGAATCGCATCAAGCAGATTCGGCGTACCTTCCCATAGCTTTTGCACTCGGGTGACCTGGAATCCTGCTTGTTCCAAATAATCAGCAGTACCCGCTGTCGCCATCAATTTGTAGCCGATGCTGTGGAAGCGTTTGACGATATCAAGTGCTTCCTGTTTATCCTTATCCGCTACAGTGACCAGCAAGGTGCCGTGTGTCTTGATGTTCATGCCTGCTGCCACCAGCCCTTTGTACAGAGCTTTTGCCAAAGTGCGCTCCCGGCCCATGACTTCACCCGTCGATTTCATCTCTGGTCCGAGCGTGATGTCTACCCGGCGCAGCTTGGTGAAGGAGAACACCGGTACCTTGACGGAAACCATTTCTTCCTCCGGATGATAGCCTGTTGCAAAGCCTTGATCTGGGATAGAATGCCCCAGGATTGCTTTTGTTGCGATGTTTGCCATCGGGATGCCTGTCACCTTGGAGAGGAACGGCACCGTACGGGATGAACGCGGATTCACTTCGATCACGTAGGGGCGATTTTTGTAGATGACGAACTGGATGTTCAAGAGCCCTTTGATTTGCAGCGCTTTTGCCAGCTTCGTGGTCATCTCGATGAGCTCTTCCTTGATTTCCGCAGACAGTGATTGCGGCGGATAAACCGCGATAGAGTCACCCGAGTGGACCCCTGCACGTTCGATATGCTCCATGATGCCTGGAATCAGGACGTTTTCTCCGTCGCAAATCGCGTCCACCTCGGTCTCGATGCCGAGCATGTAGCGGTCAATCAGCACCGGATGCTCTGGGTTCACTTTTACTGCCTGCTCCATATAGGAAACCAGTTCTTGCTCGTTATAGACGATCTCCATCGCCCGACCGCCCAATACATAGGAAGGACGAACCAGCACCGGGAAGCCCAAGCCCTCTGCTGCTGCGATTGCGCCTTCCACCGACGTAACGGTTTTTCCCGGCGGTTGTGCCAAATCCAGTCCGCGCAATAGCGCTTCGAATTTTTCGCGATTCTCTGCTGCATCGATGTTCTCCAAGCTGGTACCCAGGATCTTGATCCCGCGTTTGGCGAGTTTATCGGCTAGATTGATCGCTGTCTGTCCGCCGAACTGGACGATGACACCCTCTGGCTGTTCTTTGTCGAGAATATTCATCACATCCTCGATATAGAGCGGTTCAAAGTAAAGGCGATCTGACGTGTTGAAATCGGTGGAGACTGTTTCCGGATTGTTATTGATAATCACGGCTTCGTAGCCAGCTTCTCTCAAAGCCCACACCGCATGGACAGTCGCGTAGTCGAACTCGATCCCCTGTCCGATCCGGATCGGGCCGGAGCCCAGTACCACGACACGTTTTTTCCCAGTCTCGATACGCTCGTCTTCCTGCTCGTAGCTGGAGTAGTAGTATGGCGTTTGCGCTTCAAACTCCGCTGCGCACGTATCGACCATTTTATACACTGGAACCATGCCTTTGCTGGTGCGTAGATTGCGAACTTCATCCTCTGCCTTGCCAGTCAGCTCCGCAATTTTCCGGTCGGTAAAGCCGAGGCGCTTTGCTTGATAAAGGGTTTCTTCCGTCAGACCAAAGTCAGCAAGAATGCGCTCTTGATCAATCAGCTTCGCCAGCTTGTTCAGGAAAAACAGATCGATCTTGGTCAGATCATGCAGCTCCTCGATGGTCATACCGCGGCGCATTGCTTCGGCCAAGAGGAAGATTCGCTCGTCATCCGCTGCCACGATACGCTGCTGCAGCACATCTGTCGGGATCTGAGCAGCTTCCGCAAGCTCCAGATGATAGGCTCCCACTTCCAGCGATCGGATCGCTTTCATGATCGATTCTTCAAACGTGCGTCCGATGGCCATCACTTCGCCTGTCGCTTTCATCTGGGTACCGAGGCGGCGGTTGGCCGACTGGAATTTATCAAAAGGCCAGCGTGGAATTTTACTTACCACATAGTCGAGCGTTGGTTCGAAGCAAGCATAGGTTTGACCGGTCACCGGGTTCCTCAATTCATCCAAGGTATAACCGATCGCAATTTTTGCCGCCATTTTCGCAATCGGATAGCCGGTTGCTTTGGAGGCGAGCGCCGAGGAACGGCTTACGCGCGGGTTTACCTCGATCACATAGTATTGGAAGCTGTGCGGGTCGAGCGCATATTGCACGTTGCAGCCGCCTTCGATGCCCAGCGCCCGGATGATGTTCAGTGCGGAAGAACGCAGCATTTGATACTCGCGGTCGGACAGCGTCTGGCTAGGCGCAACGACGATGCTGTCACCGGTATGCACGCCAACCGGATCGATATTTTCCATATTGCAGACCACGATGCAGTTGTCATTGGCATCGCGCATGACTTCATATTCAACTTCCTTCATTCCCGCAATGCTCTTCTCGATCAAGCACTGGGTGATCGGTGAATATTTCAGACCAGAAGCTACGATTTCACGTAGGCTTGCTTCATCGTCACAAATCCCGCCGCCTGTTCCACCCAGTGTGTATGCAGGACGGACAATGATTGGATAGCCGATTTCATTCGCAAAGGCAACGGCTTCTTCCACCGTGCTGACAATCGTAGAATCTGGAACCGGTTCGCCCAGCTCCTTCATCAAGGCACGGAACAACTCACGGTCTTCCGCCTGCTTGATCGAGGAGAGCTTGGTTCCTAAAAGCTTCACGTTCTCCGCTTCCAGGACACCCGCTTCCGCCAAGGATACTGCCATATTCAATCCGGTCTGTCCGCCGAGGGTGGGCAAGAGTCCGTCTGGTTTTTCCTGACGAATGACACGTGTCACAAACTCTAGTGTGATCGGCTCGATATATACCTTGTCCGCCATATTCGTATCGGTCATGATCGTCGCTGGATTGGAGTTAATCAGGACAACCTCCATGCCTTCTTCCTTCAATGCTTGGCAAGCCTGGGTTCCCGCGTAGTCGAATTCGGCGGCCTGCCCGATCACGATTGGACCGGAGCCGATCACTAGGATTTTTTTCAGGTTAGCGTGTTTTGGCATAGCTCTTCTCCTCCTTGGCGCGTACGATCATGTCGAGAAATTGGTCAAACAAGTAGCCGGAATCATAAGGTCCTGGTGCTGCTTCAGGGTGATACTGCACCGAAAATGCTTGTTTCTTCAAATCGCGCAAGCCTTCAATGGTACCGTCATTCAGCGCCAGATGGGTCACTTCCAGACCAGTTCCTGTGATCGAATCTTCCTTCACCGCATAGCCGTGATTTTGCGAAGTGATGTAGGTGCGTCCGGTCGTCAGCTCTTTGACCGGATGATTTCCACCGCGATGGCCAAATTTCAGCTTTTCCGTATCAGCCCCGGAAGCGAGTGCAAACAACTGATGGCCGAGGCAGATGCCGAACAGCGGATATTCCCCAAGGATTTGAGCAATCGTCTGAATGGACTGCGGTACGTCTTTCGGGTCGCCAGGTCCATTCGAAAGCAGGATGCCGTCTGGTTGCAGGCGGCGAATTTCTTCTGCCGTCACGTTGTATGGGACAACCACCACATCGCAACCGCGCTTAGTCAACTCGCGCAAAATGCCATGTTTGGAACCATAATCCACCAGCACCACACGATGGCCCGTGCCTGGTGCGCTAAATACACTCTTGGTGGAAACACGGGAGACTTGATCGGTCATCAACGTTGCCTGCTGCAAGGAGGAGACTAACTCTTCAAGCGGGGCGTCGCTGGTCGTGATCATCCCTTTGAGTGTTCCAAAGTGGCGGATTTTTCGTGTCAGCATCCGTGTATCCACTCCGGAGATTCCCGGGATCTCATACGCCTTCAGCAGTTCGTCGAGCGTGCTGGTGCTGCGCCAGTTACTTGGCAGATCGCAGTGCTCCCGGACCACAAACCCGTGGATAAATGGGCGGACGGCTTCAAAATCGTCACGATTGATCCCATAGTTGCCGATCAGCGGATATGTCATCGTCACAATTTGCCCGCAGTAGGAAGGATCAGACAATACCTCCTGATATCCAGTCAATCCGGTATTGAACACGACTTCCCCCAAACTCTCCGTAACAGCGCCAAAGGCTGTGCCGATGCACTGCGTTCCATCTTCCAGAATCAGTCTCGCTTTCATTGCAGTTCCCCCTCGTTAAGCTAGATATACAATCTTTCCTGCTGTCATTGTCAGTGTTGGCCAGCCTTTGCAGCGCCATCCAGCAAATGGCGTGTTTTTTCCTTTGCTGGCGAATGTTCCCGGATCGATCGCTTTTTCCTCGTCCAGATCAATCGCGGTCAGATCTGCGGGTGCGCCTTCCTCCAGCCGTCCATATGGCAGTCCAAAGATTTCAGCAGGTTTTCTCGTCATTTTGTCAACCAGTTCGGCCAGTGTGAGCTCGCCAGTCAGCACCAGATGCGTGTAGAGCAAAGGAAAAGCGGTCTCCAGGCCAACGATGCCAAAAGGTGCCCGATCCAATCCATTAGCCTTCTCCTCAGCAGTATGCGGAGCATGATCTGTCGCAATGATGTCGATCGTGCCGTCTTTCAGTCCCGCGATCAGTGCTGCCCGATCCTCCCGGGAGCGAAGCGGCGGGTTCATCTTCCAGTTTGCATCCAAGCTCTCCGGAATATCTTCCTCGCACAGAAGCAGATGATGCGGCGTTACCTCTGTCGTGACGTTCACGCCGGCTCTTTTCCCGTCGCGCACCAAGCGCACCGATTCCTTCGCACTGATATGGCACACGTGGTAATGAACCCCTGTTTGCTCTGCCAGCAGAATATCGCGTCCGACATGGATGGACTCCGATTCAGAAGGGATCCCAGGCAAACCGTGGCGGGCTGCCACTACTCCATCGTGCAATGCACTTCCAGGAATCAGCAGGTCGTCATCCTCGCAGTGTGCCACGACGGACAATCCCAGTTCTTGCGCACGTTTCATGGCTTGTTTCATCATTTGGCTGGATTGGACGCCTACTCCATCATCCGTTACAGCGAAAATGCCAGCTTCTTTCAAAGCCGCAAAGTCTGTCAGCTCTTTCCCCAGTTGTCGCACCGTTATAGCGCCATACGGGATGACACGAGCAAGACCCGCTTCTTTTGCTTTTTGCAGGATGAACGTCACCGTCTCTACCGAATCGATGGAGGGTCTTGTATTTGGCATGCAAGCGATGGTGGTAAAGCCGCCGCGTACAGCTGCTGCCGCTCCGGTCGCGATCGTCTCCTTCGCTTCAAAACCCGGTTCGCGCAGATGCACGTGAACATCGACAAAGCCTGCCGATAGGAATTTGCCTTGCAGATCGATAACCTCGTGGCCGTTATGGTCCAGTTGATCCGCTATTCGGGAAATCGTACCCTCTTCAATCAAGATTTCTTTGGTCTCCAGGATTCCTGCTTGGTTTAGAAGCTTGCCATTTGTAAGGATGATGCCCATTTACTCTCGCCTCCGGTCAATAAAGTTTCCAAAACAGCCATGCGTACTGGTACGCCGTTGCCCATTTGGGTAAAGATCAGGGATTGCTCGGCTTCCACCAGATTCGTATCGATCTCCACACCCCTGTTGATCGGGGCTGGATGCATGATCACCGCTCCTTGCTTCATCCGCTTCGCCCGCTCTAGCGTTAAGCCAAAAGCTTGATGGTACAGCTCTTTGGTATCAAACAGGGCATGCTCATGGCGTTCCAGCTGTACCCGCAGCATCATGACCACATCCGCGGTTTCGATCGCTTCTTCGATGTCGACCGTTTTCACGCCAGCAGGCACTTCCTCCTTAGCCCGCATCATGCTGGGAGGTCCGGAAAGAATCAGTTCTGCCCCCAGCTTCGGCAGAGCATGCAGGTGAGAACCCAGAACACGGCTGTGGCGCAGATCACCGATTATTGCAACCTTCAGTCCTGCGATCTTGCCAAAGTGACGTTTCATCGTAAGCAGATCGAGCAGACACTGGGTCGGATGCTCATTCGTGCCATCCCCCGCATTGATTAACCGCAGCTTGACTTGACCTGCCAAATCCTGCAGCAATTGATTTTCTTTCGTACGGATCACTGCTGCTTCAACACCCATCGATTCTAATGTCCGTAGCGTATCGTAGACTGTTTCTCCTTTTGTTGTGGAAGAGGTTTCCGCTGTAAAGTTCAGCACGTGAGCCCCCAGCCGTTTTTCCGCGACTTCGAAGGAAAAGCGCGTCCGCGTGCTCGGCTCCAAAAACAGATTGGCTACAAATCTGCCGTTCAGAATATCCGCCTGTTCACCTGGGCGCTCTGCCCATGCGTTCGCTCGGTCTAACAGCGCTTCGATCTGTGGTTTCTCCAATTCTTTCATGCCGATCAGATGGTTCATGCTCACGGCGAATCCCTCCGTATACGTTTCATTTTTTGAAAAAAAAGCTTCTTGTCTTTGCGCGAACGAAGGCGGCAAAGGCAAGAAGCTTTGGATGAAAAGCTTCCCGGTGTGCAGGAGTAAAGAACCCCTGCGTTCCTTGCCAGCCTCACGGGACCGAATTAAAGGATAAGGGATAGTTATGCAGATTTTTTTTGTTCCTGGTGTGCTTCTCCCATCGCGGATTCTTTTCCAGGCAGGATGACGTGGAGCAAGATTCCCAAGAAGGTGGAGAAGGCTACGTTATCAATCGTCAGGTTTGTCAGGAATGACTCCCAGAAGGTAACACCGGTGAAGCTGATTTTATAGCCGCCAATCCCTGTGACGAGAATCGCTGCTGCGATGATCATATTGCGCTTATTGGAGAAATCGACTTTGCTTTCCACATACATGCGCAGACCTTGCGCGGCGATGATTCCGAACAGGATGATGGATACACCGCCCAGCACTGCTGTTGGAATTGTCATGAGCAACGCGCTGATTTTCCCGATGAAGGAGAACAGGATAGCGAATACCGCTGCAAGTCCGATGACGACACGGCTGTAAACCCGAGTGATGGCAAGAACCCCGATGTTCTCCCCGTAGGTAGTCGCTGGCGGACCACCGATCAGCGCCCCCAGAGAAGTAGCGATCCCGTCACCCAGCAAGCTGCGGTGCAGACCAGGGTCTTTCATCAAGTCACGGTCCATAATCTTGCTAGTTACGAGCAAGTGGCCAAGGTGCTCTGCCAGTGTAACGAATGCAATCGGTGCCACGATCAGAGCCGCCAGCCATGCACTTGGGCTTGCCAGAGCTGCAGACACCTCTGCGAATTTAAAGTGATTCGTGAACATCTCGCCAATGCCTATGAAAATCGGTGCATCCACAACTTTTTGCCAGTCAATCAATTCTGGATGGCGAACCAGCGTATATACATATCCGGTAATGATCCCAATCAGGATCGGAATGAGTGCGAAAAATCCGCGAAGCAACACCGCTGAGAGGATGGTGACAATCATCGTGACCAAAGAGATCTCAATCGAAGTCAAGGAAATGGTGCTTACACCATCTACCGTCACTTTTGTGGCCATATCCACCGCTACACCTGCGAGGCTCAGACCAATCACTACGATGACAGAAGCAATTACGACTGGCGGAAGTACCCGATCCAGCCATTTCACTCCGCTCTTCGCCACGATCGCGGCTACGATGATGTAGACGAGACCGGAGAGAAGGCAGCCCAGAAGTGCAGTTCCCACACCGTGTGCAGCGGATACGGTGATAATCGGACCGATGAAGGCAAAGGAAGAGCCAAGATAGTTCGGAATTTTTCCTTTCGTAATCCAGAGGAACAGAAGCGTACCGATCCCGCTCGTCAGGAGTGCAGTCGCTGGATCAAGCCCTGTCAAGATCGGAACCAGGACAGTCGCTCCAAACATGGCAAAGAGATGCTGTAAGCTGAGTGGCAGTAGTTTTCCAATCCCTGGTGTTTCGTGTACGTCGACAAAATCCTTCGTGTTCGTATTCATTGCTTCCCCTTCTTTCTCTTCGTAGAAACTTTTTCTCTTAGGATGTCTTTCAGGCGTAAAAAAACTCTTTGCATGGGCGCAAAGAGGCAGTCTTCATCCTTGATGGAGAAGCAATGGCCTCTTGCTGACCTCACGGGATCAACCTTAAAGAGGTGTTATTTCGTTTTTTTACATTTGTCGGATCGTCACTTGATCCAGCTGATCTACCTCGGTCAATTCGACCGCCACGATCTCGCTGCGTGAAGTAGGGACATTCTTCCCGACATAATCCGGACGGATGGGCAATTCGCGATGGCCGCGATCCACCAGCACCGCCAGCTGGATCATCGTCGGCCTACCTTGATCCACCAGCGCATCCAAAGCAGCGCGTACCGTTCTTCCTGTAAAGAGCACATCATCGATCAAAATGACCGTCTTTCCGGTTATATCGTTTGGCAGTTGAGCGCCTTTTAGCACCGCGTCCTCTGCTTTGTGCGTCAAATCATCACGGTAGAGCGTGATGTCCAGATGTCCGGTTGGCAGCTTGACGTTTTCAATCTGTTCGATTCGCTCAGCCAGTCTTTCTGCCAAGTAGACCCCGCGTGTCTTAATGCCGATCAGCACGCAATTCTCTACTCCCTTGTTCTTTTCGATAATTTCGTGGGCGATCCGGGTAAGGGCGCGTCTGATCGCAGCTTCATCCAGGATGACATTTTTCTCGACCATGCTCTCTCTCCTTTTCCGTAAACGATGCTAAAAAAGCTCCTTGTCCAGTTGACAAGGAGCTTTTGGGGGTTTGACGAATAAGCAGAAGACGTCCATCTTCCATATCGTCAAATCGCCAATATCCGTAGCCCTTGCCAGCCTCACGGGACTGGATTTAAAGGTTCCTTTGCTTTCTTCTGCGATTATGACATGGTTAGACAAACGTGTCAACGGTTATTTTTCTTCCATCCAATAGACCTTGACCCACTCCGGCAGATAGTTCCCATAGTAGCCGGTTTCTCCATTCACATCTGTGACCAGCTGCTGCTCCGTCCCCTTGCCTAGCATTCTTACAAATAACATTCCTTGCTCCGTCTGATGCAGACGCAGGAACAACAGGGATTGGTTCGCTGGTGATGGATTGGGGTATAGATCGGCTGTCTTTCCTTGATCACGGGTAACAGGCACCGGTTTTCCGATTCCGTGGTAGGCCCAGATTCGCTGGTCGGGCACTAGCAATCGTTTCGGATCATAATTGCCCAACCAATCCCGATTCTCTCTTCCTCTCGCAAAATACAAGACGCTGTTCTTCCCTTGCGACCAGACGGGCTGTGTATCGACCAGTCCCGCTTCCTTGGAGTCAAAGAGCTTGTTTCCGGTCGCCGGGTCGATTACCACCACATGCTTGTTGGCGGTTGCCTCTCTGCCTGTGCCGTCGATGATCGCCAATCGCTTACTGTCCGGCGACCAAGCCAGCCATTCGGGATAAGCGAGCCCCACCCCAAGTACTTTCGGAGCAGCTGAAGTGGAAAAATCAAACAGCTTGATCGGCAGTCCATCCGCTGATAACGAGCCGGAGGTGACTCTTTCAAAATAGGCTACATAGCGGCCATTCGGAGAAACCGTAATCCCGTCAGCCAAGTATGGGTAAATTCCTTCTTCGACCTTGGGTGGTTCTCCGAGGCGGTGCATTTCAGTGATTTGTCCATTTAATACGGACACTTTCGCCAGCTGGATCGGCCGATCCTTGGCAGCTGGCAGAGAGACATACAGACTCTTTCCATCTGGCGACCAAGCGACGTCCGCCGCTTCTGAACTGACTGGCAGCTGGCGCGTACGGATCTTCTGCTTTGTGTGAACCGTGGCAAGCGTTACCATCATCTGATCTGGCGGGTTGCCTGTCAAATAGGCGATCGTGTGTTCATGAGGCGACCATTTTGGCGTATCCAGAACAGGACGAGGGTCCACTTGACGTGGATTGCTCCCGTCTGCCTTGACTACCCATAAATAGCTGAATTCATCTGCATCCTGTTTTTCCCGCTGCTTATACAGAAGGTACTCTCCATCATACGACCATCCAATGATCTCGACGCTGCCGGATGTCGTTACCTGTTTCGGGACTGCCTGAGGACTTGCAGCATTCAGCACCCAAAGCTGTTGATTACGTGTGAAAGCAATCTTGGCTGGCAAGCTCCCCGGATTTGTTGATTTCTGTGGGGGTGCAACCGCCACAGCTGTATGACCAGAGACCATCCCCGTCCCCATTAGTACCGGAATGGTCAGCAGGCATATGCTTAGGAGCGCAATGAGGCGAGAAACATACTTCATGCAGAGACAACCTCTCTTTCCTGGTAGCATATTCACTTTTGACGATTTTTCCCACTTATTGTTTCCACATCCATGAAAAAAACGCTCGGGAAATCGCCTTTTTGGTTACCCCAAGCGTTTTTCATTGTACATCATTGTAAGCGAAGCCACTCCAGCACACTAATCATTTCCGGAGGCAGCGGTGCTTCAAATTCCATATACTCACCCGTGCGCGGATGGGTAAAACCAAGCGTCTTTGCGTGAAGGGCTTGTCCCTCGATCTCCAGCGTCTTCTTCGGCCCGTATTTCGGATCACCCGCGAGCGGATGCTCAATGTATTTCATATGTACGCGGATTTGATGGGTACGCCCCGTTTCGAGCTTGCACTCCACCAACGTATAATCCTTGAATCGTTCCAGCACGACAAAATGCGTCACGGCAGGCTTGCTGTTATCAAAAACGACAGCCATCTGCTGACGGTTTTTCGGATCGCGTCCGATTGGCGCATCAATGGTCCCCATCTCATGCGGGATCACACCGTGAACGATGGCCACATACTTGCGGTTTACCGTATGCTCCTTCAGCTGCTCGGCCAGCCCCAGATGCGCGCGGTCATTTTTGGCGACGACCAGCAGACCTGAGGTATCTTTATCAATCCGATGGACGATCCCTGGACGCAGCACGCCATTAATGCCGGACAGATCCTTGCAATGGTACAGAAGGGCATTCACCAAGGTACCCGTATAATGCCCCGGTGCCGGATGGACGACCAATCCCCTCGGCTTGTTCACCACAACCACGTCAGCGTCTTCATACAAGATATCCAGCGGGATGTTCTCGGGCTGAATGGCCAGCTCCCGTGGAGGAGGTACACGCAAGGTTACTTCATCATCCTGACTAACCTTGTAGTTGCTCTTCACCGTTTCCCCGCCAACCGATACACGCCCGTCCTTGATCCAGGCCTGTATTTGGGAACGAGACCATTCCTCACCTTGCAGGGTAATGAATTTGTCAATGCGTTCGCCAGCGTCAGCGGCATCAACCGTCCAATCAAAGCGTTCAAACAATGTATTTTCCATAGTTTACGTTTTCTCCTACCTCAGTCATTACTGCTAGTATGATCTCGTTGTTCACGGATTATCGTGCCCGTTTTGTGTCGAGCAGCAGGTCGAACAGCATCAAGCCTACCCCGATGGTAATCGCCATATCCGCCACATTAAATATCGGGAAATTAATCAGAATAAAGTGCAGAAAATCTACAACCTGCCCAGTCGAAGCCCGATCGATAAAATTCCCGATCGCTCCGCCCAGTACAAGAGAAAGCGCCAACGTTGTGCGCGGCTGCGTTTGCCCGATTCGCTTCATTGCGATCACGATCCCGATGACAACCGCAATGGTAATGAGAATGAAAAAGATGCGCTGGTTTTGCAAGATGCCAAAAGCCGCTCCCATATTACGATGAGAAGTCAGATGAAAAACATCCTGAATCAGCGGAATCGATTCTCCCAGCTCCATATTCGTTTTCACGAGATATTTCGTAAGCTGATCCAAAGCAATGATGACAAGTGCAATGATATAGTAGATAATCATAAGTCCTCCCCTGAAGAGGTTGTTCCATAGCTTGAACAACACTGTACACAAGACGCGTCAAAACAAAATTTTACCACAGGCCACAATCGGAAACAAGAAACGTCATCAGGAACTGAACAACCTTTTCCATTTTCTGAAGAGCCGATACCCTTTACGGATGCCATCGAGCACCCACAGCGGGACTTTCCATCCCCGCTCCTTCATGAATGGCAGATAAAAGCGGTAATAAGCCTTGCGCAGGTCACGCCACTTATTGTCTTCTTGAGGCTTGTAATAATCCGATACATCGATTAGATAGCCGCGCCCCTGATACATCATGACATTTTTTCCATGGACATCGTGGGGATGCAACCCTTTAGCCCTGGCCTCCGCCATAGCGGCTTCCACATCTTCAATTGCCTGCGGAGGGATCGGAATGCCGTACCGTACACAATCGAACAAGGAATGGCCCCTGATTCGCTTCAATACGAGAAAATCATCACCAGTCTGGTAGCAGATCGGGAAGTATTTCGACTCTCCCAGTTTTTCGTAGACTTGCTTTTCCTGTTCAATCCCAGGACGCCCGGGGGCATAGAGCTTCAGTACGACCTCCGGATAATCCGGATGAGCAAATACGCCCGCATAATTTCCCGTACCGACCAGCTCCCAAGGCTTAGGCAGGTGATAAACCACGACCGGATCTTCTGGAGATACGCTTTCCAGCTTCACTTCTTGTAAAAATGATTCGAGTACACTATCCGCAATTTTCACCGTTATCCTCTTTTCATCCCGGACATGATTATTCCTCATTCTAACAAAAATTGACATGGAACTGAACATGAGGGAAAAAGAAAAACCCACACAACAGCCCGAAAAGCTTGCTTGGTGGGTATTGATTGATCGTATTCGTTTATTCGCAAAACCAATCATCAACGACTTCCCTCAGCTGCTCAAGTGCCTGCGCTGACGCCGCTTCGCAATAGATGCGCAACAGCGGCTCCGTCCCGGAAGGTCGAATCAAGAGCCAATGACCGCCTTGCAAATGGAGCTTCACCCCATCTTTTCGCTCGATAGAAACAACGGGAAAGCTTCCTGCCTTCCGGTGAATAGTGGAAAGAAAATCTTGTAACCAACGTTCTTTCTCCCGATGACGAATATCGATTCGTGTCGTGTGGAGCTCACCATATTCACGATAAGCCTCATCCAAAATGTCTGTGATCGGCTTTCCTTCCCACGCGATCATTTCAGCAAGTAACAGGTTCATCAAGATCCCGTCTTTTTCGGGAATATGTCCAATGATACTGGCGCCACCGCTCTCCTCGCCGCCCAGCAGCACATCCCCTTTTCTCATTTCCTCACCGATATATTTAAAGCCCACAGGGGTCTCCAATGTGTCAAGTCCATACCGTTCTGCGATGCGATCCAATAGATGGGTAGTAGCTACCGTCCGTACGATTCGTCCCCGCAGTCCCCGGTTTTTGATCAGGTGGCGGGCCAGCAAAAGCAACACTTGATTGGCTGGGATATATTGACCGTTTTCATCCATAGCGCCAAACCGATCTGCATCGCCGTCATTCGCCAACCCAAGATTCGCCTGCTGTTTGACCACTTCTTTGCTTAATTGCGTCAAATGCTTTTCCGCAGGCTCTGGCAAGTTGCCGCCAAAAAGGGGATCCTCGTAGTCGCGAAGTGTCGTCGTTTTTACACCTGCTTCACTAAGTATGGAAGATACGTAGCCTATCCCTGCTCCGTGCATAGCATCGACGACGATATGCAGATCAGCTTTGCGCAACCGTTCAAAGTGAATCATGCGTCGGATGTGCGCTTCATAATGAGGACGCAAAAAGATATACTGCATGCGCTGATCCGCAACCGCTTGTTCCAACTCAATCGTGTTGACACTCCCTTGCTCCTGAACCTGTCTGATCAATTCCTCCAGACGGTCGGTGATTTCAGGAGTAGCAGGACCAGCGTAGTCGGGTATGTATTTTAGCCCATTGTATTCAGGTGGATTGTGGCTTGCCGTAATCATGATAGCGCCGCTCGTGCCAAAATGCTTGACCCCAAAAGCAACAACCGGTGTAGGTGTCGCTTCGTTGACGAGATCGGCGCGGATGCCGTTCGCCGCAAGGACACGAACCACTTCTTCCGCGAATCTTCTGCCTAAAAAGCGAGTATCGTGTCCTACAATGATGCCGTATTCTGCCATGCCTTTTTCGATTGTATACAGGGCAATTGCTTGAGCCACGATACGCACGTTCTCCATGGTAAATTGGTCGGCGATTACTGCACGCCAACCATCTGTTCCAAATGCCAATCGTTTTGCCAACATGATTCCCCTCCTCATGCAGCCTTTCCGTCACAAAACGACTACTGTCTTTGCAAGGAATCTCTGGTCATTTCGATTAAGCTTTGTACATATTCTTCCTGCACATCATGCTTCACGTAGATACGCCCTAATTGATCGATCGTTCTTGGGACTTGCCGCTGATGAACAAACGCTTCTTTTACAAGGTTCATCCAACTGGCAGAAACTCGCTGTCCCAGCTGATCGAGAAAAATGATTTCGACAACTCCTCTGGTCCCACGGCTCATCAAGAGGTGGATGCTTCCCTGACACGCTTCCCGTTTCATGCCGAATTGCAGGACCGTTTCAGAGGCTATGCCAAAATCAACGGTTTCCATCCCTTCACAACAAAGACTTGTCATCATCCCGTGCTTCAGTAACTGGGAAAAGGGATGGGCGCAAGCGGAAATGCCAATTCGCGCTGGTTTCTCCAGCACATAGGCGTATGCCGCTGCCAATCGTACCGCTACCTCAACCGTCATTTCCTGATTCCCTACACCTTCCATGCCATTTGGCGTAAACAGCGTAGATGGGCACCTGCTTTGGTCCACAACTTCCTTCTGCAACATCCTTCCCTCCCAATCTGCTCATGATCTTCTCGACTGTGGCTTTTCCTCGGATCATCCAGACACAGGTACCCCGCAACCTAAGATAATGAACATGTTCACTCTATGCGGAACATGTGAAGATTAGAACAACAAAGTCGATGAAATGAAAAACCGAACCGAGTGTTAATCCCGGATCGATTTTTGCAACTGACGTATGAAAATCAGCAGAATGGTAGCCAAAAGCGTAATGGAGGCTGCGACAACCGTTACGCTTTTTACAGTTTCAATCATGGGTGAACCTCACTTTCCGAACGTTTATTGGATTGAAAGTTTGTCTGTATCCGGACGAAATCGGTGCTTCCAAGCTGGAACCCGATCGCTAGAATTTACAGGCGTGAAAACTGTTTCAGAGCGCAGTATGGGATAGAACCGCTCTTCATGAAACAAGCCGAAGTCTGCAACATATGTGCAATTTGGTTGAACATTCGGAATAAAACATTCGTTTGTATCCCCTTCGATCCGGATATCCACCCAGCTTCTGGCATTGTTTCCGTTAAAGGAAATGCCGGTCACGTCATAAAGACGTATCCCTTTTTCCAGTTCCTGCTGCTCTGCACGTAAATAGGACGCAACCATGAGCAGTCGCGACCATGTCAGCTCCCAAGAAACATGCAGGATGCTTGGACTGCTGAGTGCAAGCGACATCCAATCTTTTTGAATCGGAGCCTCTTTTCGTGTAACATCTCTTTGCCATGCTTTGTTTTCACCATGGGAAATCATCGTACGACGTTTTTTCGCCAGCAAGTACTTCACCTGGCCGATAGTAAGTCCGCATTCTTGGGCAATTTCCGCGAGTGGCATCGATTGGGAACGAAGTTTGAGAATATGATTAATCAACGTAAAGCGCTCCTTTCCGTTTGATCGTTTTTCCTGCTGCACATGCCCAGTATAACGAATCGGCAGAACGAAGGCTGTCGAATGGTGGTTGCCTTATGCTTCTTCTTTTGTCGACAAGAACCCCATTGACGCAGAATGAATGCTCAAAAAAATGCCGTCCAATACATGGACGGCACGCGCTTAGACAAGAACAGGTTGGTTTTGATAGGCCCCAATCATCGTATTCATGGTATGATCGGCCAGCTGTGGAGCTTGATAATAGCCTCTCGCGTTCATATACTGCCAGGTTTCGTAAGCCATTTGCTGGCAGTTGTTTGCCCCGTTGACATGATACTGTCTGATATCCGGATCCACGCATTCAGCAGCCCAGAGCATGCCGATCGCCGAACCAGCCTTATGCCAGTTCAGCATAATCGTAGAAATCGTCATATCCGACAAACGGGACGGATGTGGGTTCGGGGTTGTCATTTGCGGATTTTGCAAACCGATAGAAGGCTGTTGAATCATGCGCAGCTGATTGGCTTGAGCGGTAACGTTGACACCTTTCCCCTGCAGCAGATTCAGACCTTGCTGATAAGCGTTGATGATAATCCGTTGATGTCTGGAGATGATATCCTTCAATTGCGGATCCTGTGCCATCTCTGCAAACAGACCATGCATTTCAATCTCAGCATGTTTGGAACGCAGTGCTTCTTGCGTTTCCAACACTTCATGTGCGGCAAAACGTTGTTGCATCATGTACCTCCCGATGTACGAAATAGTGGTTGATCCCACAACCAGATTTAGTTTCGGAAGCGTACACGCTTTTTATTCTTCAATCGCCAGCTCGCCTGTTTCCACACTTTTGACGATAAGACGTCCTTCCGCAAGGGTATCGTCCGGGCGTACCAGCTTCATTTTCCCGGTCTTTCCTTTTTCAATAAGCGCCTTTACCTGGGCATCGGTCAGCATGCGTCCGTAATTTTCTTTCCAGATGACAAATTTACAGCCTTGTGCGTAATTGGAACAGCCATACCCTTTGCGTCCCATGAAGATCACGCCACCGCAACCCGGTCGTGGACAATTCGCTACGATACTCGGTGCAGCTGCGACCTGTGTGGACGCTGCTTTTTTCGCGGCTGAAGAAGCTTTGGTTCCCGAACGGGCCTTTCCAGCACTTGTACCGGCAGCTTGTCCTTTTCTTTTCGCTCCTCCCTGCTGTTTATGGGTATCGCCTTCAAACAACGTTTTCGCGGCCCGGGCTTGCACCCGCACTTTGCCAACGATCATCGCGGCGAATTTTTTGACGTTCTCCATAAACTGCGCATCAGAGGCCGATCCTCGGGAAATCTCGTTGAGGCGTCGTTCCCAATGCCCTGTCATCTCCGGTGAAGTGAGCAAATCAATGCCCGCCCCGCGGATCAATTCGATCACCGTACGTCCTTTTTGCGTAATGAGCAGCTTCTTGCCTTGCATCGTCAAATAGCCTACTTTTTTCAGCCGCTCGATGGTGGCAGCACGCGTAGCAGGCGTCCCTAGGCCCGAGTCTTTCATGGCATCCCGCAATTCCTCGTCCTCGATTTGCTTGCCCGCGCTTTCCATCGCTTTCAGCAGCGTACCTTCCGTATAATGCTTTGGCGGCTGTGTCTCTTTTTCCTTAACCGTCGCCTTTGCACATCGAACTTCTGCACTCGGCACAAGCGAAAAAGGCTCGTTTACCTCGACTTCTTCCTGGTCGTCTTCTTCCTTCTCCTTGCCTTTGGCCGTTTTGGGCTTCTCCTTTTTCTGATCGGCATAGATCACTTTCCAGCCCAGACTGAGCAGCTCCTTGATCGTCGTCTTGAAGGTTTCCTTTTCCACCTCAGTAAATACCGTATGCACCTTGTATTCCGCTGCTGGGTAAAACTGGGACAAAAAGCGTCTGACGATCAGATCGTACAGCTTTTGCTCATCCGCTGAGAGCCCAGTTGCCTTGCGTGGTGTCGGCAGAATAGCATGGTGATCTTCGACTCTGGCAGGATTGCAAATAAATTTGTTTCCTTTATGCACCAGCTGCCTGTTTGCTCCCCGTACCCATTCATCGTATGAGGTACCCTGCAATGCCGCTAACGTTTTGTGCATCTCCGGTATGTTTTGCTCAGTCACATAGTTGGAATTCGTCCGCGGGTAGGAAATCACCTTATGTTTTTCGTATAACGCTTGCGCAATATCCAATGTTTTCTTTGCCGAAAAAGCGTATCGGCTGTTTGCCTCACGCTGCAGCAGCGTGAGATCGTACAGCTTGAACGGGTATTCTTTGGTTTCCTTCACTTCGTAGGAAGCGATTTGCCCCTGTTTGCCCGCTACTTTCGCGGCGAGCGCATCGGCTTTGGCACGGTCGGTCATACGTTCTCCCTGCCATAGTCCTTTATAGGTAGTCTGGCCCTGTGTGAATTGACCCTCCAGTTCAAAAAATTGCAACGAGGAGAAGGACTCTATCTGCTTCTGTCGATCATAAATAAGGGCCAGTACAGGCGTCTGCACTCTACCAACTGAGATCAGTTCATTATGCTTAGTCGTAAAAGCGCGCGAACCATTCATCCCGATCAGCCAATCGGCTTCGCTGCGGGCACGCGCTGCTTTCGTCAAATTTTCATATTCTGCCCCGTCTTTCAACTCGGCAAATCCTTTCCGGATCGTTTCCGGAGTCAAGTCCGATATCCACAGCCGTTTGACCGGGTGTGACAGTTTTAAATGCCTTTGAATCAACGAAAAAATGTGCTGCCCTTCTCTCCCTGCGTCGCAGGAATTAATCAGCAGATTGCAACGCTTGGCCAGCTCAGCAATCACTTTAAGCTGATCCATGGTTTTCCGGTTCGGAACCAGCTTGAATGTATCGGGAATAATCGGCAAATCGTTGATGTTCCATCTTTTGTACTTGGGATCATAAGCATCTGGCTCTGCTAATTCAACCAAATGTCCGATCGCCCAGGTAATAATATATTGTTCTCCTTCGAGATAGGTCCGGTAATTTTTTGCTTTGGGATCTATTGCGGCTGCGATATTTCGTCCCATGTCTGGTTTTTCCGCAATAATGAGTGTCTTCAAAAGAGTATCGCTCCTTACATCATACGTTCCTAAGCAAGTGTAGCGAATAAATGTTTCTTTGGGAACCCTGTATGCAGATATTGCTAGTCCTCTGCGGAAATGGGATCTGTCCGTTTTTGGGATATCCTAACGCAGAGGTGATCATGTCGTGAGTGTATTGAACCCGGATTTTTGGATGTCCCTGGTAAGCATTGTGGTGATTGATTTAGTATTAGCGGGTGACAATGCGATCGTCATCGGGATGGCAGCGCGAAATCTACCCGAACATCTGCGCAAACGTACCATACTCTGGGGAACGGTTGCTGCTATCATAGTCCGTGCCTTGCTCACGCTGGCAGTCGTCTGGTTGCTGCACATCCCCTTATTGCGTGCCATCGGCAGTTTGATCCTGATCTGGATTGCCTATAATCTGCTGGTCAGTCACAAAGAGGATCATGACGTTGCCTCCGCTACCAGTCTGCTTGGCGCCATTCAGACGATTGTCGTTGCTGACGTCGTGATGGGCCTCGATAATGTGCTTGCCATTGCTGGTGCCTCGCATGGTTCTTTTTTGTTAGTCGTGGCCGGGTTATTGATCAGTGTCCCCATCATGGTCTGGGGAAGCACCATTATCCTCCACTTTATGGAAAGGTTTCCCGTGATCGTATACGTTGGTTCAGCCATTCTTGCCTGGACAGCCGCGCGCATGTTTACCGAGGAACCTCTCTTCGCCGATGTTTTTCATCCCTATCCGGTTTTACGATGGAGCTTTATCGTAGCGGTCGCCGTTGGCGTTGTTGCCCTGGGGGTATGGAAAAACAGACGGGAAACTGGACATTCTGTGTAAAAATACTCCGGTTCCCGACCCCATTGGAAGGCTTAGTCCGCCAGCAGCCCAAGCTGGCGCATCGTTCTCGGAAAAACAGCATCTTTTATATATGGACTAAAGCGGGAGTCGTTCTGTACGTCTGGAAGCTCTTCAAACAGAATGGCTCCATGCGTGTCCGTCTCAGCGGGCAGCGGCAACAGTTCCTCCACTTCCCCTACATAGATTGATTTGACGATGGACACTCCTTCCATCTGCAGCACATACTGTCCAATTTGTGTAATCGATCTCAAGGATGCGCCCGTTTCTTCATACAGCTCCCGTACAGCAGCGGCCATAGCCGTCTCTCCTTGCTCGATCTTTCCACCCGGCAATTCAATCCCTCGTTTTTTATGATGCGTAAATACGATTTTTCCTTGCCATAGGGGTACAATCAGCACGTGACCGGCAGGACGGAATTCCTTGGGGTCGAATGTTAGTTCAATGGGATTCCCACTAAGATCTATGTATTGTTCCATTTTTGTTCCTCCCTCTTTTCACATGCCTAAAACTAGCATTATTTTAATACATTGTCTAAAATGAAGCTATGTCTATTCACACGGACGGATCATCAACATCCTGATCCAGATGGAGGTATTGCATTGAAAGGAAAAACGGCGCTGCTAACCGGAAGCGCGACTGGACTGGGCCGACGAACAGCCGTGGAATTGGCCAAACAAGGAGTCAATCTGCTGATCAATTATGTGCACAGCGAAGAGCAAGCGAAAACACTCGTTCAACAACTGCAAAATGAATACGGGATCAAAGCAACCGCTCTGCAAGGCGACGTCAGCAAGGAAGAAGACGTCGAACGCCTTGTCCAACAGGCCTTTGCGCAGTCGGAAGGCATTGATATTCTCATCAATAGTGCGGGACCTTACATAGCGGAAAGGAAGAAATTAACCGAATATACGCCTGCCGAATGGAACTACCTGCTCCATGGCAACTTGAGCAGCGTCTTCTATTTGTCACGGCTGATTTTGCCACATATGCGCCAGAAACGATGGGGCAGAATCATCACATTCGGCTTTGACCGTGCCGAGCATTCGGCCGGCTGGATGTATCGTTCCGCTTTTGCCGCTGCCAAGACAGGTCTCGTCTCACTAACGAAGACCATGGCCATGGAAGAAGCACCTAACGGGATTACAGTCAATATGATTTGCCCTGGTGATATCATCGGAGAATACAAAGAGGCGGATATCCAAGATGTACGCCCGCTTCAAGATCCCCACACTCCCGTCGGCAGACCAGGGAGCGGTGAGGATATTGCCCGCACCGTTGCTTTTCTATGTGCAGAAGCTTCCGACTTTATCACCGGAGCGATCATTCCTGTCACAGGCGGCAAGGATGTACTAAATAAATATCGTTATACGTAACCATGGATTGGAGGACGTGGAATGAAACTCTCCGTTCAAGAGCACCTCATCCCAGGAAATTCTCTGTCGGAAAAATGTGCGTGGTTGGAAAGGCACGGTTTTTCCGGTATGGAGCTTTGGGCCTTTGACATCGAGGATCGCATCCAGGAGGTCAAGACTGCCTTTTCTGATTCTCCGATCCGCATTACTTCATTAGTCGGCGGTTACGATGGACACTTGGTTCACCCCTCCCCATCCGAACGTCAAAAGGCTGTATCCGGCGTGCGGCGGTTGATTCGCATCGCCGGTGAGCTAGACGCGGACGGGGTGATCATTGTCCCCTCCTTTGGAATCTCTCGCAGCCCAGGCGTCTTAACTCCTCATTTGCCGGCCTCTCCAAAAGAAATAGAAGACTTCGGGTCAATCCTCGCCGAGCTGGCACAGGAAGCACAACAAGCAAACACCACGATTTTTGTAGAAGTGATCAACCGCTATGAATCCCCTGCTTTTAACCGAATTGCAGAAGTTGCCCAAGCGATTCAACATACGGGTTCTCCTCAAGTGAAGCTGCTAATCGATACATTCCATATGAATATCGAAGAACATTCTTTCACCACGATTCTCGAACAATATGCCCCCATGATCTCGTACATTCATCTGGCCGACTCGAATCGTCGTGCTCCCGGCCAAGGCCATTTCCCTTTCCCAACATTTTTGCGCACACTTTCCAAAGCCGCTTATACCGGATTCATGACCATCGAATGCTTTATGGACCACCCAGACGAATTGATAGCTGCGAAAGGTTATATTGACTCTTTGACAGAGTAAGGAGATACGTTGATGAGTATGATAGGAAAGCTCGTCTTGATTACTGGTGGAACCCGGGGAATCGGGAAAACAACTGCCGAATGGCTGGCTCGTGAAGGGGCAGCGGTATGCGTTACCTCTCGACAGACTTCCCCTGCTCTTCCAGCTGCACCGCTGCAATCGGGAACGATATCGACCGCCATGCTGGATGTGACCGACGAAGACAGTATTTTGCGTTTATTCAGATGGTTCCAGGAGCAGCACGGACAGCTCGATGTGCTGATCAATAATGCCGGCATTGGCGTCTTTAAGCCGCTGGCCGACACCACCCGCGAAGAATGGGAAACCGTCATGGCGACCAATTTGACCGGACTGTTCTTATGCTCACGCGAAGCGTATCGCTTGATGAAAAGAAATGGCGGCGGCCGAATCATCAACCTTTCCAGCATTACAGGGTACATGCCCATCCCCCATAATGGCGCCTATGGCTCCTCCAAACATGCGGTGCGGGGCTTCTCGCAAATTTGCAATGAAGAGTGGAAGCAGGATCGCGTGTTCGTCACCACGGTTAGCGCAGGGGCAGTCCGTACGGAGATTACAGACAACCGCTTGTTTGATCCTGCCGATATGCTACAGCCAGAAGATATTGCCGACGCTATTCTCAACATTGCGTCAAAACCGCTTTCCATGCGAGTCGATGAGATACGGATTCTTCCCCCCAAGGGAGTATTGTAGGAGGAACCTATGAGTGATGGGACGAAAATGGCTCTGATCACAGGAGCCGGACGAGGCATTGGAAAAGAAACTGCCAAGCGGCTGGCGGAGCAAGGCATCAAGGTAGGAGTGCTAGATATCAACTTGGAAAATGCCGAGCAGGTCGCTGATGAGATCAGGAAAGAAGGCGGCAGAGCTATCGCGGTGGAATGCAACGTCGGACAGCGCGAATGTGTGGAATCCGCAATCTCTCTGGTAGAAAGCCAATTCGGGGCAACTCCTTTGTTGCTCGTCAACAATGCGGGCGTTGGCGGTCCTTTTCATCGTGTAGATGAGGTCAGCGACGAGGAATGGGAATGGATTATGAACACCAATCTGCGCAGCGTCTTTTTGTTCACACGTTTTCTGCTGCCGAAAATGAAACAAGCCGGTTTTGGGCGGATCGTCAATATCGCATCCGTGCAAGGCTTATTTGGGGCTTCCCGCAGTTCTACCTACGTCGCCAGCAAGCATGGCATGATCGGCTACACGAAAGCGATCGCTGCCGAATGGGGGCAAGAGGGGATTACTTGCAATGCGATTTGTCCTGGCTATATCGATACGGCCATGGGGGTACAATCGGCTGAAGTAACGGATTATTTACAAAAGGTATTGGAAAAAAGCCCGGTCAAACGAATCGGCTCCCCCTCCGAAATCGCTGCCATGGTCGCCTTTTTATTCAGCCCGGACGGCGGCTATATGAATGGTGCCACCATCACGATGGATGGAGGGATAACGGCACATGTAGGCATCACATAAGGAAAAGAAGGGCGCACATCAAGCATATGCACCCTTCTAGTGACCTTTTTCCTTTTGCTTTTTTAACAAATGATCAATCAAGTCATCCACATCGAAGCCGATAGATTTCTCCGCTTCGGCTCGCTTTTTTTCTTCTTGGCTCTCTTCTTTCAGTTGTAAAATGTGTGCCACCTGATCAAATGCTTCAAAAACTTCCTGCTTCTCCTGTTTTTCGTCTTCCTGCTGATGCTGCTTCGACTGCGAGCCCCCAGCCATTTGTGGTTTCAGCCAGATGAAAGCGACGATCGCAAACAAGGCAGAAAGACCCGCAATGGAGTAAAACATGACCGTTTTGGAATATCCGAGCAGCCAAGTAAAGACAGGTGGTCCAATCGCTACTCCAATGAAACGAACACCGCTGTACAGCGAAGTGATCATTCCCCGCTCATCCTTTTTCACCGCTCCGATGATCATACTGTTGAGACACGGCAAAATCATCCCTGTTCCCAAACTGCCGATCACCAAGACGGCTATGAGCGTATACGCACTCTCCATAAAGCTGGCGATCACATACGAGGCAGCAAGGAGAACCATCCCGACGATCACGAAAAGCCGCATCAGCTTCAGCTTTTTTTTGATGATCAAACCTGTCACGTAAGCGGTAATACTCATGACCAATAAAGGGATGGCAAGAAAACCGCCTTTGATTACGCCATCGATCTTGTACCTGTCTTCCAGTAAATCGGAGAGGTAAAAGAGCACGCCAAACAACGTAAATAAACAGATACTACCAATAAAAAAGGCAGGGATGAGCCATTTTCCGTGTTGCTTAAACACCTGACTGATCGAGTGGACATATTGTTTGACTGGTTTTGGCTCTTTTTTCTGTTTCTTTTCCTTGACCAGAAACAAAAACAGCAATAACACCAACCCGCATATGGCGGGAAAGGCGAGAAACACCATGTACCATGCGATGAGAGCCAGCAGAGAACCAAAAATAGGGCTGAGCACCTTTCCCAGACCGTTTGAGGTTTCTAAGAGCCCCAGCGCCCGGCTCTCATCCGCTCCATTGAACAAATCTCCGACCAGAGCCATCGCGATAGGAGCAGTACCAGCCGCTCCAATCCCCTGCATGATTCGGCCCACCATGATCATGGCATAAGAATCCCACCAGAGTGCGGAAAGTCCTGCTAAGAGACCACCCAAACCATAAAGGGAAAGTCCCATTATAACGACAATCTTTCGGCTGAAGCGATCCGATAAGTAACCGGCAAACGGTATGACGATCCCTGCGGCAATGGAGAACGCCGTGATGAGAAAACTGGTCTCAAATGAGGTAAGATCCAGCTTCGCCTTCATGGTAGGCAAAACGGGAATTAACATGGAGTTTCCTAACACCATCACCAACGGTACGCCACTTAGACCGATTAGATTCCTTGTGTTTGCTGCTGCCATGGTTCATTCATCGACTCCTACCTGTATGTGCTTCCATCCCAACGGTATGCTTGCAACATTTCCATATCCGGCTCCATACCAATGCCTACTCCTTCTGGAATGGTGATAAAACCTTGTACGGGATTGAGCGAAAATAGGTTCGTAAAGGGATTCTCCATGACATCCCATTCAACTGGTTCAATCCCTTCTCCTGCCATTTTGCTCCACGGAGGTAAGCATGCTTGAGCAAAACATGCATACAGCCGAGACAATGCTCCATCAAAAGCATGGGGAGAAACCCGCAGTCCGAAATGGCGAGCCAACTGCAACGTATCTCGATAACCATCCATGCCATCCTCATGCATCGTATCCGGCTGCAGTATATCGATGGCTTCCTCTCGTACCAGCGGAACAAAAGCACTAGCGCTCTTCAAATTCTCACCGCCTGCAAGCGGGATCGGTAATCGGTTTCGCAGCATTTTATATCCTTGGGTACGATCCATGGGCAAAGGCTCTTCCAGCCAGAGAAGATTGGACCACTCGCGAAACAGACATTCCCACTCGATCACTGCAGCAGGATCGTAGCTTTGATTGGCATCCAGCGCCAACTGAGCTTTTCCTTGAAGCATCTCTTGCATGCTGCGGATATGCTGTTGATCCTCTTTTATCGTACGTCCGCCGATTTTTACCTTCAGCTTGCAAAAACCGTCTGCCACTGCCTGTTCTACCAGTGAGAGTGATTTTTTTTGCCAGTCGTCTTCTTCTCCATATGATTGAAACGATGCATATACCGGAATCCGCTCGTGCAGCTTGCCACCCCACAGATCACAGACGGACATGCCTGCCTGCTTTGCGGCGATTTCCGTTAATGCCATACTGACCCCTGCTGCTGCCCGCTGATGCCACTTCTTGATGATTTTGACCAAATGCAGTCGTTGCGTAGCTTGCTTCCCAATCAAATAAGGAATGATACGCTCGCGAAAGCCTTTGTCCAGAGTGGGCAGCCAATCGATGATCTCCCCCCAGCCATCCAAGCCTGACTTGGTCACGATGCGGATGAGATAACAAGTACGATATTTTTTATACCCATTTGCATCTCCATAAGGGCGCGGCAGTTCATACAGCAGGGGGTAAGTCTCGATATGTTCGATTTGCACGGGTGTCACCACGCTTTACCATCGTCTCGATTCATTCCTTGTTGCGTTCTTTGATATATTCCTCATAATCCTGAAAGTTACCGTAGCCTTCCTCATTGTCCATGTAATCTTCATAGGTGCTGCTGCGCATGAATCGGACACTGTCAGGTCCATGATAGCCTTCAATATCGGTATAGCCGATCTGTTCTACCGGTTCGACAAATCCATCGGGTTCCTCTGATTCAATGTACATCTTCTTATAATCTGTCTTATCGTTATCCCCAAAGGAAAACGGGGTACTCGATGAGCCCCATGCCTCCACAATCTGCCAAGCGTCTTCGCCATCGAAAAAGTTGGCATCATCGCGCTCATCAAGGGAAGTGCGCCCAAATGGTGGATGTAGAAACTCCTCCTCCACCGGGCGATCATTGTTGATATGGGGCTGGGGTGCGTGTTCTTTGCAGGTCATGGCCTGTGGCAACACCTCCAGACGCTCTTCGGGGATCGGCTGTCCACATACGCTGCAAAGTCCATATGTACCGTCCTCCATCCGTGCCAACGCTTGGTCAATTTCTTTGAGCGTTTCTCGGTCCAAACTATATAGTGCCAGATCTTTTTCTCTTTCAAACATCTCACTGCCGATATCGGCTGGATGGTTATCGTACATGGAAAACTCATGGATCGAATCAGACATTTGTTCTTCCAGGCTATAGCGAACCTGCACACGATCTTCCGTCTCTTTTTTTAAATCCAGCAGGCGTTGCTTAAAATAAGCCAGCTTATTCTGGTCCACAAAAGCCTCCCCTTTCGTCACCTCTTTGTTCCTGTAGTATGCCTCAGGAGACGAGTAAAAAAAGACCTCCCCCGCTGGCAGTTATTCCTAGCCAACAGGAGAGGTTTCCTTTTTATCGCAAGTTTTTTATTCCGTTACATGCGCATAGTGATTGGTAACAACCGTTGCGCATCGGCCGCACAATTGCGGATGAGCGGCATTTGCTCCAACATCATTTTTTACAATGCGGCAACGTTCACATTTGACACCGTCTGCTGGCTGCGCCAGAACCGCGATACCCTCCAGTTTTTTCGCATCTGCCGGTACACTTGCACCCGGCTCGTGGATTTCAACCTGTGCGACGATGAACAATTCGTCAAGGTCTTCCATGCGAGTCAGTGTCGCAAACACCTCAGGGGTTTCGGGATACAACGTCAATTTCGCATCGACGGAGTTACCGAAAACTTTATTGCGACGTGCTTCTTCCATCGCTTTCAACACTTC
Source organism: Bathyarchaeia archaeon (assembly GCA_035644815.1). Taxonomy (GTDB): domain Bacteria; phylum Bacillota; class Bacilli; order Brevibacillales; family Brevibacillaceae; genus Brevibacillus_F. The sequence goes on along the minus strand of DASQNU010000215.1, from coordinate 14,902 downwards.
ATCGCGAACGGCGAGGAACGCTTCCCATTTGCCGATTAATTCTGCGGAGAAGGAGAGGTGCTGTTCGTTTTCTTCTGGCAGATCGGTCAGCTGTACGCTCACTTCCTCAACACCCGGGATAAAGCTCCATACCTCATCGGCTGTATGCGGCAGAATTGGTGCAACCAGCTTCACCAAGGAAAGCAGGCAATCATACATGACTGTTTGCGCTGCGCGACGTTTCAGATTATCCGGTGCTTCCACGTACAGACGATCTTTGCAAATATCGAGATAGAATGCAGACAGATCAATCGTGCAGAAATTATGCACCGCATGGAATACTGTGTGGAATTGATACTCTTCATAGGCTTTGCGAGCACGTTTGACCACTTGAGCGGCTTTTGCCAATACAAAGCGATCCAGCTCACCAAGTTGTTCGTAGGAAACACGATCCTTCGTTACATCGAAGCCATCGAGATTTCCTAGCAAGAAGCGGAACGTGTTGCGGATTTTTCGGTATACTTCCGCGATTTGCGAAAGGATCGCATCGGAAATCCGTACGTCCGATTGATAATCAACAGAAGCTACCCACAGGCGGAGGATGTCAGCACCCAGCTTATCAATAACCTCTTGCGGAACGATGACATTCCCCAGCGATTTGGACATTTTCCGTCCTTCCCCGTCGAGGGCAAAACCGTGGCTCAATACACCTCGGTAAGGCGCTCTACCATGAACTGCCACCGATGTGGAGAGCGAAGAGTTGAACCATCCACGATATTGGTCAGAGCCTTCCAGATACAGGTCTGCCGGCGAGCTGAGTTCTTCGCGTTCTTCCAGTACGGCCTCATGGCTGGATCCGGAGTCAAACCATACGTCCATAATATCGGTTTCTTTGCGGAAATCGGTGTGGTTGCATTTTGGACACGCCAGCCCTGCTGGTACTAGCTCATTGGCATCCTTCGCAAACCATACGGACGAACCTTCTTGGCGGAACAAGTCAGCAATATGATTGATTGTATCGTCATTGATAATCGGCTCATTGCAGGATTTGCAATAGAAGATCGGGATCGGTACACCCCATACGCGTTGACGGGAAATGCACCAGTCGCCGCGATCAGCCACCATGTTGGCAAGGCGTGTTTCACCCCAGTGCGGCACCCATTTTACTTCTTTGATCGATTCGAGCAGTTGGGAACGGAAGCCTTCAATCGAAGCAAACCATTGCTCAGTTGCCCGGTAAATGACCGGCTTTTTCGTCCGCCAGTCATGCGGATAGGAGTGTGTGATGAAGCCAAGCTTCAGCAATGCTCCTGTTTCTTTCAGCTTTTCGGTTACCACTTTGTTAGCATCTTCATAAAACAGGCCTTCAAAGCCAGGAGCTTCCGCTGTCATTTTTCCTTCATGGTCGACTGGGCAAAGGACGCCGATGCCGTATTTGTTTCCGATGGCAAAGTCATCTTCCCCGTGACCAGGTGCGGTATGAACACAACCGGTACCAGCATCCAGCGTGACGTGTTCGCCGAGAAGCAGCGGAGATTCACGATCATAGAATGGGTGCTGTGTGACTACCCCTTCCAGATCAGCTCCTTTAAAGGTGGACAATACTTCAACGTTTTCCCATCCGATCTCTTTGGAAGCTACCTCCACAAGACCAGATGCCAGCATATACTTGCTGTCGTTCACTTTGACAACACTGTATTCCAACTCTGGATGGATGGAGATCGCCAGGTTAGCTGGCAACGTCCATGGTGTGGTTGTCCAGATGACAACGCCTGTCTCCTGATCCAGCTTGCCTTTCCCGTCTTTCACTTGGAAGCTTACGTAGATGGAAGGAGAACGCTTGTCTTTGTACTCGATTTCGGCATCTGCAAGTGCGGTTTCCGAGGAAGGAGACCAATACACGCAACGAAGCCCTTTATAGATATAGCCTTTTTTCGCCATCTCGCCGAATACTTTGATCTGACGTGCTTCATAATGCGGCAGCAGCGTTACATACGGATTTTCCCAATCACCGCGAACTCCTAGTCGTTTGAACTGGCTGCGCTGCTTGTCGATAAACGACCAGGCATACTCCTCACAGCGCTTGCGGAAGTCATTGACCTCGATGCTGCGGCGGTCTAAGCCCTGGGCATTAATGATCGCTTGCTCGATCGGCAGACCATGGGTATCCCACCCTGGTACGTAAGGAGAATCAAAGCCTGCCATTGATTTATAGCGAACGATCATGTCTTTCAAGATTTTATTCAAGGCGTGGCCGATGTGGATATCCCCGTTTGCATAAGGAGGGCCATCATGAAGGATAAAAGTAGGGCGTCCTTTTGTGCGCTCCTGTACTTTTTTATAAATATCCAGCTCTTCCCATTTCGCTTGGATTTCTGGTTCACGCGAAGGCAAGTTGCCTCGCATTGGGAAATCCGTTTTTGGGAGGTTTAGTGTTTTCCCGTAATCAACACTCATTTCCAATCACTCCTACCTGTCTTCAAAAATAAGAAAAACTTCAATAGATGCCATCTCGAAGAAGTTGTCGAGTCCTTCTTTAGAGGAAGTTTTTCATGCTGTATCAGGTTGATTCGTCCTGAAGTTTATACTTTCTGATACAGTAAAAAAAGCCACTTCATCCCGGTTAGGGACGAAAGAGGCTTCCGTGGTACCACCCTACTGAACAAATCCAGAAACACGATCTGTCCACTTGTACATTCGTAACGTGAATGACACGCTCATGCTTACTTGCATTGCTGGGTTCAGCTAAGGACTTACGGGTGATATTCGATGAAGGGTACTGGCCGTATTTCCACCAACAACGGCTCTCTGAACAGACTTGCTTCACGTACTGATCCCGATCATTGTCTGACTATGAAATTGCAAAAGTTTGCCTTTGATTATACATCCATTTTCGACAAAGAGTCAATGAATTATTCCATTTCAATCGTGGAATCAGCTTGCTCGATATCATCCCAAGCGCCGTTTTCCAGCATTTCCAGTTGAGCCTCAAGCAAGGTGCGGAAGCGCATCCGATAGACAGAGGCACGCTTTTTGAGCTCCTCAATCTCGATGGCAATCTTGCGCGACTTAGCCAACGATTCGTTGACGATTCGGTCCGCATTTTTTTCCGCTTCCTTCATGATCAGCTGCGCCTCTTTACGTGCATTCGACTTCACATCTTCTGCCGTCTCCTGGGCAACCAAGATCGATTTGCTCAGATTTTCTTCCAAGCTTTTGTAGTGTTCCACTCGTTCATTCAGCAGGGCCACGCGTTCTTCGAGATCTTTTTTTTCTTTGATCAAAATCTCGAAATCCTTGATGATTTGATCAAGAAACTCATTCACTTCATCCACATTGTACCCGCGAAAACCAGTGCTAAATTCCTTATTGTGTATATCCAACGGCGTTAATGGCACGAGAACACCCCACTCTTTTTGCGTAATCGTAATCCTACATTTCGACAGGATTAGCTTTATTCCTTCCGAGATTATGCATTTTTTTGCTTTTCATGCATACAAGCTTATGTAAAAATTCCCACCTGCATCCGAATTCGTCCGCTGCGTGTCGGACCGGTCAGTTCCAATACTTGAAAACGTCCATGCCCGGCAAGCGAAACGATATCCCCAGCTTTTACCTGGGCGGAAGGATCATCTTCCACTTTCCAGTTGATTTTGAGCCGTCCAGCCCGAATCGGCACCAATGCTTTCGCGCGGGAAAGGTGATACACTTCTCCGACCACCGCATCAATGCGTGGAGATGAGACTGTGATCATTTTTTCGGTTTGTTTCTGCGTGGGCGAAACGATCTGTGTCAAAGGAACCTCTTCCAAGACAACCGGGATGCGATGGATTTGGGTAACTTGCATCCGCACAAAATCGGCCGTTTCCTTGGCGAGAATGACTTGGCAGCCATTATCACCCATTAGGATATCCCCGAATTTTTCCCGCTTCAGACCGACGTGTAACAGAGCTCCCATGACATCGCGATGCTCCAGCTTTAGAAAACGCTGATCCCCTTGAATTTGAACCAACACCAGCTGAAAATCTTCCTGATCGGTCTCAATATATTCGGGATGAAGCATAGCCCGTACCCGTTCGGCACCGTCATACCCGCCGTTTGCTGTCACCACCACCCCGCTTACCTGCGATTGCAGGCTATGCAGAATGAAATACTGCCGGGGATCGAGAAAATCAGTAAGGCGCATGGCCTGCTTACGCTCAACTTGCGTCAGCATTTCCAGCGCCCGCTCTGCAAAAGGAAGCTCTTCTTTGCGAAAATGATGAAAGATACTCATTGGTTTTACAGCCCGAAGACTAATCTCAACAGGAGAATCAGTCCGCTATGCGCAAAAATCAAAGCGAAAAACGCAACGATCGGCGACAGATCAATAAATCCGAGCGGGGGAATGAATCTGCGAAAAGGCGCCAGATATGGTTCGACCAATCGCTCCAGAAGTTGTCCAATCCCGGTATCTCTCATTTGCGGTACCCATGACATCAGTACATAAGCAATCAACATATATCGATAAATGAGAAAAGCATAATCGATAATGGTAAACAACAAATTCATGGATTCACCTCGATGTTCATTCTACCTGCTACTTATTCCTCCACGACACTGGAAATATTGCCTTGCATGTCAACGTTCTCAGGAGTGCACACAAAAATATGGTCACCCACTTTTTGAATATCCCCATTCAACGCATATACTGTGCCGCTTAGAAAATCGACAATCCGTTTTGCCTGTTCTTTTTCTACCCGTTGCAGATTAATCACTACGGGTCTGCGATGACGTAAATTATCAGCGATATCTTGCGCATCATTATAATTGCGCGGTTCAAAAAGCATCAAGCGAATCCCTTCCCTGTCTCTAGCTGCATGCAACGGAACGACGTTATTGGAGGCACGCACTTGTTGATTGCGTTTTGGGTAGAAATCTTCCTCTACCTGTTCTTCTTCCACATATTCTTCTACATACTCTTCACTTTCCAGGCCAAAAAATTCCTTGAGCTTGTTCATCACACTCATCTTGGCTGTCCTCCTCTCTTGACGCAACATCCATATTCATTATTCGTGTTCTTCCGGTTTTACCAGTACAGAGCCAAGTCGTACGTAGGTAGCTCCTTCTTCGATGGCAACTTCAAAGTCTCCTGACATGCCCATCGACAGTTCCAGCGCATCTACGTTGTCATAAGGCAGCTGCCGTACCCGGTCACGCCACTGGCGTAATTCGCGAAAAACCGCGCGGGTCTCTTCCGGATTTTCGGCATGAGGTGCCATCGTCATCAATCCGACGACCTTTATATGTTTCATATTACTTGTTTCAGCAAAAAAAGCCAATACGTCATTGGGACGAAGCCCAAATTTTGTCTCTTCTCCTGAAACATTGATTTGCACAAAACAAGGTACTACGATATCCAACGCTTCCGCCCGCTTGTTAATCGCTTCCGCTAAAGACAAGCGATCGAGAGAATGGATGTAGGCAAATTTCCCTACCACGTCTTTTACTTTATTGGTTTGCAGATGTCCGATGAAATGCCAAGTTCCTTCTGCTCCATAACGCTCCATCTTCGGTAGGGCATCCTGTGCACGATTCTCTCCGATATGCTCGATCCCGACAGAAAGTAAATCCCCTATCGCGTCAGCATCTACGTACTTGGTCACAGCTACAATCTTGACTTCTTCCCGGCTGCGTCCTGCACGCTTGCAAGCAGCCTCAATCCGGGCCTCGATCTGTTCCAGTCTGGCACGAAGCTTGTCCCTTTCAACAGTTCTCTCCATTTTCTTTCAACCTCCTTACACCCTCCAACCGATAAACGACGCCATTCTGCCTGTCTTTCCTCCTTCTTTGCGATGAGAAAAAAACAGGTCCGTATGGCAGCTCGTACACCAGTCACTGCTGATGATATTTTCTTGCGGTACTCCATTTTCGGTCATTACCAAGCCATTCAGCTTGGGCAAATCCAGCAAATACTTACCGTTTGGCAAAGGGGTTACGCTTTCCTCCCAACCGAGTGCAGTCTGCTTCACCTGATCGATGATGCGATCGTTAACCTCGTAACAGCAGCCTCCGATCGCAGGTCCAATCGCTACTAGCAGTTCTTCTGCCTTGCTGTCATAATTCATGGCAAAGGCTTCCATCATTTCCTTGGCAATACGGGCAACCGTCCCTTTCCAACCGGCATGCGCAAGTCCAATCGCTCCGCTTTTCGGATCGAAAAAATAGAGCGGGACACAGTCCGCATAAAAGGACGCCAGCAAAATTCCATGCTGCTCTGTATGTAAGCCGTCCGTCGCCTGGATACAATCATCCAGCCGATCCTTCCCCGCCCCGGCATTCAGACGGGTAATCTGCTGTACGATCTTTCCGTGTACCTGGTCGGCACACGTCCAGACATCAAACGGCATGTTGATTCGCTCGCATAGCACGCGTCTGTTTTCCGTCACATGCTGTGGATCATCACCTACGTGCAGCCCCATGTTTTGGGAAGCAAAGGGAGCGGCACTATGCCCGCCCGTGCGCAAAGTAAACCCGGCTACCAGGCCGGGAAATTGCTGTTCCCATGTATCGAGTCTCAGGGTATGTGTTGATTCAGACAAGACAAATGAAGCCAAGATGCTTACCTCCATCTCCATCGGAGCTTTCAGTGATTCCCCATAAGTGTACGTGAAAAACAGCAAAAAGAAAATAGAGAGCCTTTTTAGGAACGATACTCATCTTCTGCAGCTGTCTTGGCATCCACACGCAACGTTTCTTCCACCCGAACCAAGACGACGTCCTTGCCGATCTTTACGATATTGCGCCATGGGATCACGTAGTCGTTTCCTGATTGAAAGAAGCCAAGAAACTTTCCGGGCCCGGGGACGACGATCGCCTCGACACGACCGTGCCGAAGATCTATCTCCAGATCGGCAATTTGCCCCAGACGCTTACCGTCTAAAATATTGACGACTTCTTTCGTTTGAAAGTCGGAGATCTTCACCATCCATCCTCACCTGCTTTCCCACCTAGACGCCTATTTGTCCTTAATAAGCGTCTCGTTGCTCTGTATCATATGTATATGTGGACATAGGCGAATATGTCCCTCGTTTTGAGCGTTAAATCGGACTTTTGTGGTGGGGGAAGCTTTTTAATCGCTCGATCTTAAAAGATTACTCTATATACGTATCTCAAGAGTTATTTTCGCGTTGTACTTTCTTTTGTCAGTAGCAACATGAATGCTGCGCAAGAGAGCATGTTTCCTTGCCAAGCGACTTGCGGAGCCCTGCCCAGCGGAATAAGGAAGAGCGGGAAAAAGGAGGCGTAACCTGCCCGAGCTGCGTAGCGGCTGCAACTTTTGCGTCTCCCCCGCTCTTCCTTGTGGAGCGGACAGTCCCACTTCACAGCGGGGCGGAGAATTCGAGCGCAGGCCAGGAAACAGGCTCTCCCCACCACAGCCTCTTCTAGACGAAAAAAAGCTCCCGATAATCTCGGAAGCTATGATTGCACATGCTTTTGCATATGGGCGATGGCTGCTTTTTCAAGACGGGACACCTGAGCCTGAGAAATGCCGATCTCCTCGGCAACCTCCATCTGGGTCTTCCCTTCATAAAAACGCATGGATAAGATCATTTTCTCACGCTCGCCTAGACGCTGCATGCCTTCTCTGAGCGCGATTTCTTCCACCCATGTTGCATCCTTGTTCTTTTCATCGCTGATTTGATCCATGACATAAATCGGATCGCCCCCATCCTGATAAATCGGTTCAAATAGGGAGACGGGGTCCTGAATCGCATCCAACGCAAATACTACGTCTTCTTTCGCGACATTCAGTTCGCTGGAGATCTCCACAATGGTGGGTTCCCGAGAGTGCATGTTGGTCAGCTGATCACGTACCTGCAAGGCCTTATAGGCAATATCTCGCAATGACCGGGAGACACGAATCGGGTTGTTGTCACGCAAATAGCGGCGGATTTCACCGATAATCATGGGTACTGCATAGGTTGAAAATTTTACGTTTTGGCTGAGGTCAAAGTTGTCAATGGCTTTCATCAGACCGATACATCCAACCTGGAAAAGGTCATCCACAAATTCGCCCCGATTGTTAAAGCGTTGGATCACACTCAATACAAGACGCAAATTTCCATTTACCAACTTTTCTCTTGCCGCCAACTCACCTGCTTGCAGTCGCTCAAACAATTCTCTCATTTCTTTGTTGGTCAGTACCGGAAGCTTCGAGGTGTCTACTCCACAGATTTCAACCTTGTTGCGTGTCATGTCTTTCCCTCCTCTGGAGCAAAGCAAACTTGGCGGACGCCAAAGCTTGAAACACTTGGCTACACCAAGCCTTTGGCGGAGCCTTTTTTCAAAAAGAAAAAAGTTCCCAACCATATTCTTGGCAGGCCGTTTGCAGCTTGTGGCCAGACAAGCAAGCACTTCCCAAGAAGTACCTTTTGGTTTAGGAACAGTATCTCCCCCAGATGGGAAATTATGCGTTAGACCATTTTATTGAATTCTTTTCGCAACCGTTTTATTATTCGTTTTTCCAGACGAGAGATATATGATTGGGAGATGCCAAGGAGATCCGCTACATCCTTTTGCGTTTTTTCTTCTTCTCCCGCGAGACCAAAGCGCAGCTCCATGATAATGCGTTCTCGTTCACTTAATTTATCCAGAGCCTTCTTCAGTAATTTCCGATCAACCTGGTCTTCAATATTTTTGTATATTGTATCGTTCTCGGTGCCAAGGACATCCGAAAGCAACAGTTCGTTTCCATCCCAATCGATATTCAACGGCTCGTCAAACGATACTTCTGAACGAATCTTGTTATTGCGGCGTAAATACATCAGGATCTCGTTTTCAATACAGCGGGAAGCATAGGTCGCGAGCTTGATGTTTTTCTCCGGATCAAACGTATTGACGGCCTTGATTAAACCGATTGTCCCGATGCTCACCAGATCTTCGATGTTAATACCCGTATTCTCAAATTTTCGGGCAATATAGACTACGAGACGCAAATTGCGTTCGATCAGCATGCTGCGTACGGCAGCGTCACCTGACGGCAGGCGAGAGAGCAAGATTTCCTCTTCTTCCCGAGTGAGTGGGGGCGGTAAGGCTTCACTGCCACCGATGTAGTGGATCTCTTCGGCTCGTGCACCGATGGAGAGCAAGAATCGGTACCAGAGTAATTGGATGGAAAGGCGAAGTTTAATGAACATACTAACCCTCCTGTTCGATATATTTTACTGGATCTTCTGGATCAATCTGCATCAGTGCAGGATGAACAATCGCTTGATATTTCCCATCAGCCGATAAGGCAAGCGGACTAATGCCGATCAATACCTTTTCTGCTTGAAACCGCGAGCCATTCGAAGTGACTACGACTCCCTCAGGTTTACATGCAACCATAAAATCCATCCCCCGCGATACGCTCCGATACGGAATCAACCGAATGCGTCCCTGCCATTCAAGCGGAACGGCTTCCAGCAACCCATCGACCTTATCCAGCTTGTTTTCCTCTCCTACCATCTTCATCAAGGCCGGCGGCAGAATATTTGCAAAAAGCCTTTGCTCTACGACCAACACTGGTGTTCTCGTAATTGGTTCGTGCAGCATATTCCCGGTGTCCACCAATCCACGACACAGGATATGTTCGCCCGCCATGTTGATCGTGACTTCCACCAGAAATTGCTCCAATTTGCGCGGCTCCTGTATAGCCTGATAGCTTCGTTTCGAGAGAAAAAAAACAAGCAGAAAGCCAAAGCCTAGAATCGCAAAGGTAGGTCCTGTAGCTGCTCCAAATTGGTCGCTCTGCACTTGGAGAACACCGTTTACCACTTCGCTGCTTGGGGTCAGGAGGTAACCGAGTGCAAAGACTCCTCCACCAAACACAAAAGCAATAAAGTAAAAAATACAGAGATTGTAAAAATAACTTTGCAAACGGTGATACCCAAAGGCAATCCAAAGCATCACGAGCGACATCAACAGTTTTACCATCCAGTGGTTGTACACGGCAAGAGTCGGCAGAAAGAAGAAAATCAAATAAGCAGAGCCAAATACGGATGCAGCAATGATCCTCCACCAGACCACACGTTCTTTACGAAAGTATGCGGTAAACCAGAGCAGCAAGGTATCAATCGCCATATTCATGAGTAGAATAATATCAAGATAGATGACCATACTGCCCTTCCTCCGGCCGAGTAGTCAAACGTGATTACAAACCGTTGGGCGGAACTCTTGTTACGCTTTAGGCGCGTACTCTTTTCTTATCAGCCAAGGACAGTATATATCAATGTGTATGTAAAGTCTGTCAGTTCTTGACAGGTTTTTTTCAGATTTTTTGTAGAAGAAAAAACAAAAAAAGCCGGGAACGAGTCCCAGCTTTTTGAACATTTTTTCGTTATTTTTTGTTTCTTCTGCGGTTGCGCAAGAAGGCAGGAATGTCGAGATTGTCCAAATTGTTCATCGAGAAAAACGGCTTCTCATCCTCTTCTTCACGAGCCGGACGAGTGGTCGGCGCTTGTTGCTGCGGCGCGGTTGGACGAGCAGCATTCGTCGGTTGTGGACGACGGGCACCTGCACTTGCCTGACGTTGATGATCATCAAAGCCTGTTGCAATGACAGTGACCACAATCTCATTTTTCAGTTCTTCGTTTATCACAGCACCAAAGATCATGTTTACTTCAAGATCGGCTGCGGAAGATACGATATCTGCAGCTTCGTTGACTTCATACAAGCTGAGGTTGGAACCACCCGTGATATTCATCAGTACACCACGTGCACCCTCAATTGACGTCTCCAGAAGCGGACTGGAAATTGCCCGACGAGCCGCCTCAGCTGCACGGTTTTCGCCACTTCCCACTCCGATTCCCATCAAAGCAGAACCACGTTCGGTCATGATGGTTTTAACGTCTGCAAAGTCAAGGTTGATCAAACCAGGGATCGCAATCAAATCCGAAATACCTTGAACACCTTGACGCAGAATATTGTCTGCTTCACGGAATGCTTCCAGCATCGGCGTGTTTTTGTCTACAATCTCCAGCAAGCGATCGTTTGGAATCACAATCAGCGTGTCAACTTTCTCTTTCAATGCAGCCAGACCCAATTCTCCTTGTGAGGAGCGTTTGCGACCTTCGAAAGAAAACGGACGAGTCACAACTCCCACTGTCAAAGCCCCTAATTCCTTGGCAATTTCAGCAACAACCGGAGCTGCCCCTGTACCCGTACCACCGCCCATACCGGCGGTTACGAAAACCAGGTCTGCACCACGCAATGCATTTTCAATCATCTCACGGCTTTCCTCGGCCGCTTTTTTCCCAATCTCAGGGTTAGCCCCTGCTCCAAGCCCGCGCGTCAGCTTTTCACCGATCTGCAGCTTGATTTCTGCTTGGGAAAGTGCAAGTGCTTGTGCATCCGTATTCAGCGTAATGAACTCAACGCCACGGACACCACCTGCGATCATACGATTAACGGCATTGCTACCGCCCCCACCGCAGCCAATTACCTTAATGCGCGCGAGTTGTTCAATATCTAGGTCAAATTCCAGCATACTGCTTGTTCCTCCTCACAAGAGCTTCCGTCGGGCCTTGTTTATGTTGGCCGATTCATTTTGGGTACTGTCAATTCTCTACCCTCGATCATAAGGTTTAGGCAAGCCCTTTAAATAAACTCGCTAAACCAGTTTTTGACTTTTTCCATGAGATTCCCTGATTCTTTTTGTTGTTTAGGGAACGCCTGGCGCTGTCCTGATTTAAAAGGACTGCTCGACTTGCTTCCTCTGCGTTCCGTGTGGTGCAGAGCGTACTGGATCAATCCGACACCAGTCGTATAAGAGGGATCTCGTACACCGATGTAATCCGGGATCGCGATCCGCACTGGTGCTGCCAGCTCTTCTTTGGCCAATTCCAGCATGCCAGGCATAGCCACTGTACCGCCAGTCAACACATATCCGCCTGCAATATCGGAATGGAAACCAAGCTTGTACACTGCATCCTCTACCAAGTTGAAAATTTCTGCAGCCCTCGGTTCAATAATATTCGCAATATCTACCTGAGTAAACTGTTTTTCTACATCACTGCCAATACGGGTGACTTTAAATTTGACTTCTTCAGAAGCTTCATCGATCAACGCACAGCCGTGTTTCACCTTGGCGCGCTCTGCAGCATCTGTCTGTGTACGCAATCCAAGCGAAATATCGTTGGTGATATGGTCACCGCCGATACCAATCACCGTGGTAGCTGCCAGATGCCCCTGTTCAAATACCCCGATTGTTGTGGAGCCCGCGCCAATATCAACGAGGACTGTCCCCATATTTTTATCATCCTTGGACAAAGCTACATAGCTGGCAGCCAGTGGTTGCAGAAAAATTCCTGCCACTCGCAGGTTTGTCTTTTGTGTACAGCGGACGATATTATGCACAACCGTTTTTGACCCGGTCACGATCGTTCCTTCCATTTCCAGACGAACACCGATCATGCCACGCGGGTCTTTGATGCCGCCTTGTCCATCCACAATGTATTCCTTGGGGACAACCTCGATAATTTCCCGGTCAGGCGGAATCGCAACTACTTTTGCAGCTTGTATCACACGATTTATATCGTCTTCTCTAATTTCGCGATCTTCACTGGAAACGGCAACAACACCTTGCGTTTCATGCAATTCAATATGATTACCGGTTATACCGACGTATACCTCTTCAATTGATACACCTACCATGCGTTCAGCATGATCAACGGCTTCCCGGATAGCATTCACCGTTTGGTCGATATCGACAATGACGCCCTTTTTGATTCCGTCAGAATGGGCTTGTCCAACACCAATAATATTGACGGTTCCATTATTAATTTCGCCAATCATAACACGAACTTTAGAAGTTCCGATATCCAAGCTGACGATCAGCTCGTTTTGATTGCTAACCAAAACAGTGACACCTCCTTTGCTACGACATAATCTTTCATCTGTAGAAGACACCTGCTTACTCTATTCCACACAGGAAACCCATTCCCTTTTTTCTCGATCAGAAATTATCGTTTTCATCTACTATATCACGTTTCACCCACAAAAAAACAGAGGCAAAAAGACCGTTTATACGTCTTCTCCCTCATGATTTAGCCTTGATTGATCCATTTTGATAAGATAATGCGACGGATAACCGCTAAATTGTTAAATAGACGCACACCAAAAGCGACGATCGCAGCCAGATACAAATCGATACCCAGGAAGGCACCGAGAAAAGCCAATCCTGCAGCGAACAAAATATTGAAAAAGAAGCCTGACATGAAAATACGAACATTAAACGTACGTTCTAAGTAGGAACGGATGCCCCCAAATATTGTATCCAATCCTGCCAAAAGAGCGATGGACAAATAGCTGCTGTATTCCTGAGGGACACGCCAATCCAGGAGCAGCCCAGCTGCGATTCCGAGTACGAGTCCAAGGACGGGTAGCCACATAGCCTTACGATTCTCCTTTTGTTTTTACCGGTTTCATGAAGCGGATCACACGGTCGTCGGTATACGCCGGAATCAGCAGCTTGTCTCGTTTTTCGATAATCAGCTGTTTTCCGGCTAACTTCAGGTTTTCCTCCGCACCTTCTAATTTCAGACCTGAGATAAGTACATCCGGATCGCCTAACGCTTTGATCTCATACGGAGGACGGATCGTTTTCGTATCGATTTGGATATCTTCACCCACATTGCGAATGGCGGTGGTGGCAATAATCCGGTGACCGTTTATGGAAACGGCCGTTGCTCCGTTGGCAAACAAAATATTGGACAACCAGCGCAGGTCTTCGTCGATCACGGCATTGGGAACGAAGGTATGCTGCTCCAGCTCGCTTAGCGGCGGAGGCTCTGGAATCACGGCATCATGAATGCGGATGGTAGTCCCCTCTCCTTCAAGCCCAATCATGCCCGCCATCTTTTTCGCTCGTGCCAATTCCTCTTTCATGACCGAAACGCTGTCTCCTTCATTCAGAGAGCTCTCGTATTGGTAAAATAACAAATTATACTTCGAAATATCAGCCAGGAGACCTTTGTGCTTTTCCAGCTCCTTTTGCAAGCTGCTTCGAAGTTCAGCAATACTGCGCGACTCGGTGGATACTGGATTCATGTTGCTTTTTATCTGGATCGCAAACATAATTCCTATAATAGCACTTATTAAGGATAGAATAAACGTAATTTTACGGTTTTTGGTAATCATCTGTTCTCCATCCTTTACGATGCGGAAGAATCCATTTTTCCATCCCCCACATAAGCAGGGATTTCAACATATTCTTTCTCTTGAACATCAATTCTCACATAATCCTGGAGCATATTCATGACACCGCCCGGCAGATGCAATCCGCCAACCATGGTCGATGGATCTCCGATTGCGGTGATGACAAATGGAGCAGCTGATTTCACGCCGTTCACAATAATGGTAGGACCGACACAGCGAATCTCCGAATTACTAACGAGGCGCTGACCGTTAATGCTGATGGCTTCCGCACCCGCAGCCCGCAGCTCATTCACCACAAGCCGCACATCCTGTTCATGGACAATATATTTGCTTACGTCGGCGGAAGCAGCAGCTTGCTCACTGTCCTGCATCGTTACGACTACACCAGGGCCGCCAACCGGAACGACACCGGCCATCATCCGCGCAGCCTCCAATTCACTGAGGATAGCTGCCGCTTCCGACTGCCTTTGCGCAAGGGCTTCCTCTACCTGGCTAACCTTTCTCTGCAGCTCCAAAAGCTGTACTTCCAACTGATGATTTTCTTTTTTCTCGGCCAAAATTCTTTCATTCAATTGTGTTTCCTGCTGAAATTGCTTTTCGTTCTGTCTTTCCGTATTTCTCACTTTTGTCGATTCGATCGAAGCGGCGATCAGAAACCCCGTGCTTATCGTTACCAGTGTCAGGTATAAATAAAATTTACGATTAGCCATCAGTATGACTCCTTTTACGTTTCTGACTGTTCGCT
>DASQNU010000214.1:0-4283 GCA_035644815.1 Bathyarchaeia archaeon | reverse complement strand
GTCAAGAAGATAGGTCGGAATCCCCACGTTGGCAAGATGTGCGGCGATCCCTGCTCCCATCACACCGGAACCGAGCACTGCCGCTTTGCGAATTTTGCGTTCCATCATGTACCCTCCCTTATTGTCGACTGGTTGTCGACCAGCTTCTCCATTTCATAAACTACTTCCATAAATATGCTTGTACAAGCTGTTACATGTTGGTTCAATCATCTTGAATGAATACTCATTCATATGATTTTGGTAAAAAAACATCTCACGCTTTTTCCTTTGTGAGATGTTCACTTTTGGTTTACCCGCAAACTGAATCACTGTTCATTTTTTATTGTAATCGAATTAACACGAGGTTGCAATCTGAAAAGTTAGAAAAAGAAGAAATAAATCACCGCTGCGAGCACAATGCGGTATAACGCGAACGGCACCAGCTTGATCCGGTTGATCAGCTGTAAGAAGAAGCGGATCGAAATTAAGGCAAAGACAAATGCGCTGATAAATCCTGTAATGAAAAACGGCAAGGCATCGATCGTAAAGTACTCCCAGTTTTTATACAGGGAAATCAGGCTCGCCCCCGCCATGATCGGCACGGCCATGATAAAGGTGAAGTCTGCCGCGGCCCGGTGGCTCAATCCCAGCAGCACCCCTCCAGAAATCGTGGAGCCCGAACGCGAGAAGCCTGGCCACAGCGCGATACATTGGAAAAATCCAATCGTCAACGCCTGCTTGTAGGTAATTTGATCAACCGTTTCCGTCGTGATCCTCTGATTTTTTTGCTTCCAATCCGCAAAGAGCATCAGTAGCGCTCCTGCAACCAAGCCGATCAGCACCGTATTCGTGGAGAACAAATATTCATCAATATAGTCTTCAAACAGTACGCCTAATACCCCAGCTGGCAGTAGTCCGACGATCACTTGGCCCAGTTTCAAGCGTGGCCCCTGACTACGTCCTTTTCTCCCCTGCAGGCCCAGCAAATTCATAAATCGACTCCAAAACATGATCACCACGGCCAAAATCGAGCCTAACTGAATCACCACTTTAAACGTGTTCGCTACTGGCGCCGAAAATAACTCCTTTGACTTCAGGAGAATGTCATCGACAATAATCATGTGGCCGGTTGAGGATACTGGCGCAAATTCCGTCAGCCCTTCAACAAGCCCGAGGATGAATGCTACAAACATTTCCCACAATTTGATTTCTCCCACCTTTTATTTTCTTTGTAAGCATAGCCTGAGCATATCGCTCGTACAGCCCATAAAAGACTTCCCTATTGTACCATTCCTTTTGCCAAATTGTGTCCAACCAAGGTTTGTTTTTTTCTCCGGCTTTTGTCCTACTTTTTCCAAATTCGATTTATAATAAAAAAAGCATCAAATGAAGCGTAGAAAAAACGATTGAAATGGGGCTAGTCGATGAATTTGTTTGAACAACAACTACATAAGTATGCCGAGCTGCTGATCAAAGTGGGCGTGAATCTGCAGCCTGGTCAGGTGCTGTACCTAGAATCGATGCTGGAATCAGCGGACTTCACGCGAATCCTCGTACGTAAAGCTTATGAAGCTGGTGCAAAATACGTACAGGTTGCATGGGAGGATGAGGCGATCACGCGCACCCGCTTCGATTACGCCAGCGAAGGCTCTTTTCAGTACTATCCCCGATGGATTGCCTCCAGTATGGAACAACTCGTCGAGGCAGGCGGTGCCCTGCTTAACATCAAAGTATCCAATCCTGACTTGTTGGAAGGTGTGGACCCCGCTAAAATTTCCGCATCGTCTCGCGCAGCTGCCGCGGCCAGACAAACGTTTTTGGACGGCATTCGAACCAACCGGATCAGCTGGTGTCTTGCCCATGTGCCTTCAAAGGTCTGGGTCGATAAAGTCTTTGCCGATCTTCCCGAAACCGAACGGATGAACGCCATGTGGGAGACAATTTTCCGGATGAATCGCGTAGACCGGGAAGACCCCGCTGCAGCTTGGCGCGAGCATACCGAATCCTTGAAAAAGCGCTCTGATTTGCTCAACCGCAAACGCTACAAAAAGCTGCATTATCGGGCTCCAGGAACGGATCTGACCGTCGAGTTCAATGATGGCCATCTCTGGGTCGGCGGCGGGGACACGAATCAAAGCGGCACCTACTTTGTACCCAATATGCCAACCGAGGAAGTGTTTACGATGCCGCGCCGCAATGGGACGAATGGAACGGTGACCAGCACGATGCCGCTGAATCTGCACGGCAGTCTGGTCGATCGCTTTTCGCTGACGTTCGAAAACGGCAAGATCACTGATTTTACAGCGGAAGTCGGCTATGAAGCCCTGAAATCATTGTTGGAAACAGATGAGGGCGCTCGTTATCTTGGGGAGGTTGCGCTTGTTCCGCATGATTCTCCGATCTCCAACCTGAATCGGATCTTTTACGATACCGGTGTGGATGAGAATGCCTCGTGCCATTTCGCTGTGGGGAACGCCTATCCTTTTAATATCGAGGGCGGCACGAAGCTGTCCAGAGAAGAATTGCGGGAGCGAGGGGCAAATGTCAGCATGATTCACGTTGATTTTATGATCGGCTCAGCTGAGCTGGATATCGACGGCGAGCTTGCAGACGGTACCCGCGAACCACTCTTCCGCAAAGGAAATTGGGTGGAATGAAGCATAAAAAAGGCGCCGATCCTCTGATCAGCGCCTTTATTCTTATTCTTGCGGTACAAAGCTGCCATCTCGCAGCATGGTCAACTCACCCAGGAAGAAAGCCAGATCCTCGGAATCTTCAAACTTGCCGCTCTCCTCCAACGCCTCCAAACGGCGAATCAGGATGTTCGCGAAATCCTGGATTTGCACCGGTTGTGCCTCCATGTCCCCTTCGTCCAACACTTCAAAGCCCGTCGCTGCATCAATGTGGGTAAGGATCCGGAACGCGCCCAGCTCTCCCAGAAATTCAGGCTTGTTGAACACGGAACGCTCCAGCTTTTTCAGCATGCTGGCAATGTCATTGGCCACGATGCTAGGGAATGTGACCAGATAAAATGTGCGATTTTTTGCTTCTTCCGTTTTAATCAAAAGAATATCCGTACCATCCAGTTTTTTTGCTTTCTTGCCAAATCCAAACATGATTTCACCTCGAACAACGGGCGATGTGCAGGAGCGTCAGCCCTCGATATATGTTAGCCTTTCTTTTTCGAACCATCGTTCCCTGCCCGGAAATAGACTTCTTATGTATAGTAGCCCAAGTAATGGATCCAGACAAGCAACTCTTTCCTCTAGCATTCCCTGCATCACCTCTTTCAAGCAAGGAAAAACTTTACTTGGCTTTTTTGGGGTTATTCTACACACGTTAACAGATACAGATCTTGATCCTAATGGTGAGGTGGAATGAAGATGAAAAAGTGGCTACCTCTGCTCATCCTTAGCCTGATGCTGACCGGTTGCGGCGGCAATAAAGAGGATGATCAGGCAAAGTCGGAAACAAAATCAGCAAAAACGCAGAACAAGCAAGAGAACAAGGAAGGCAACAAGCAAGGTAACAATCAGGGCAATAATCAAGGCAACAACCAAGAAAAAAGAGCACGGACGCTCGCATTAAAACATATGGATAAAAACAAGCGCGATGTCGTGCTGTTTCTCAATCGCGCCGAAAGCCTGGCGCAGCAGCTGCAATTCGAAGCCGCCAATTTGACCAATGGAAAAGCGGTTACGGAAGATGGGCTTACGTATCGGCAGCTACCTGAGAAATATGATACCCGCGATGAAATCGTGAACTATTTTTCCCGTTTCTGGAGCCGTCCCCTTGCTGAAAACCTGTATGATTACATGAATACCAGGCTGGTAAACGGAAAAGTATATTTGGCGCCCGATGACTCGGAATATCCCATGATCATCTCTTCGCGCAACACGTTTGTCAAATACGATGATGACGATTTGATCGCGACAGTCAATGAAATCACCCATCCCTCTTATGCCCAGGATCGTACCGTGACGTATCGTCTGGTCCGCGACAAAAAGACCAAGCTGTATGAAATCAATAAGCGAGTAGGTACATACGGGAGCGAAATGTATAAATAGCCTTGACATTTTTATCCGGCCGGTTGCATAATAATTGAAACATCAACCAGATAGCAAGGAAACGCGTTGAAGGGAAATAGTAAAGTCCTCTTTCCAGTACAGAGATCGGAATCCAGCGGCTGAGAGATTCCGACGGCGAAACGTCTTGAACCCATCCTGGAGCAGCCGGGGATAACCCGGACAGGTTTCTTTCACCTGTTACCAAAGAAAGAAAGCGGATAGCCCTGTGCATGTTCA
>DASQNU010000213.1:0-7593 GCA_035644815.1 Bathyarchaeia archaeon | reverse complement strand
GGCGCTCCCTGCGAGCATGCCGACAAGAGCAATGCTGATGATAATGCCAGTATTAAGTGTTGTTTTTTCACTTTCATACTCTCCCTCCGTTTACAAAAACGCCTAGGATTCCAAGGTCGGAACTTGTTTCTGTTGTTGTTTCAGCAGTTTCTTTTCTCTCTTCTTCTCACGCTTGAGTCGACGTTTGATCCCCAGATCATCAAACCAGGAATACACCACTGGAACCAGTACCAATGTGACCAATGTAGAGAAGCTAAGACCAAAGATAACGGTCACACCCATCGGCGCCTGGAATTCAGTACCCGATCCGGTTGCAAATGCAAGTGGACCAATCGACAGAATCGTAGTAAGTGTTGTCATGAGAATCGGACGCAAACGAACAGGACCCGCTAACACGATTGCTTCTTTCGCGGTATTGCCCTTTTTACGCAGCTGATTAATATAGTCAATCAAAACGATCGAGTTGTTCATGACGAGACCAACCAGCAAAATGTAACCGATCAATACGGATACGCTCAAGGTTGTTCCTGTTGCCGCCAAACCGATCAACACTCCAGGAAGAGTTGGCGGAAGGGCGAACATGATAATGAATGGACTATAGAACGATTCGAACTGAGATGCCATAACCATGTACACCAGGACGATGGCCAAAATGATCGCAAGACCCAAGCTCATAAAGGACTCAGCCATGTCTTCACTCTGACCGCCATATTGCAGGTTGTATCCATCCGGCAACGACAGTTGATCCAATTTGCCTCGAATTTCCGTAATGACGGAGTTCAAATCACGTCCATCCAAGTCAGCCGTGATTTTCACCTCGCGTGACTGGTCGGAACGGTTAATCGCCAATGGAACATCTACTTTTTGCACTTGTGCAACGGTGGACAGCGCAATTTGCGCTCCGCCAGCACCGGCAATCCGCAGGTTATTCAAATAGTTTACATCTTCTCGGTAGTTCTCCGGAAGTCTGATATTTACATCAATCTCATCATCACCGGTACGATACTTGGTCACCGTCTGACCGTTAAATGCAGTGCGAACGGCAGATATGATTTGACCGGTAGTCAAGCCGTTGATGCTCGCTTTTTCCGCGTCAACCTTCACTTCAAATTCTTGCTTCGTATCTTCCAGGCTGTTTACGACGTTTGCCGTACCTTTCACACTTTTTACTTCTTCCTTAATAATCGAACCAATTTCTTTCAACACCTCAAGATCATCACCGCGAAGCGTGATATCGACAGGTGAACCCGTTGAGAATCCGGAGGTTGCACTTACCGTGAACTCGGCACCTGGCACACTTTCAAGCTGCTGGCGCAATTCTTGAGCAATGTCTTGGCTTGATCGTGAACGTTCCAATACATCCACGAGCAGGACATACATGGTTGCCCGGTTGGTCGCAGCGGTTGCCGCAACCGGTGACCCATCACTACCGATCGAAGTCACCATCATTTTCAATTCAGGCAATTTGGAAACAATGCTTTCCACCTGTTTGGTCACACGATCGGTTTCTTCGATCACTGTACCGTTTGGCGTTTCAATCGAGATGCTTACTTGACCTTCGTCACTCGCAGGAAAGAATTCCGCACCAATCATCGGCGTCAAGGCAAAAGAGCCAACGATCATGACGATGGTAATGACCATTACCGATTTTCGGTGTCCCAAAGACCATTTCAACAGTTTGCTGTAGCCATTCTCGACTTTATGGAACCCTTTGTTGAACCAGATTACCGGATTGATTCCACGGTAGTCTTTGTTTTCACCATGATTTGGAACTTTTTTCAGCATGCGTGAGCTGAGCATCGGCACCAGAATAATGGAGAAGACAAGCGCTGCAATGTGAGAGTAAACGACCGTCAAAGCGAGTGGTCCGAACAATTCGGAGGCAATCCCCTCTGTCAGTGCAATCGGTGCGAATACACAAATTTGCGCCAAAGCGGATGCCATGACCGCCGTTCCCACTTCCTTGGAACCGTCTAAAGCAGCTTGCACCATTCCCTTTCCTTGCTCACGTTGCCGGAAAATATTCTCCAAAATAACGACCGAGAAGTCAACGAGTGACCCAAGCCCCAGCGTCAAACCGGACAAGGAAATCAAGTTGATTGTCTGACCTGTCATGTACATCAGGACAAATGTAGCCATGATGGATACAGGCAGTACAATGACTGCGATCAGCATGGAAGATAAGCTTCCAAGGAAGAAGAACAGCATCAAAATACCAAAAAATCCACCTAACAGAGCGTGCTCTGCCGTTGTATAAATCGAATCTTCAATATAAGTGGAAGTATCGATCGCTTCCGTTAAAGTTACATTTGATGGTAGCTGCGCTTTAATTTTTTCGATTTCTTCTTTTACGGCGTCAGCCACTTCAATGGTGTTACCCCCAGAAGCCTTGGTAATGGCCAGGAATACGCCTTGTGTCCCATCCAGATAGTTCAAGGCTGTCACTTCATCCAACGTATCCTGTACTTCTGCGATGTTGTTCAAACGAATGGATCCACTTCCGACCGGGATCGGAGTCAGGCCGATTTTGCTAACATCTGCAAACTCGCCTTCCACTCGGATGTTTAATTTTTCGTCGCCTTCCCTTACAGCACCAGTTGACGCAGACATATTGCTGCTACTGATCGCTTGCTGCACTTGTTCAATGGTGAGACCATACGCAGCGATTTTTGCCGGATCAAGGGTGATATCTACGACACGGTCACGGCCGCCATTGATCGATACAGCCGCAACGCCGTCAATACGCTCCAGGCGGGACTGAATGATATCTTCCGCCATGTCTTTCATTTTATTGACATCTTCACTACCGGTTAAGGTATAGTACATAATCGGCTGACTGTTCGGGTCAAACCGCATTACGCGTGGTGAATTGGCATCATCCGGAAGTGTGGCTTTGATCTGGTCCACTTTCTCCCGCATGTCCAATGTCGCCTGGTCGAGGTCGGTTCCCCAGTTGAACATGACAACGACCTGCGATGCTCCCTGCATGGATACAGAGGTAATGCTGTCAATGTTCGAAACCGTACCAACCGCACTCTCGATCGGCTTCGTTACCAGTTTTTCCACTTCCGTTGGCGAAGCTCCATCATAAGATGTCACGACCACGGCAACCGGGAATTCCAGGTCTGGCATCAGGTCGATGGCCAAACGTGGCAATGAAACAAACCCAAAAATCAGTAAAGCAAGTGTTAGCATGATTACGGTAACGGGTCGTTTAATCGAGAATTCCGAAATATTCAAATCCACTCACCTCTCCAAAAAAATCAACTTGCTGCTCTTTTTCTATCGTGCTATCAGCTTGATCAATGAAGCCCAGTTCATTCCCCCATACTATAGACGCAGGTTACCATTTTACCAGCTTATTGTATCGATTCCCGCCAATGAAGTAATCTATCGGTTGATTGATATTGTCCGCTGTCTCTCTATCTACAGATAGATGACACTCCATGTTATGATGAAAGTATACGGTTCAACTGCAAAGAAAGAAGGATGAAGCTTTGTATAAACTGATATTAAACGCAATCCAAAAGCGATTCCTTAGCATATGGTTCTTAATCCTGATCGTATTGATTATACTCCCGTCCTCCTTTTCCATGGAGACACCTTTACAGTTTGCCCTGACAGCCTTTTTATTTTTTGGGCTCGTGATGCTGTTTTGGGTGCCGGATGAGTGGTTGTCCATGAAGCGCGCAACCTTCGCCATCCTATTGCTTGGTACCCTTTCCCTCTTAAAAAAACCATTGGTTGGCGGTGAAGAATCGATCGGAATCATGCTGCCTCTCGCCGTGTTTATGGGTGGCCGCATGGAGGACAAACAAGGCTTCATTCTCGCGTCCATTTTCGGACTATGTACGTCCATTCGCGTGTTCTTTCTTGACGAACTTCCTCCTGGCCCGATTTTTTTCATCCTTACTTACATCGGCTGCTTTGTTGGGGCCAGAGGGTATCGTGTCCAGGGTGAGGCTTACCGATCGAATCAACTGCACTTGGAACAGCTTCAAAAAGCGCATATGGACCTGCAACGCGCGCATGAAGAAATTCAAGAGGCTGCTGTCAGCACGATGCAGGTAGCTGTCTTACAAGAACGAACAAGAATCGCCAGGGATATGCACGATGCGCTTGGCCATAGTCTCACTTCCCTGATCGTACAGCTACACGCGCTCCAATACATGCTGCAAGGCGGGCCACCTCAAGCGGAGAAGGCCGTGAAAGATATGCTCGGTGTAGCCAAGCAAAGTCTGGAGGACATTCGTAATTCTGTGCATACGCTCGCGATCGACAGTTCTTCGATCGGACTTACCCCTTTGCGTGCTTTTCTCTCGCAAACCGCTAACAATACGGGTCTCTCGATTGATTTTCAGGCGGAGGAAGAGATTCATCTCGGAAAAGAAGCCATGATTGCGCTCTATCGCGTACTGCAGGAAGCGGTCACCAATACCTTGCGCCACTCGGATGCTACCTTCATGCATGTCAACATCTATGTGATCAAGGACAGGCTTTATCTTTCCATCTGGGATAACGGTATGATTGCACCAGATGATCCTTTCACACCTGGATTTGGCTTAAAGGGAATGCAAGAACGCGTCCAATCCTTGAACGGTTCGCTTTCCTTCTTTGTCCGAGAACCACACGGATTTCAGATTGATCTTTCAGTACCCTACAAAGCTCCTGAATCGAAAGGAATGACGATACGATGACCGACTCAAAAGAACCAAGAAAAATACGTGTCGTGCTTGTAGATGATCAGACGATGATCCGACAGGGCTTGGGCTACGTCATCCAAATGCAGCCTGATATGGAGGTCGTAGGAGAAGCTGCAGACGGTGAGGAGGCGGTAGAGGTCGTTACCAAGGTGCGCCCCGACGTAGTTTTAATGGATGTTCAAATGCCAAAATGCACCGGAATTGAAGCGACCCGCAAAATATTATCTCAGCTGCCCGACATCAAAGTGCTCATTCTCACGACGTTCGACGTGAAAAACTATGTAGTAGATGGAATTCGTGCCGGGGCAGTCGGCTATATGCTGAAAGATGCCGATTCCCAAGAGATGCTTGATTTGATTCGTGGCGCCTATCAAGGTGCAGCTCTGTTTCATACGGTTACCGCTGCCAAGGCGCTGGCGGAGGTTTTACAGGAACGCAACCACCCCACCCTATCAAGCAGTAACTTTACCTTGTTGGAAGAATTAACGGATCGAGAACGGGATGTGCTCCAGCAGCTGACATATGGATACCGCAACGATCAAATTGCGCAGAACCTTTTTATCTCCGAAGGAACGGTAAAAACACATGTTCACCGCATTTTGCACAAAATGGGCGTAGACGACCGAACACAAGCGGTCGCCTTAGCCCTCCGACATAAATTAGTCGATTAACGAGAAGAGCAGACTACTGTTCTTCTCTTTTTTTCATGATAAGATTGTGATTGTTCGTTTACAATAAACAGACTCTGCTTGCACATGTCAACCGGATACGATATCTCGCTATCCTCTTTCATGTGATAATGATCTTTTTGTGGAGGACCATTCATGCTCTTACAGCACATTTATATTCTCGTTTCGGTCATGAACTTGCTGCTTGCGGCAGTGCTCATTTTCCTGGAACGGAAAAATATTGCAGCGACCTGGGCTTGGTTAATGGTCTTGCTGTTCCTGCCCGGTGTTGGCTTTCTCCTCTACCTGCTCCTGGGTCAAAACTTAAGCAAACGAAGGATCTATAAAATCAAGGATGAAGAGTTTTCTTATTTTAAACAGCAGGCTGACGTACAGCTTGAAGCATTGGAGAGCAACCGCTACCCTTTTCATGATCCTGCCATGCAGCAACACAGGGACATGATCGTGATGCATTTGCGCAATGATCTGGCCATCTTTACCCAAGACAACCAGGTGGACATCTTTACCGATGCTCACAGCAAATTTGAACAGTTGCTTGCGTCCATCAACGAAGCAACCGACCATATCCATCTCCTCTATTATATTTTTCGCAAGGATCAGATTGGAAAAAAGGTGCTGAATGCCCTCGTCGTAAAAGCCAAACAAGGAGTCCGCGTGCGCATACTCTATGATGACATCGGTTCGGCGGGCATCACGGACCGCTTTTTCAAACCGCTTCGTGAAGCAGGTGGTGAGGTGGCAGCCTTTTTCCCATCCCGGATTCCTTTTTTTAACTACCGCTTGAATTACCGAAACCACCGCAAAATCGCTGTAATTGACGGCAAGGTCGGCTTCATCGGCGGTATTAACATCGGGGATGAATACCTCGGAAATGACAAATATCTAGGCTACTGGCGAGACACCCATCTGATGATCAGGGGAAGTGCTGTACTCCTGCTGCAAGGCCGTTTCCTGCTCGATTGGAATTTGGCCAACACAAAGCGATTCGAACCGACCCCCGCCTACTTCCCGTTTCCAGAAAAGGAACAAGGCCAAGTGGGTATCCAAATTGTATCCAGTGGGCCAAACTCGGAGAGAGAGCAAATCCGGCACGGCTTTCTGAAAATGATTCATCGCGCGCAAAATTGCATCTATTTGCAGACCCCGTATTTTATCCCGGATGAAAGCCTATTGAGCGCTTTGCGCATCGCCGCTCTTTCCGGCGTAGAAGTCAAGATCATGTTTCCGTCCAAAACAGATAATGCGCTGGTCACTTGGGCATCCAGCTCTTATCTCGGAGATTTGTTAAAGGCCGGTGTACGTATCTTCTTGTATGAAAAAGGCTTTCTCCATGCCAAATCCATGGTGGTGGATGAGCAAATCGCTACTGTCGGTACAGCCAATACCGACATTCGCAGCTTCACGTTAAACTTCGAAACCAATGCATTTCTCTACGATACTGCCCTTGCCGCCAAGCTGAGTGATATTTTTCAACATGATCTGCTGGACTGCCGGGAATGGACGTGGGACGAGTATCGGAATCGACCGCTCTCTACAAGGCTGAAGGAATCCTTGGCCAGATTGCTCTCTCCGCTCTTATAAATCTGATTTCGCCGTTGGACAGACGACCTCAATCAAACAAGCGCGGCATCCGATACTGGCATGCCGCGCTTGTTACGTTCTAATGAGTCGAACTATATCAATGGAAACAATACAGCCACAACCTGTTTCCCACTCACCTGAATCCCCTTCTCCTGTTTTCCACAATGCTTCAGTTCGTCCACCAGTTGTTGGACCAGCTTCTTTGCTTCCTCGCTCTCTTTCTTTTCCAATTTGACCGTAAGTGAAATCCCATCACCGGCTTGCAAAATCCGCTCTGCCTGCCTTTTTTTCGTATCGTAATCATGGTCTTCAATGTAAGCGGACAGGCGAATTTCTTTGATCTTCATACCTTTCTCAGCTTTGCGTTCCTTCTGCTTGTCTTTTTGCACCTGCTGCTTATGTGCGGCATGGTCGACCAATTGACATGGAGGAGGACTGGATGCTAACGACAGGCATACCAAGTCAACCTTTAATTGTTTCGCCATTTGCAAAGCCTCTTTGGTTGAGACAATGCCGAGATCCTCTCCGTTCACTCCCGTTAACTGGACCTCAGAGGCTTTGATCTTTTCATTCATGATCATGGTAAACAACCCTTTCTATTCGTATACAGAGACTGGTGA
>DASQNU010000212.1:0-14504 GCA_035644815.1 Bathyarchaeia archaeon | reverse complement strand
ATGAAAGGGAAAGAGACCTTGACGTTTATAGTGATCCTTTTGGCAGGGACGCTATTTGGTAGTATCATCGGTGACATACTGGGTCCATGGCTGCCTTTCTTAAAGGTTTCCAAGACGATAACCTGGTCCCCAGCTGCTGATCTGGAAATTATAAAGTACGATTTGGACTTTCAGGTAAAACTAAACCTGTCAAGTATTGGCGGGTTAGCACTTGCTTTTTGGATTTACCGTAAAATCAAGTGAGCTTTCTAATGAGCGAATAGAAGAAGTAGGAGAGAAAAAAATGATACAGACAACCATACCTGTTATTCTGGCTTCCTCTTCACCGCGTCGTCGTGAATTGCTGCAAGGATTGGGGATCCCCTTCACCGTGCTTAGCAGCGACGTGGATGAATCGACTTCGCCTGAGTTATCTCCACAACAAATTGTAGAAAGCCTCGCACAGCGCAAAGCGCGTGAGGTAGCTAAAAATGTCAACGATGGTCTGGTGATTGGTGCAGACACGATTGTCGTCCTGGACGGCAACGTATTGGGCAAGCCGCGTGACGAAGCCGATGCTTTTCAAATGCTTCAATCCTTGCAAGGAAGAGAGCATATCGTGTACAGCGGAGTGTCCATCGTGGATGTGAAGGCCGGACGAGAGGAAGTGGCGCATCGTTCGACAAAAGTCCGCATACGCTCATTGACTGAGCAAGAAATAAAGGCATATATCGCCACCAAAGAACCGATGGACAAAGCCGGTTCCTATGCCATTCAAGGGATTGGCGCGACGATTGTGGACAGCATCGAAGGTGACTATTTCACGGTAGTAGGCTTGCCGTTAAACCTAATGGCAGACATGCTTTCACGCTTTGGCGTGAAAATTTTATAGCGGTACGCTTTGTTGCTCCCAAGATTGTCCCCCTGTTGGCATGCCGCTTTTTGCATACCGTTTTGCAAAAAAGGGAGGCAATCGAATATGTCAGCGACAAATTGTAACAAAATAAGAGGAAATCACGTCCCTATATATGAGCGTCCACGCGAGAGAATGCTTGCATACGGGAGTGCAGCTTTGGCTGACGCCGAATTGCTCGCGATTCTTTTGCGGACAGGTACCGAAGAAGAGTCCGCCTATCAACTGGCACAGCGCTTGCTTTCTAACTTCGAAGATTTGCGTGGACTTTCCGAAGCGACACAAGAAGAGTTGACAACCTTGCGAGGGATTGGACCTGTAAAGGCAGCAGAGCTGCGTGCTGCTTTTGAGCTGGGGAAAAGACTGTCTAGCAAAGGGAATCTCGGGCAAAAAGCGATCCGTTTGCCTCGTGATGTAGCTGATATCATGATCCCTGAAATGAGAGATCTGAAACAGGAACATTTTGTTTGCTTGTTTTTGAATACAAAAAACCGCATTATTGGAAAGCAGACCATTTTTGTGGGAAGTTTGGATGCTTCAATCGTGCATCCGCGTGAAGTTTTCAAAGAAGCAATCAAACGAAGCAGTGCGGCAGTGATTTGCTTACATAACCACCCCAGTGGCGACCCTACGCCAAGTCGTGAAGATATCGAAGTAACCCGTACCTTGCGTCAAGCGGGGGAAGTAGTGGGCATCTCTGTGCTGGATCACGTGATTATTGGGGACGACCGGTACATCAGTTTAAAAGAAGCAGGGTATATGTAAGGGTAACGCAATTACAACCAGAAAATGGATCAAGTCGGATGCGTACAGCTATCTGTTTGGCGCTAATGAGTAAGTCGTCAACGATATGCGCGGGACTAACGGAAGGAGTTTTTTTGTATGTTCGGAGGCTTTTCACGTGACATGGGGATTGACCTAGGCACAGCAAACACACTTGTTTATGTAAAAGGAAAAGGGATCGTTGTTCGGGAACCGTCTGTGGTGGCGATCCGTACAGATACAAATACCATTGAAGCGGTTGGAAATGCCGCAAAAAGCATGATTGGCCGTACCCCTGGGAACATCGTCGCTGTAAGACCGATGAAGGACGGCGTGATTGCGGATTTCGAGACGACCGCCACGATGATGCGCTATTTCATCCGCCAAGCCCAAAAGAATCAAGGGATGTTTAGCCGCCGTCCCAATGTGATGGTATGTGTACCGTCGGGTATTACCGCTGTGGAGAAACGGGCGGTAGAGGACGCTACCAAGCAGGCAGGGGCCAAGGAAGCTTATACGATTGAAGAACCGTTTGCAGCCGCAATCGGTGCGGATCTGCCTGTATGGGAGCCTACCGGTAGCATGGTTGTGGACATCGGCGGTGGTACGACAGAGGTTGCCATCATCTCGTTGGGAGGGATTGTGACCGCACGTTCGCTGCGGACTGCTGGCGATGAGATGGATGAGGCGATTATTCAATATATCAAACGCCGCTACAACCTGATGATTGGTGAGCGCACGGCGGAAACACTCAAGCTGGAGATTGGTTCAGCGATTGCTCCGGAAGATGGTGAAGCGGTAGACATTCGTGGTCGCGACCTGGTGTCCGGTTTGCCAAAAACCATTTCGGTAACGAGTCAAGAGATCGCCGAAGCGTTATCGGAGACGGTTACCGCCATCATCGAAACAGTGAAAATCACATTGGAAAAAAGTCCGCCAGAGCTAGCTGCCGATATTATGGACCGTGGGATCGTTCTCACAGGCGGTGGGGCGTTGTTGCGCAATCTGGACCGCTTGTTAAGCAAAGAAACAGGTATGCCAGTTCACGTCGCAGAAAATGCACTGGATTGCGTCGCGATCGGCACGGGTCGCGCATTAGAGAATTTGCATCTGTTCAAATCGAAACACGGCATTACTTCTTCCCGCTCGAAACGCGGCAGATAACGTGGAGGAATCGTCATGTCGTTCTTTGGAAACAAACGGCTGATTATCGTGCTAGTTGGCCTGGTGTTATTAATCACTGTCATGGGGTTTACCTCGAGAGAGAGAGGGAATCTTACATGGCCGGAAATGTTCACAAAAGATATATTTAGCGTGGTGCAGGGCATTTTTTATCGCCCTGCTCAGGCTTTTTCCGGCTTTATTCAGGATGTGAAGTCGGCTTATAACGTTTATGAGGAAAATCGTGCGTTAAAGGCGAGTTTGGACCAATATGCACAAGTCTCTGCTGAACTAAGCGTGTTAAAAGTACAAAATGAACAATTGAGGGAAAGCTTGAAAGCACAAACACAGCTGCATGATTTTCAGTTGCGTTTTGCAGAAGTTGTAGCCCGCAATGCTGATAACTGGAATAATGTCTTAACTATTGATAAGGGCATGCAGCATGGAATTAAAAAGGATATGGCTGTCATTACTTCGCGGGGCTTGATTGGACGGATCGAATCCGTATCCAATTTTTCTTCCACAGTTGAGCTGCTTACCGATATTGAGCGAAGCAACCATATCTCTGCTAGAATCTATCCCCTGGCTGCTGTGGGCGGTAATAAGGCGCAATCGCCCCAGACTGGGCAAGCGCAGCAACCAGCACAGCAACCTCCACAGCAACCGGTGGACGGTGTGATTGAGGAGTACGATCCGCAGCAAAGACTTCTAATTATGCGCAAAATTCCAGTGGGTGCGAAAATTGAGCCGAATCAGCCAGTCATTACTTCTGGATTAGGTGGCGTTGTTCCCCGTGGACTTCCCATTGGCTATGTTGCCAAGGTACAGCCCGACGTATTGGGCTTGACGCAGACAGCCTATATTCAGACCAGTGCGGATTTTACCCAAATCAATGAGGTGTTTGTGGTAGAACGCTCCCTCGTCGTAACGCCGGATGGCCAATTAGTTCCTTCCGGGCAAACCAGTGTTTCGGGACAAAACGCTGGACCGGGTGCTGCCAATACACCTGAGACTACGGGAACGCCTGCGACCAGCAACGGGGGAGGTCAATAATGCCTCGGCTGTTTTTGACATTGACACTTTTGCTGCTTTTTCTATTGGAAGGAACGATCCTGCAGGTGGTGTCACCAAACGCATGGGGACTGCCATGGCTGGCGGTGCCCCGCTTTGCGCTTGTTGGGGCTATTTTGGTTTCGTTCTTTTTAGGCAGGAGGGAAGGGCTCTACTACGGACTCGGTATTGGCTTTCTTCAGGATATTTTGTTTGGGCACATCATTGGCGTTTATTCCCTAACGATGATGGTTGCCTGCTATTTTGCCGGCCTTGTTGTGCTGCTGTTCCAACGTAATTTGGCGGTAGTTTTTGCATCGGTATGCTTGGTGCTTTTTGGTCATGAATGGCTTTTGTACAGTTTATACCGGTTGTTTTCAACATCCCCTGTTGATGTACAATGGGTAATAAGCAATCAAATTCTACCCAGCGTCGGATGTAACTTTGTGTTTGCAGTACTGATCTATTTGCCGCTTTCACGTTTGTGCGAAGCGGTAGATTTGCGAAAAAGCGCCCGGCACGAATAAGCAGGGGGGAGATTCGGCGTTTGTTTCGCCGAGAAGGGGGTAATAGAGGTGGGAGAAAAAAAAGAGCAACACTCGCACATTCCCGTCAGGCTGAATGTCCTGTTTTTTATTGTCTTCCTATTTTTCGCTGCCATTATTTTGCGACTTGCGTATGTGCAATTAGTAGAAGGTGAGCAGTATAAGCATGCGCTGGAGAAGTACAGCACCCGTGAGCTTCCGATCTCTGCCCCACGTGGGCGCATTTTGGATAAGAATGGGGAAGTGCTGGTCGCCAATAAGCCGGTATATACCGTCATGTATGTGGAGGAGCAAAATCAATCCATCGATGAAGTGGAAGTGGCGGAAAAACTGGCACATATCTTAACCGTGGACAATAATGACAAACCAGGGACAGATAAAGAGATGATCAAGCAAGCTCTGGAGCTGCGTGCGACCCTGCCGGTTGCTTTTGATGAGAAGGGCACAGAGCAGCTTATCGCGCAAATTGAGCCGCGCCTGAAAAGCTTGCCTGCTATCTCCGCAGTGGACCAGCTAGGCGATCTGGATCTATTGAATACAGCTTACTCGATTGGGCTGAGAGCAAGGATTCCATTCGATGATAAAGAACGTGAACGCATCCGAGCTGGACTGAAAAATACATTTAAAACGACTGCCCAAGCAACAGCGCTGACGGACTTGACCGATCGTGATTTATTGTCATATGCAACCAAGCAAAACATGAAGGTGAACGTCAAGATTCCGGCCGAGGATCGCAAAACGCTGATTAAAAACGTAAAGGACCAGCTGGGGATTTTACCTGCGCCGGAAAAATTGCGGGAAGAATCCGATATGAATCTCTTGCGCTATGCGGCAATGCTTGATTTGGACGTCAAGCTGCCATTGACGGATCAGCAGCGAAAGTTCCAGTGGCATAAGCTGGGGATCTTGAAAGAGATGCGGGGATTTAATACGCCAAGCTATATTCCGCGACGGGTGAAAGTGAACATTACTCCGCCGGAAATGTTCAAGATTGAAGAACGTCGGACCGAGTTGCCGGGAATTAGCGTGGTATTGGAACCGATCCGAGAGATTCGCCAGGATTCGGGCGGTGCGTTTGGTACTCACTTCTTGGGATACATCAAGCCGATTCCTGAAAATCAGGTAGATGAGTATATTGCCCAAGGCTACAACCCGTCTGACCAGATTGGGATTACCAATCTGGAGAGGTATTACGAACGATATTTACGTGGGAAAGACGGCATCATGGAAGTCCATGTCAATAAGGATTCCCAGACGGTTGAGAAGAAGGAGACCCAAGCTCCGGAGCCGGGCAATGATTTGGTGCTTGCACTCGATTGGCGCTTCCAAAGCAAAGTAGAAGACATCATCAAAAAGAAATTTGATGAAATGAAAGGGAACCCCGCTTATCCGAGCACCCTGAAAGAGGTTCACGCTCTTGCGATGGATCCGATGACGGGTGAGATTCTAGCGATGGCAAGCTACCCTGACTACGACCTGAACCTATACTACGATCGACAAAAATTTAATCAATATTGGACTTCGCTAATTTTACCGAATGAGTCCAACCGATTCATCAACTCGGCTTACCCTCCAGGATCTACGATCAAACCGGTGTCGGTCATGCTCTCTTTACAGGAAAAACTGACCACCCCAAATGAATCCATTTTTGACCCAGGTGGACGCAAGGTAGGAAACGTGTACATGCGGAACTGGAAACTAAGTGGTCATGGTTCCGTCAATGCGCGTCGTGCGCTCCAGGTGTCCAACAACACGTATATGTATGAAATGGCGATCCGTTATGCCGATCGGGCGAAGCACAGCTATAAGGAGCAATTTGAAGCGTTGGATTATTACAATGCCCAGTTTGGCTTGGGTGTGAAAACCGGTGTTGATTTGCCGTATGAAAGCTCCGGTTGGGAAAATCCAAACAGCTTCTACGGAAACTTGGCGCATGCGTTCATCGGGCAGTATGACCTGTTCACTCCAATGCAGCTTGGCCAATATGTATCGACGATCGCCAACGGTGGCTACCGGCTGCGTCCTCACTTCGTGAAAGAGATTCGCCGAGGAACGAATGATCCGAAAAAACCTGGTCAAACACTGATGAAAATTGAACCTGAAGTGTTGAACAAGATCCAGATTGACCCTGAGTGGATCAAGGTAGCCCAGGAGGGGATGCGCATGGTTACCATGCCAGGTGGTACAGCGTCTCGTACGTTTGCCGGACTGCCCTTCAATGTAGCGGCCAAAACCGGTACAGCACAGACTGGGAAAGGAAGCGACAACGCACTGATGGTAGGGTATGCCCCTTATGAGAATCCAAAGATCGCGTTTGTCGTGATTATCCCGAACGGTTTGAAGGACGGTTGGTCCAGTTCGGATGCTTCTGGTCCGATTGCTCGTCAAATGCTGGAGGCTTTCAACGAGCTGAACCCAGGTCTGATGACTTCTACTCCAGCTACCCAGACAACAGGGACGAAAAAGTAACGACCTGTTTCGGCAATATTTTCAACAAGAGCAGGATTTTTTTCCCGGGATGACGAATGGTAACGGTTGAGGTGAAACAGGTCCATGTCGACGGTAACGAACAAGGTAACAATCAAAGGAACGAAAGATGGCTTAGTCTTCTACATGGACGACACGTGTTCATTCGACGATCTGGTTGCCGATCTGCGGGAAAAGATTGAGCATAGTCATCAGCAGATATTGACCGGACCGCTTGTGCGGGTTTCGATAAAATTGGGAAAACGTTATTGTTCCGCTGAACAACAGGAGCAGTTAACGGAGATCATCCGACAAAAAGGAAACCTGGTGATCCATACGATTGATGCCGATGTGATCACGAAGGAAGAAGCTTTTGCCGAGCGATTGAAAACCAGCTTCAAAATCCAGACACATACGGTACGTTCCGGGCAGGTGCTGGAATTTGACGGCGACGTGCTTCTTCTTGGCGACGTGAACCCAGGAGGCACAGTGAGAAGCACCGGCAGTATCTATGTGATCGGGAATTTACGCGGGATTGCCCATGCGGGAACAAATGGTGATCAGGAGGTCATCATCGCGGCAGCTTCCATGCAACCAACGCAGCTGAGGATAGCTGAAGTGATCAGCCGTCCAGGTGAAGAATGGGCAGAAGTCACAGGCGCTACTGAATTTGCTTATCTGCAAGAAGGCAAAATGCTGGTAGCCAAGATGAACTATCTGTCTCGGGTCAGACCCGATTTGGGAGAGAAGAAACGGTAGTGCGTGCAAGAATGAGGAGGTAGCGACGTGGGTATCGGAATCGTAGTAACTTCAGGAAAAGGCGGGGTAGGCAAAACCACCACTTCGGCCAATATCGGAACTGCTCTGGCCCTTCATGGTCAGAAGGTATGTCTGGTGGATACCGATATCGGACTGCGGAATCTGGACGTAGTCATGGGGCTGGAAAACCGGATTATTTATGATCTGGTTGATGTGGCTGAGGGTGCCTGCCGCCTGCAGCAAGCTTTGATTAAGGATAAACGCTTCGAGACGCTTTCCTTGCTTCCGGCGGCGCAAACCAAAGATAAATCGGCGGTAACACCCGAGCAGATTGAAGAGATCGTGACCCAGCTCAAAAGAGAATTTGACTATGTCATCATTGACTGCCCGGCGGGTATTGAGCAAGGCTTTAAAAATGCCGTTGCTGGTGCTGACCAAGCGATCGTGGTGACCACTCCCGAGAAGGCAGCGGTACGTGACGCTGACCGCATCATCGGCTTGTTGGAACGGGAAAAGGTTGGCATGCCGAAACTGGTGATCAACAGAGTCCGCTCTCATATGATGAAAAACGGGGATATGCTGGACGTTGAAGACATTCTGGATTTATTAGCCATTGACTTGCTTGGGGTTGTGCCTGATGATGAATTTGTGATCAAGTCTGCGAACCAAGGCGAGCCTGCTGTCATGAGCCATGAGTCGCGAGCATCGATTGCTTATCGCAATATCGCCCGGCGTTTATTAGGCGAATCAGTACCTTTGATGCCGATGGAAGAAAAGTCTGGCGTGTTTACAAAGTTCCGCAAGTTTTTCGGACTCAAATAGCAAAAGTTGAAAGGGACAGGGATGAACCTGTTCCTTTTTCACGGCATTTCACGATGACATTCAAGGGGCATGAAGAAAGAGGGGGGAAAGAATGAATCTCGAAAGGAGACACCTGAAACAGCTGGATTGGTCAATTCTCGCTATCCTTCTTGCGTTTGGATTGTTTAGCTACCTGGGAATCTCCGGATCAGCAGATGGTACTGAGAAGGCCAACATGCAATTGTTGTGGTATGTATTTGGCTTAATCGTTCTGATCGTAACCCTTCTGTTTGATTACCGGATTTTTTATTCTACGGCGTATATACTTTACGGGATCGGGATCATCCTCTTGATTGGTGTCCTGCAGACGGAAGAACAGTACGGTGCAACGAGTTGGTATAAAATAGGCTCTATCAATTTTCAACCGTCGGAACTGATGAAACTGTTTACAATCCTGGCTGTAGCCCGTCTAATGTCCAAACAGGCGGAAAATCCGGAAAAGTATCGTTACTTTTATCAGCTGATGCCTGCTGGGCTGTTGCTCGCGGTCCCGACGCTTTTAATCTTGATTCAACCGGATTTGGGAACCGCCGTTGTTTACTGTGGGATGCTGGCGACGATGTTGATCGTTGGCGGCATTCGGCTGCGTCATGTTATGTACATCGGTACGCTGATTGGCGGCTTTTTTGTAGGAATGACGTTGCTGTATCAATACCAGAGAGAGATCTTCCATAAGATTATCAAGCCGTATCAGTGGGATCGGATTGTCTATTGGTTGAATCCTGATCTGGAAGCCATGGGCAGAGGATTTCAGTTGAAGCAGTCCTTGATCGCGGTTGGCTCAGGCCAGTTGATGGGAAAAGGCTTGAATACCTCTACACAGGCCAGCTACGGTTGGGTTCCTGTAGGGGAGAGTGATTTTATATTCACAGTTATTGCGGAAAAAATGGGTTTTATCGGCGCGGGTTGCCTGATGATTCTCTTTTTCTTCCTCATTTACCGGATGATTCGTATCGCCTTCGAGTCCACGGATCCGTTCGGTACCTATGTGGTTTCCGGAGTGGTCGGGATGCTGACCTTCCAGGTATTCGAAAACATCGGGATGACAATTCAGCTGATGCCGATTACGGGCTTGCCGCTTCCGTTTATCAGTTACGGGGGAAGTTCGTTGCTCAGTAACTTCTTAATTATGGGAGTTGTCCTGAATATTGGGATGCGAAAAGATACACTTCGATTTGACTAACTAATGGGAACAAATTGTAAAATACGTGACAAACTATTGGAAATATGCTACACTTAAGGCAAGTTAACCAGATTTTTTCCCATAGAACGATTTGATGGATTGGATGATAAGTCGTACCTGTTATGAGATGCAATCACCATGTGATCAAATCTCTTCAGGTGCGGCTTTTTTCAGTGCATTGAAAGGATCGGGTGAGTGGTCGGGGTTAACGCAACACTTTTACGCCAAGCAATTGGCGCATTTTTAGGAGGTTTTTCTCAATGCAACAAGGTACAGTTAAATGGTTTAACGCAGAAAAAGGTTTTGGTTTCATTCAAGTAGAGGGCGGAGACGACGTATTCGTTCACTACAGCGCAATCAAATCCGAAGGTTTCAAAACTCTCGAAGAAGGCCAAAAGGTTGAATTCGAAATCGTTCAAGGCAGCCGTGGTCCACAAGCTGCAAACGTAGTAAAACTGTAATATTCCTTGTAGCATAAAAAGCAGTCTCTCTTCGGAGGGACTGCTTTTTCGCATGTCTGGGTGATTAATCATATTGGATATAGACAAGTCATAAGATGAAACAAAGAGTGGGACGGGGGGATCAGTATGCCAAGTGGTGGAGACCGCCTCAAAGAAAGACGGCGGGAAAGGATGGAGCGTATTCGGATGCAGGTCAGAGACAGCATGCCTCCATATTTACATGACATTGTAGACCCTGTGGAAACACGATACACCGCAAGTTCATTTCCCTTTTCGAGTCAGTCCGAAGAAGAGCAGCCGCCGATCGCACCACAGGAAAAAATCGGCGTCCAAATATTTTTATCCTTATTTTTGCTCGGCTCTATCTGGCTGATGTTTAAGAGCAGCACACCTTTGCCTGCTGCTTGGAAGGAGACCGTGAGAGAAGTCATGACGAGAGATTTCAATTTTGAGGGAGTCTCTGCTTGGTATCAGGAGAAATTTGGGCATGTCCCGACGATTTTGCCTGTCCTTACGCCGACAAATAAGGCTGTCCCTGCTCAAGGGAACGCTGTGAACCAGCCGTGGCACGTAGCGGGGGAGTGGAAAGTCGTGAAACCGTATGACCCTGCCAGCTCTAAGCTGATTTTGGCGGTAGAGGGCACGGGGCAGATCAAAAACGGCGAACTTGGTTGGGTGACCTTTGTGGGTGACAAGCCAGGATATGGATTGACAGTAGTTGTGCAGATGACAGGAAATCGGGAAGCCTGGTATGGGAATATGGAAGCCGTAGCGGTGGAAAAGGATGAGATGGTCAACCCAGGGGATGTGCTGGGTGTGGCAGGGGCCTCGGCAGAGAAAAGCAGGCTATTATACTTAGGCGTGAGGGAGAACCAGCAATTTATTGATCCACTGGATGTGATCCCGCTTGAGTGAACGATTGTTTTGGGGCATACGAATACGGATTCATCTCTTATTCTGGGCGGTACTGGGAATATCCGTCGCAACGGGATACTTTGTTGAAGTGATAACGTTATTTGTGATCGTATTTATTCATGAATTGGGCCATGTTGCCGTCGCCCGGGAATTAGGCTGGCATGTAACACAGATTGAACTGCTGCCGTTTGGCGGATACGTACATATCGAGGATGAGGCTGCCGCTAAGCCATTGGATGAAATTGTGGTTGCATTGGCAGGACCGTTTATGAATGTGACGATGGCGTTTGTGTCGCTGGTCTGTTGGAAGCTGGGATTCTGGTCGGAGTCATGGACACATTATTTTGTAACCTCCAATTTTCTCGTAGCGGGATTTAACTTGTTGCCAATCTGGCCATTGGACGGAGGGCGTATCTTGCAGGCGGTACTCTCTTGTCAATTGCCGTATCGGACGGCCGCACTCTTCTCAATCGGGCTGAGCATTCTGCTTGCAGCCCTGATGCTGGGAGTCGGAATCTTCCACCTTCATGTCAATGCAGTAGCTGTCGGCACTTATCTGCTCGCCTTGAATGTTCAAGCATTTCTGCGTTTCCCGTATCAATTTATCCGGTTTCTCATGGAGAAATACGTACAAGCCTTGGATGGGCATCCCATCCGTCCGATTCGCTTATCGCCGGAAACGACCGCTTGGGATGCTGCCCTTTTAATGCGGAAAGGCTCTTACCATCTGTTTTACATCACTGGTGAAAACGGAGGAATGTTATCAGAGGAGCAACTCCTGAAAGCGCTCTTGTTTGAGCAGAAACAGCATGCAGCCGTCCATCGCCTGTTGTAGGCATAATCGTACCATATTATGGCAATAAAAAGATGCAGAGGGCGAATGAAGCCCATGCATCTTGTCATTTCATTGTGGGTGGTGTTTGCGGCTTGGCGGTGGGGGGATTGGTCCAAAATCTACTCGTATTACCCCACGATGCTGTACATTCTCATCTTTAATTTACAGTACAGTGTTCTAAGCCATACCTTTGATTATCATCTATGGAAAATGGGTGAGGAGATTTTTCCGAATCATTTACATGTGGATCTCATATACAGTTACCTCGTTTTGCCATTGGCGACTTTTCTCTTTTTATCGAATTATCCTCATGAATGGAAACGCAAGCTCCTCTACTATGCCAAATGGATCGCCATTTTTGTCGGGTTGGAATGGATTGGATCGCATTTCGAAAGCATTACCTACGAAAACAACTGGAATCTATACTGGTCCGCACTATTTAATCTCATCACGTTTCCCATGCTCCGGTTTCATTATCGACACCCGTTCCTTAGTTGGCCGCTATCTTTTTTCATCATGTTTGTCCTCATCTGGTACTTTAAAGTCCCGTTTGTGAAAGACATTGAGTAGGTGCGGCCCATGGACGTGCCTTTCTGTCGTTGGTGCAGTACAATGTGGACAGGGAAGACAGAGAGGGAGAAAGAACCATGAAGCAGATTTTGATCCAGGTGGATGATAAACAGATTCGGTTAGCGGAAAGAGAAGCAGGACAATTGACTGCCATTCGTGTAGAGCCAAGCCAATCCTTGGAAAAAGCAGGCGATATCTATCGGGGGCGTGTCCGGGATGTACTGCCAGGGATGCAGGCAGCGTTTGTCGATATTGGCTTGGAGAAAAATGCGTATCTTTCTGTGGACGACATCATTACAGCTCAGGATGGCAAAAAGGCAGGACGAAAAATCAATGAGCTCATCCAGGAAGGGCAAGCATTGTTTGTACAGATCGTGAAAGAGTCCACAGGCACAAAGGCGGCTCGTGTCACGACAGATATCAGCCTGCAAGGACGCTATATCGTCTATCTTCCTGCAGGAAAGCAAATTTCCGTCTCGCGAAGAATAACGGATTTAGCAGAACGAGACCGATTGCATAAATTGATGGAGTTGCACTTGACCGAAGAAGAAGGCGTCATTATTCGGACACAAGCAGCCAATGCAGGCGCAGAGCAGCTTTTAGCGGAAATCGTCTACCTGCGTGCGCGTTGGCAGGAAGCTTTGGCCACGGATGCAAAGAAGAAGACACCGGGTTTGATCCTGGCAGAAGGCGAACTGATTAGCCGTTATGTCCGTGAAGCATTTCAGACACAAGTGAGCGAAATTGTCATCGATCATGCCTACAGCTACCAACAGGTAAAACGGATAGTTGAGGTGCTGTATCCGGAGTACCTTGATCGGCTCCAATTTTATCAGGATCGTCAGCCGCTCTTTCAGCGTTTTGGGGTCGATGTACAGATAGACCAATTGCTAGCTCGGCAAGTTCCTTTGAACAATGGCGGGTTTCTCGTTTTTGATCGGACGGAAGCCATGACGGTGATCGATGTGAATACCGGCAAATTTACGGGGCAGGGCGGTACCCAATGGGAAGACACAATTACCCGGATGAATCTGGAGGCGGCTACAGAGATTGCGAAACAGCTTCGTTTGCGTGATATTGGCGGGATCGTGATTATCGATTTTATCGATATGAAGCTACCAGAAAATCAGGAAAAGGTGCTTGATCGCTTACGCAGGGAGCTCACTAAAGATCCAACACCTACACGCTTGGCTGGATTGACGCGGCTGGGGCTGGTAGAGCTCACAAGAAAAAAAGAACGAAAAAATATAGGAGAAGTCTTAATGAGGCTATGCCCGAGCTGTGAAGGCAGTGGACGGGTAGTGACGGAGGAAGAGGTGGCGCGACGCTTCAGGGAGGAAGTCAGAGGATTGATCAGACACCAAGAAGCAGAGGCCATTGTAGCGGCGCTTCCGCCTGCTGTACATGACATTCTCCAACAAACGCTCGTCGAGGATCCATTCACCTATGTTGAGTTGCTGGCAAAAAGTGATCCGTCGTTGAAGCCTGACGAGTACAAGATTGTGTATGCGGGAAAACGGGAGGAAGCCAGCCGTCTTTTTTCCTAAACAATTTGCAACAATGGTTGACTTTTTATTGGGCTCCGTGGTATTCTATTCTTTGTTCATGCAGCTATGCTTGGCAGATGATCTGCACAAGGATACTGTAACCGCACGAGACAGGTTAAAAGCCGACACATGTCGCACCTGGGTAGGCGAGTCTGAGTATAAGAGGAGGTGCAGATATGTACGCTATTATCGAAACAGGTGGCAAGCAATACAAAGTAGAGGAAGGCGCAGTTCTCTTCATCGAGAAACTGGCTGCTACAGAAGGTGACTCCGTTACTTTCGACAAAG
Source organism: Bathyarchaeia archaeon (assembly GCA_035644815.1). GTDB lineage: Bacteria > Bacillota > Bacilli > Brevibacillales > Brevibacillaceae > Brevibacillus_F. Next base: position 209 of record DASQNU010000212.1, on the reverse strand, counting down.
TTCTCTTTGTAAGCAAAGACGGCAAAGTAACAGCAGGTGCTCCTACTGTTGCAGGTGCTTCGGTAACTGGTAAAGTAGAAAAACACGGTAAAGGTGAAAAAGTTATCGTGTACAAATACAAAGCCAAGAAAAACTACCGTCGCAAACAAGGTCATCGTCAACCATTCACCAAAGTTGTGATTGAAAAAATCAACGCTTAATTACGGTGA
>DASQNU010000211.1:0-9356 GCA_035644815.1 Bathyarchaeia archaeon | reverse complement strand
TCATGGATCTCCAAGCGCAGTACTTGATGGACAACAATCTGGTGCAGTTCGGTTAGCTTCGCGCGCTCCAGCTCATTTTTCACACTGGAATCGATCATCAGTCGCATTTTGGTTCTGGTCATGTTCTCCCTCACCATCCCTATCTACAACAGTGCTTCAGCAATTTCATCTACGATCTGATGAATGGCTATCGGGCCATAGTAACCGACCCACAGCGTCGTATCCGCCATGTACACTTGATCAGCTTGTACGGCAGGGAGGCTTTTCCAGATGGTGGTCTGTTGATACTCTTCCACCAGCTGTGCATTCGAACCGTCTTGCAGCACGATCAAGTGATCCGCATTTAATGCCGGCATGGCTTCCAAGGATATAGAGGAGCTAGTTTTGCTGCGGTCCACGGCCAACCGTGGCGGCGCCATCCCCAGATCGTCGTATAAGATCTTTGCCGTGCGATGTTCCGTCGTCTGCAGCCGGATCAAGTGATCACGCGGCCGTATCAACGCGACGGACTGCCTGCCAATCTTTTCTGTCAGAGCAGATCTAAGCTCAGCTATCCGTTTCTGATAGGCGTTCAGCACTTTTCGCGCCGTCTGCTCTTTGCCAACGATGCTTCCCAGTGTACGAAGGGTCGTGCGCCAATCTTCATTTCGGTCGAACATCACGGTCGGAGCAATCGTGACCAGTTTTTCAAAGAGATGCTCCTGAAATGAAGTGCAAATGATCAAATCCGGTGCCGCCTGAACGATCGCCTCCAAATCAGGCGCTTCCTTCGTGCCGAGCACCTGGATATCACGCATCCTTCCTTTCAGATTCCCAGGGAATGGCCCTGACTGAGTCGTTGGCATGACGCTTCCTATTGGCGATTTACCGAGCTTCAGCAGCTGATCGAGATATTGGTAATCAAGTACGACGATATTCTCCGGCCTCTGCTGCAGTGCTGTTTCACCTTTCTGGTGCTTGATGACGGCCAGCATGTTTGCCTTCTTATGTATGGCTTCTTTTACCCTATAATGAGAATGATTTTCACCACTAGCAGTACCACTATACAGTTGCACCCTTTCCGGAACAATGGATGATTGCGACTGGGGTAATGGAGTTTGGCGACGGTGCTCCCTGTTCTCAGCCTGCTCTTTATATTGGCGGGGCGAGACCCCTGTATATTTTTTAAAAATCCTGCTGAAATAATAGCTGTCCACATAGCCGACCGCCTCAGCGATCTGAGCTAGTGTGAGGTTGGTACGCTCGAGTAAAGCCTTGGCCTGTTTGAGCCGCACTTGGAGCAAATACTCCATGGGACCAGTATTCAGCTTTGCTTTAAACTGACGCTGGAGCTGACGTGCATTGCAATCCAGCACCGCTGCCAAAGAGTTCAGCGTAATCGGCTCCGCATAGCGCTCCTCCAAATAGCAAACCGCTTGGGTCAGCAATTGCGGTTGGGCAATCGCGTTGCCTTGTGCCTGTGATTGCTGCAGGAGGTCATAGATAAAATGATGGAACAAAGCTTTGACATGGAGCTTTTCCAGTATGCCGGACTGCTGCCATTGCCGCTCCATTTGCTCGACTCGAGAAAAAAGGGTAAGCGGCTGCGGTGGGACAAAAGCGTATTGCGCCCGGAATGGATTGTTGGTTTGGTAGAGACGCAGCAATTCCCTGGGGCATGGCATCATCAGTACCGCCTGATAGAATACCATGTAAGATTCCAACGGCTCCTCTATCTCGACTATCTCGAGTAGCGCACCTTTCCCCGCATGGCAGACAAGGCTTTTCTCGGCCGCATAAGAAACTCCATCCAGCAACACCTGCGCTACGCCTCGTGTCGTGAGCAAAAAAACACTGGCCGGAAGCTGATAGGCGGGCAGGCGATCGCCCGGATGCAACGTGACATGACGTACGTCCAAAACCTTGAGTGACGCATGATTCCATAACATCAGCTGGTCTTCATATGACAACTCCTGACCCCTCCTGCAAATTGTGTTTGTTCCCTTATTTTGGATACTGTTATTATAACGATAACGATTCTCAATATCAATTATTAAAGGGCTTTCATATTGTTAAAACTGCCAAAAGAAAAAACCCGGAGCATCGCCCGGGCTTGTTGGTCAAAATGAAAACCTCTATATATGATTCCTAGTGCAGCAATCCGCGAAGCTCCTCGACAAAAAGCAGCCCCTTCTGAATTTCATCTTCGTTGTACCGTTGTTTGCTTTTTAACGTAAACACCTTTGTCTTCATCTCGTCATAAGCCAGATCGTCAAAATACAAGATCGTAGAGACGAGCTCCAGGAATCGGGAGTTTTCCTCGTTCATGCGGCTTATGAGGCGCTCTCCATTGCCAAAATCCACATTGTGAAATCGCAGGAAGTCGCGTCCTTCGTCATTGAGTGTGTAGCGATACAACTGAATGGCGCCCTTGCTTTCCATCTGCTCATCGATGAGCCCAAGATTGCACAGCTCGTCCACGCGCAAAGTCAGCTCTTCCGAGTATGGCCCAAACATGTGAAATTGGAATCGCTCCACAAAATCCATCTGCATTTTTTTGGCGATGTACACCATCTTGTGCAGTTTCTTGCGCCCCGTCACTTCACCGGCAATCTCAATCAGCCGGATGATCTTGGCGTGATCGTTCAGCATCCTTCATCCACTCCTAAACATTCACAAATCGCTCGGCAGACAGGCTCCGGAAGTGTCTGCACTTTATCCAAAGGGAAGTACAGCTTGTAGTCAAATCTCCTTTTCCCACTGATGGACTCGACAATTTCCGACTTCTGCGATAGCTCGGCCATCTCTCCGGACGGCATCTGCAGCATGATCGGAATGCGTTCTTCCTCTTCTCCTGGCCGATAGAAATCATAGGGCAAATCCGATGTAGAATCTACTTCCACATAGTAGGCAGGGTCGATGCCAGCTTTGCTAAAAAGTTCCTTCAGTTCCGCAATCATACGAAAATTTCTAGGATTAAATTCGACGTATTTATACAAATTCCTGTCGAGAAAACGAGATGCCAAATCTTTTAAAATCGGATCTTTTTCTATTTTCCACTGCTGCATAAAGTAGAGAACGACGCCTTCATCGAGCGCGAGATAATCGGCCAGCTCGATCTGCTCACGGAAAAATGGCGCAAGCGGATAGGGAGGATTCGCAAATGAATATCCTGCATGAAACAGCTCCTTTGCACGCTGAAACACCTTGCGCAGCACCACTTCCGCACTGCGGGTAACCGGGTGGAAATAGACCTGCCAGTACATCTGGTAGCGCGACATGATGTAATCTTCCACTGCGTGCATGCCGCTGAATTTGAACACGATGCCATCCTCATGCGGTCTCATCACGCGCAAGATCCGTTCGATATCAAAGTTGCCATAGTTAACGCCAGTATAATAGGCATCGCGCAGTAAATAGTCCATCCGATCCGCATCAATCTGGCTGGAAATCAGACTGACGATTAACTTATTTTCGTAGGTTTTGGCAATCACTTCTGCGACCTTTTGCGGAAAACCTTCCCCTACGCGTCGTAAAATGCGATTAATCTCGGTGTCGCCCGTAATGATCGCCCGCGTCCAATCCTCATGATCAAAGCGAAATACCTTTTCAAAGGAATGAGAGAATGGACCGTGGCCGACATCGTGCAGCAACGCGGCGCACATGCACAAGAGCTTCTCTTCCCTGCTGAGCGTAATCCGTCCTTCAAACGTCTCCAGGATGCGGCGCATGATCTCATACACACCGAGGGAATGATTGAATCGGCTGTGCTCTCCCCCATGGAAGGTCAAATAGCTGGTGCCCAGCTGCTTGATGCGGCGTAAACGCTGAAACTCGGGAGCATTGATCAAATCCCAAATCAGCGTTTCTCGTACATGTACATATCGATGAACTGGATCTTTAAATACTTTTTCTTCGCTGAGTAGCTCTGGTGTATGCATCGGGCCGCTCCCTTCGCCAGACTTTCTGTCCGTTTCCAAATCTAATAGATTGATTATACCATAGGAAAATAGGATATCGATGATATGAAAGATTGTGCAAACATTGTGGTGGGGGAAGGGAAGAGAGTGCGGGCTGCGTTCTTGCCACACCCGCAAAGAAGTTATTACTGTCCGGTTCCGCTTCCAAAAACGGTACGTCACGCAAAAGTTTCAAGGAAGCCTATTCATACGTGGAGGTTGCGTGACAAGGGTGTACCGTTTTTGGAAGCTCCACCTCAGCAGGTGTGACAAAGACTCCACCCGTCCCTCTCTTCCCTTCCTAACGTAGCGATTGCAAAAAATCCCGGAGCGGTTTCGTACCACTCCGGGACTGCTCTTTCTATTTCCTTACAACTCCAGCTCTCCACCCGGTCCATACAGATCCGGTCTCTTTGCTGCCTTTTTCTCCTGCTTCTTTATCTTGCGCTGGGCAAGAATCGTATAGAAGGAAGGAACAACCACAAGGGTCAGCACAGTAGAAAAGATCAAGCCGAAAATAATCGTCACCGCTAATGGTTGGAACAGCACATCGCCTGAAAACGCAAGCGGCAGCAATCCGGCTACGGCTGTCATCGAGGTCAACAGGATCGGGCGCAAACGGGCTTCCCCTGCCTGAATAACCGCCTGCTTCAGCTCCACTCCTTCATGACGGGCCTCCTCGATGAATTCAATCAATACGATACCGTTTCGCACCACGATACCGGAGAGCGAGATAACCCCCATCATCGTCATAAAGCCAAGCGGCGTCTGCGTGATAAACAATCCGATCAAGCTGCCCGCAAAGGCGAGGTAAATCGTGCTCATCACCAGCACCGGCAGGGTGAGCGAGTAGAACTGCATCGCGATCAGGATCAAGATCAGGAAAACTACGATGATCGACAATTTTCCCATATCGATGAAAATATCGGTCTGCTCTGAAGTCTCCCCGCCTGTATCAAAACGGTAGCCTTCTGGAAAATCCGTGCCTTCCAAAATCGGCATGATCTCATTCATCACTTCTGTTGCAGTACGGTCTTTTACATCGGCGGATATCGTAACCGCACGAGATAGATCGCGGTGCGGAATGGCCTGCAGACTGAACGATGGCTTAATTTCCGCAAGCTGTGATAAAGGAATCTGCTCGCCTCGCGCATTCGATACCGTCAGCCGTTGGAAGATGATGCTCGGATCTTCTTCTCCGGCTTTATCCAGATAGAGATTGATATCAATCAGATCGGTGCCCGTGTCAAACTCGCTGACGGTAATCCCTTCGCTTACCAGACGCAGCGTGCGGGACAGATCGGTGTAATTGACCAGCTTCTCTTCCATCAACGCTTTGTTCACGACAAACTCCAACGTATTGCGCTCAATGCCGAGATTATCTTGAATATCATAAACACCTGGCACTTTTGCAACTTTATTCTTCACTTGCTCCGTCAACGTGCGCAGCGTCTTCAAATCTTCCCCAAAGATACGAATGACCACGGGACTTCCCACAGGCGGCCCGGCGTCCAGCTCTTTCGGAATGACGCTGGCTTCCGGATACAGCTCTTTAAACTTTTCGCGCCATGGCTCAATCATATCAGACGCTTTTGCTTGATGCTCATCATAGCTTACCACGAGCTGTCCAACGGTTATCCCTTCACCCGCACCGGTGTCACCGCCGAACATTTTCGGTGCACTGCCTCCTGAATAAGCTGCGACCCACTCAATGCCCGGTTGGGTTCGAATCCAATCAGATACTCCTCGCACGACACGATCTGTCTCATCCGCGCTGCTGCCTACAGGCATACGCACATTGACTAAAAATTGCGGGCGATCATCTGGCGGAAAGAGCTGGACCGGAGTGAGCGGTATCAAGCCGTATGCACTCGTCCCGATTAATACTCCAACCATCCCCGTCAAAAGTGGACGTTTCAGGATTCTCGGCATTAGCTTATTGGCATACCACAGCGTCAAATCCTGGATCTGCTTGCCAAGCACCCCTGCTGGCTTGCGATAACCATCCACGCCGCGCTTGCTGCGCGCTTCATACCACTGACGGAAAATCGGAATGATCGTGAGTGACATGATCATGGACGCAATCATCGTAAGCGAGATGATGATCGGAATCGGGCGAATAAATTGTCCCGCATTTCCGCTTAAGAACATGAGTGGTGCGAAAGAGGCAATGGTCGCAAGCGTCGCCGTCAAAATGGAGATGGAGACTTCCTGTGCACCCATGGATGCTGCCCGCATCGGCTTCTCTCCAAGAACACTCAAGCGTCGCTCGATGTTGTCGTTGACCACCACCGCGTCATCGACGAGAATCCCCAGCACAATGATCAACGATACAATCGAGATCATGTTGAGCGTAATGCCGAGCGTCGGCAGGAACAACAGCCCCACCGCCAGTGAAATTGGGATCGCCAGCGCGACCACGAAGGAAGTGATCACATTTAATCCCAGCGTACATACCAGGAGTACGGCGAAAACGGCGATGATCATCTCTCTGGAGAGATCGCTAAACAGCTCATCAACCCGCTCCTTCTGCGAGTAGATCGCTTCTTTCTTCGCCCAGACCGGCAGCTGCTTCTCCAGCACACTCATCATCTCATCGACGCGTGACTGCAAACTCGGCACATCGCTTCCTGTCTCTGCATTGATGCTGACCGATACAGACGGCTTCCCATTGAAATAGGAATAGGATTTCACCGTCTCAGTCGTCAGCGTCACTTTTCCGATATCTTTCAAATAAATCGGAAACCCCTGCTGTGTACGGGAAATAATGACCTTGTTTAAGGCTTCTACATCGTAGGATTCGATCAGCTTCAGCTGATAGGTCCGCTCATTCACGATCAAATCACCCAGTGGAACTCGCTCGTTCTCACTTTTAACGGCGGCCATCACCTGTCCCCAGCTTAACCCATATTGATTCAGCTTTTGGGTATCGATATCGATCCGTACCTCTTCCTCCGGCAATCCTTCAATCGATACATCCGCTACATTGGGAATCGTCCGCAGCTGCTCTTTCCAAGACTTCAGCATATCGCGCAAGCTGTAGATCTGCTCACGGCTGTCGGCTGTAATCGCCAGCGACTGGACAAAAGTGCGGTTCAAATCATCGTTAATGATCGGTTGCTTCGCATCTTCCGGGAGATCCGCTTCCGCATCCTTCACCTTCTTGCGCAATTCATCCCACTTCTGCTTCGGGTCAACATCGCTTTTCGTCTCCACGATAATGGTGGAAACGCCCAAGCTGGAAGTCGAGGACACATAATTGAGTCCCTGCAATTCATTGATTTTCTCCTCCAGCTTTTTGGTAACCGTCTGCTCCACCTTTTCCGGAGATGCACCCGGATAGATGGTCGTCACCGTTGCCATGTTGATGATGATATCGGGCGATTCCTGCTTAGGCAGCTGGAAAAAGCTCAAAAACCCGAGCAGCACCACCATGGTGAAAAACAGCAGCGTGATTTTTCGCTTGCGAATGATGAATTCAATCACGGCTGGTTACCTCCCGCCAGCTCAATCGGGTCACCATCAAACAGACGGTCCACGCCTTTCACCACGAGCTGATCCCCTTCTTTCAGTCCGGAGGTCACTTCGAGCAGATTATCCTGAATTTCTCCCACCGTTATGTCGGTCTTAACCGCTTTGCCATTCACATGCAAAAACACGTACGGCTTGTCGCCTCCACGGCTGATCACCGCTTCGATCGGGACAAAAATCCCTTCTTTTCCGGCGATCTTTTTGCTTGCTTTGACAACCTGGCCAGCAAACCAGTCACGCTGCGGATTCGGCACAGTTACTTCTACACCGATCGTGCCCGTGCTTTGGTTGGTGGCCGGATGGATCTTGCTTACTTTTCCTTCGCGCTGGCTGCCATACAAGGAAAGCGTAATCGTCTCGCCTTCCTTCCACATGCGAATCTCGCGGTCTGGCACCGGCAATACCACCTTGAGCGTTTGAACGCTGCCAATCCGGTAGATCGGCGCGCCCACGCCAACCAGTTCACCCGTAGAGGTCAGCTTGCTGATGATCGTCCCGTCTATCGGCGCTTTCAGCTGGGTCTTTTCCAGCGATAGTGCCGCCTTCTGCTTCGTAATCACGGCTTGCTCATAAGACGAACGCTGCATCGTGCGGTCCTCTGCGCGCGCACCCTGCGTTACCAGGGAGTAGGCCTGCTCCGCGGAGATCAGATCGCGCTCAGCCAAAGCCAGCTGATCCTGGACATTCTCAAACGTATCCTTGGAAATGGCATTCTCTTTATAGAGCTTTTCATACTTTTGGAAATCATCTTTCGCTTTGTTGAATGCAATCTTCGCCTTATCCAGCGTTGCCTGCGCCTGAATCAGCTCCTGCTGTCTGGCTCCGTTGTTGACCTTTTGCAGCCCGGCCCCAGTCTGCTCCACGAGCGTATTGGCTTCTTGGACCTGAAGGGCATAGGTGCTGGAGTCTATCTGTGCGAGCACTTCTCCTTTTTTCACCTGATCGCCTTCATTCCGATGCAGCGCGACCAATCGCCCTGCAACTTCAAAGGAAACCAGTGCTTCTTCTGTTGGCTCAAGCGTTCCCGTCAGCTCGGAGATCCGCTCAGCCTGCGCACGCTTCACTTGTGCGACTTCCACCTTTTTCGTCTCTTGCGCCGCTTGAATTACATTTGCTGCTTCTTGATTGCTGCAGGCTGTTGTGGTGAACAGTCCCGCCACCAGACCTATGTAAAGCCACGTTTTCTTCATTTCTCTACCGCTCCCATCCGAACCGGATTAATGAAAAGGCTATTTTTGAATACCTGACAACAAAATATCAACCGATTTGTCCAGCAGTTTTTCAATTTCTATGCTGATATCCTTATTTTGCGTATGGTACAAGATCATGAACGCTGTATAGAGCGACGAGATGAACATATGGCCCGCTGTCTGACAATCGGCCTCTCGCACTTTCCCTTCCGCTGTCAACACGGCCAGCTTTTCAGCCAATACCACGCTAGCCGTAATCGGTACACGAGCGAAGAGATCACACATTTCCGGATCTTCCCCCGATTCGAGAATACAAATCATGAGAAGCTCTTTGCGATCGACCATCAGGTTGTAAAAAGCGCGTCCGTAGCTAAGCAGCATCGTGCGGATATCGGGATACTCCTGCTCGAGCACCTCTTTCATCAGGGACCTTGTATCCGTCATTTCCTCCATCACGGCCATCAAGATGCCATTCTTGTTGGTAAAATGGCGAAACAGCGTTACCTCGTTGACCCCGGCAAGCTCAGCAATCTTTTTGGTAGTTGCCCCCTTCATCCCCTTTTTAGCCATCAATTGTCGCGCGGCTGACAAAATTCGGTCTCTGGTTTCCTGCTCGTCACCGTTCCCTTCTATATAAATCCGTCTTTGTTTCACCATGTTCTTTCCTCCATGCATGCAACCACTTGCATTTGTTATC
>DASQNU010000210.1:0-14055 GCA_035644815.1 Bathyarchaeia archaeon | reverse complement strand
TGAAAACTGCCTGTTTCAAATTCTTGCGCCATCTTCAGTCTCCTAGCGTATCAAGATATCCGGACGAAGATACGTGCGCTCCCCGCTCTTCACGCTCAAGTACGTCCATTCCCCTGTATGGGTCAAAAATTCATTCTCTTCCGGTCCTACCAGGATGGTATCCTCTGATTTGACGCCGCGAATCGCCGGATTCCAGGCGAATGCCTGACCAAGCTGAACCACCCCTGGACTTGTCGGGGTGACGATAAACTCGCGAGTCGCATAGCCTGTAGGCCCACCTTGATGAAGAAAACGCCAGTCATCGGGATAGCCGACTTCCTTATAGGCTTCCATCCCGCGGGCAAATACGTCCTTGATCGCCACTCCCGGTCTTGTCGCCAGATTCATCGCCAAGTCAATCTGCGCGAGCTTTTCCCGGTTTTCTTTCAGCTGGTCCGGAAGCTCGCCAAAGTGCACGAATCGGGTCGCATTGGCGATCAAGCCGCCACGTTCCGCACAAAGCACCACCATCGCATAGCGCTCCAGCTTTTTCGAGGTCGGAATCGGGTGACGATACTGAAAGATTCGCTCGTCGGTTGCAATCAGCATCACATGGGGAACCAATTCGCTTTTGATGACATTGGCCGCCAGCAGCGCCTGCATCTCGTATTCGCTCATGCCCTGCTGAATCTCGCGGCATGTTTTTTCCAAGGCTTTGGCCGCATCTTGGGCCAGTGCGCGATACCGCGCCTGATCTCCATTATCCAGCACATAGGTGAGTTCGGCAATCTCCGTAGTCAAGTCGATTCCATTTGCCAACCCGACAGTAGACGGGATCACATCGCAGCCAATCCGCTTATCTCCGCACAGTTCCTGAAGACTGCTCTCGGTCCCGTCGATCCACTCCGGGGTTACCCATGTGCAGTCCAGCTCGGCCAGCTCCTCTTCCTGAATCCGTCTTGCTTCCATCTGGCTGGTCACGGCATACACCTGATCGGGCAAGATCAACAGATCCGCTACGGCCAGATCCGAGGACAAGACGATATGGGCATGGCCGCCTCCGGAGAGCCAGGAAAAGTTGCGGCGTTTGCGCAGCAGCACCCCATCCAGGCCTTTTTCCTGAATAAACGCACGTATCTGTGCCACACGTGTTTGCATTACTGCACCTCTGCTCATTTTGCATCGCTCCCTTCACCAGCATCGTATCCATTTGGATGTGCAGAATGCCATTTCCAAGCACTCTCGATGATGGTGCCCAGATCTTCATGGCGCGGCTGCCAGCCCAATACCCGCTTCGCTTTATCATTGGAAGCAATCAGGACCGCGGGATCGCCTGCACGTCGATCTGCCACTTTTACCGGAATCGGGTGTCCTGTCACCTCTCGCGCTTTTTCAATGACTTGCTTTACAGAGAAGCCGCTTCCGTTGCCCAGGTTGAATACTTCCGTCGCTCCACCCTTGCGCAGGTGCTCAACGGCGAGATAATGCGCCTGTGCCAGATCCATCACGTGGATGTAATCGCGGATGCACGTGCCATCCTCGGTCGGGAAGTCATCGCCGAAAATCGCGATATGCTCTCGCTGTCCGAGCGCTACCTGCAGCACGATCGGAATCAGATGGCTTTCCGGCTGGTGATCCTCCCCGATCTTTCCGTCCGGATGAGCTCCCGCCACATTGAAATAGCGCAGGGAGACCGATCTGATTCCATAAGCGACATCGCACCACTTCAGCATTTTTTCAATCGCCAGCTTGGTTTCGCCATACGGGCTGGTAGGCTCGGTGGGATCATCCTCCTGAATCGGCACCCGTTTTGGTTCGCCATAGGTCGCAGCTGTGGAAGAAAAGACGATTTTCTTCACGCCGTGCTTCTCCATAGCAGCCAGCAGCTTTTGTGCGGAACCTACATTGTTGTCATAGTATTTCAACGGCATTTGCACCGACTCGCCTACAAGCGAGCTCGCTGCAAAGTGAATGACCGCTTCGATGTCATGACTGGTAAAAATCTGATCCAGGAGCGCTTCATCACGAATATCTCCCTGATAAAACGCACTTGCCAGCACCGCACCGGTATGCCCTGTGCGCAGGCTATCCAGTACGATGACTTCCTCCCCGTGTGCCAACAATTCTGCTACGGTATGACTGCCGACGTACCCTGCTCCTCCGGTTACCAAAATGGACATGGTTCTACCCCCCGTTCGATCTCTCTCGCCCCATCGCCAATCTCGCAATGATAAAAATCGGGACGCAAGCCTGTTTTCCCGTGATACTCCTCTTCCACCGAGCGTTTGAACGCGTCTACCTGATCGCGGTGAACCAGATTGACGGTGCAGCCGCCAAAGCCCGCTCCGGTCATGCGCGCCCCGATGCATCCTTCCGCCTTCCATGCAGCTTCCACCAGCGCATCCAGCTCTTTGCCTGTCACCTCGTACAGATCCCGCAACGACTCATGCGACTGGCGCATATAATCGCCAAATGCCAGCAAGTCTCCCTGACGAAGCGCCTCTGCAGAACGCTTCACCCGATCGTTTTCACGGATCACATGCTCCAGACGTTTGCGGATCACGGGATCGGTGACTTCTTCCTGAAAACGCTCCCAATCCGCGGCATTCACATTCCCCAGATTCGGGACATGCGGCAGCTGTTTTTGCAGCTGAGCAAATCCTTTCGCGCATTCCGCTACCCGTTCGTTGTATTTGGAATCCGCCAACTCTCTACGTTTATTGCTATTGATGATCACCAGCGAATAGTCCCCTAGTTCGAGCGGCACATACTCATACTCGAGTGTCTCGCAACGCAAAAGCATCGCTTGCCCTGCTTTCCCCATCCCGACAGCAAACTGATCCATAATCCCGCAGCTGACCCCCATGTATTGATTTTCCATGCGCTGAGTCAGCTTGACCAGATCGATCGTTGTGAGCGGCAGATTGCCCAGATCACGCAAAGCCAAGGCCGTCACCATCGAAATGGAGGCGGAGGAGGAAAGGCCTGCCCCGTTCGGAATGTTGCCGTGGAAGACGAAGTCATAGCCAGAAAACGCATAGCCCTCCTGCTGCAGCATCCACAGCACACCCTTCGGATAATTGCTCCAGCCGTCCTCTGCTGCATAAGCCAGCTCATCCGCCCCGATGTCCACCTGTTTGTCAAAGGAAGTGGAGAAAAAGCGGAACCGCCCATCCGTACGCGGACGAACACCCAGCCATGTCCCGTAGCTCAGCGCCGCCGGAAACACATAGCCTCCTGTATAATCGGTATGCTCCCCAATCAAATTGACGCGTCCCGGCGCAAAGAACACGCGAAAATCTTCGCCGCCGGAGCCTGCGTACTCCTCAAAATATCCCATTCTCCATCCCTCGCTTAGCCTTTTTGCTTTGCCAAATATCGTTGATGCGCTTCCCGCAGTTTGCCGGATGTCTCTTCCACTGCGTGCGGATTGCATGCTGCCCATGCGCCCATTTCGGAGGAAGCGTAGTATTTGATCTTGTTCGGTTCCCGCAGCGGCGTATAGAACTCGATATGGAAGTGGTAGTACTCCTCCACGCTCTCGGAGTTCACCGGGCGCTGGTGGATGACCATCATGTAAGGGAACAGGCGGTCAAACAGCGTATCCATTGCTCCGGTCATCTGTTTCAGCATATCCGCCAATGAGTGCTTCTCTCTTTCCGTAAAATCGCTCAGCGCGGTCAAGTGGCGTTTGCTCGTGATGAACAGTCCATATGGATAATCCGTGAAGAAAGGAATGTATGCGATGAAGTCATCATTTTCGTAGATGACGCGCTGCGCAAACTCCTTCTCTTCGCGATTCATATCGCAGATGAGACACGTGCCCTTTTGTTCATGATGATGCTTGCAATTTTTCAGCTCGGTCTGAATCTTGAGCGGCATTTGCGAATAGGCGTAAATTTGTCCGTGCGGGTGAGGCATGGTCACCCCGCACTCCTCGCCGCGGTTTTCAAAGATCATCACGTATTTATGGCGCGGCTCTTTTTCCAGCTCGACAAAGCGCTCTGTCCACAAATCGATCAGCTTTTCGATATGCGGCACGGACAGCTCGGGCAGTGTCGCCGTATGATTCGGCGAATACAGGATCACTTCGCATTTTCCGTACGCTTTTTCCGTGCGATATAGCTCGGACCCGACCGGATCTGGCTCTGGCGGCTCCGGCATCAAAGCCGGGAAATCATTATTATAGGCGTGGACGGTGTAATCATCCGGCACCTTTCCCGACCCTGGACAAAATGGGCAAAAATCTTTTGGCATTGTGGGGCGATGCTGGCGGTGGGAAGCCACCATCGTCCAGTCACCCAGCAGTGGATTATAACGAAGCTCTGCCAATTGTCACGCCTCCTTCAAGCATGTATAATGGGTATGTCAGAACTAAATTAATTAATTTAATTATCTATCTTGCCTTCATCATAGTATGCCATTATGTATTTGTAAATCCCTCGGCGAAAATTTCAGGAGGTATCATTTGTGAGCAACTATCTCGCTGTCTATGAGCATTGGAAAAACCATCCCGATTTACAGCCTGCCTTAAAAGAGGAGCTTCTCGCTCTACAGAATGAAGCGGAAATCGAGGATCGCTTTTATACACATCTGCAATTTGGCACGGCCGGACTGCGCGGTGTCCTTGGCGCCGGGACCAATCGGATGAATCTGTACACCATTCGCCGTGCGACCCATGGCTTCGCTCGCTACCTGCTTGAAACCGGAGACACCAATCGCACCAAGGGGGTCGCGATCGCCTATGATTCCCGCCACCTGTCCCGCGAATTTGCCCAAGAAGCGGCTGGCGTGCTTGCTGCCTGCGGGATCAAAGCCTATCTATTCAAGGAGCTGCGGCCAACGCCGATGCTCTCCTTTGCTGTCCGCCATCTGCAGGCGGCCGGAGGGATCGTAATCACCGCGAGCCACAATCCGCCGGAATATAACGGCTACAAAGTCTACCAAGCTACGGGCGGGCAAATCTCGGAGGATACGGCGGATCAAATCTGGCGAAAAATCGCCGCCATCGAAGACGAATTGTCACTGCCAGCCCTCTCCCTGGAGGAAGGGATATCGCGCGGACTCATCCAGATGCTTGGAGCTGAAATCGATGAGGCTTATCAGGCAAAACTGACGACACTTCTGTTACAGCCGGCGGGACTGGCAAAAGCGAAGGAACAGCTGCGCATCGTCTACACACCACTGCACGGAACTGGCCTGGTCCCAGTAACCCAAGCGCTGCGCGGTGCAGGTTTTACCCAGCTTCATATCGTCGAAGAGCAAGCCACTCCAGACCCGAACTTCTCCACCGTCTCTTCGCCGAATCCGGAGGAAGCACAGGCATTCACGCTTGCGATCCGGCTGGCTCAACAGACAGGAGCCGACATCGTGCTCGGAACGGACCCGGATGCCGATCGGGTGGGAATGGCGGTACGTACGGAGGATGGCAGCTATCGGATGCTGACCGGCAACCAGATTGGGGCGCTGCTGCTTCATTACCTGCTGGAGCAACGATCTGCCCAAGGTACGCTGCCAAATAACGGACTTGCGATTAAAACTATCGTCAGCTCCGAGCTGGGCCGATCAATCGCAGAGGCATACGGTGTTGCGATGATCGATACATTGACCGGATTCAAATACATTGCCGAAAAGATCGAACGCAGTGCCGTATCAGGCTCGCATTCCTTCCTTTTCGGCTATGAGGAGAGCTATGGTTATCTGATTGGGGATTTTGTCCGGGACAAGGATGCGATCCAAGCTGCCCTGCTCTTATCAGAGATGGCCGCTTTCTATAAAGATCAGGCGCAAACGCTCGAGAATGCCCTGTCTCTGCTGCAGGAACGCTTCGGCTATTATTGCGATCGCCAGCATTCGGTCACCTGCAAGGGCAAGGAAGGCGTAGCGGCGATTTCGCGCATGATGGAGATGCTGCGCCAAAATTCGCTGTCGCATGTCGCCGGTCTTACGGTCGTGCAGATCAAGGATTATCAGCAAGGCATCGAGGGGCTTCCTGCCTCCAACGTATTGAAATACATACTGGTTGACGGCAGCTGGTTTGCCCTGCGGCCTTCGGGAACCGAGCCGAAAATCAAGCTGTACGTCAGTACGGTTGACTCATCTGCCGAACAAGCAGAAAAAAAAGCAGACGCCCTGACTCGTCTGCTGGTCCAGTATATGGAATCCTCTACTAAATAATCTTGAGCTTTATCAAGGTACAGTCTTCTTGTAAAGACTGTGCCTTTTCACTTTTTTTCAGTCGCTTAACATCACATCCATTATTGTACGGTTACCTTGATCGTCACTTCTTTCCCTTGCCATACAGCTTTGAGAGTTGACTTTCCTTTTTTCAGAGCGGTTACTTCTCCTTTGGAAACTTCCGCCACCTTTTGATTGGTTGAGCTCCACAAAGCCTGTTCGCTTACTTCCTCTACCGTACCGTCCGAATGTTTGACATATAGTTTTACCTTTGTTTTCTTCTCAACGTCTATGGCTATCTGTTTCTCATCGGTATACAGTTCTTCTGCGCTTTCACCTTGCACATGGACGATCAGTGAGACTTGCTTTCCACCATAGGAAGCGGTCACAGTGGCTTTTCCTGCAGTGAGCGCATGGAAAGATCCTTTGTCCACCTGAAGTACATCGGGATTATCACTCATCCAAGTGGCAAGATCGGTAACATCCTTCTTCTTCCCTTTCCCGCCTTTTACAGTGGCTGTCACTTTGATCGGTAGCGTGTCATTGATCTGCATGGTTATTTTTTTATCGGGTACTTCCAATTTGCTCACTCTTTCATCCAGTGGCTGATCGGAAGTTGGCATACTGTCCACAGACATCCTTATCGTGAGAGTGGCGATTTTCGAATCATGCTTGCCGTCGTTTACTTTAAAGGTGACCGTATCTATTCCAGAATGGAAATCCTCGTTTGGAATGTAGCTAAATTTACCGGTTTCTGCGTCGAGGAGTTTGAAGTCTCCTTTTTCACTGTTTTTCATGATTGTAAAAGTGAGTTTGTCATTGTTCGGGTCATTCGCTTGTAAAGTGCCTGATAGAGGGGTATTGTAGGTAGCGTATATGATTTGGTCCTTAGCAGAGGGAGCGCCATCGCCAGTATATGGTTTTGTTTTGATCAGGAACGCTGCGACTGAATAAGAATCTTTTCCTGGTTGTAGTCCGGCAATCAGGTAGTTTCCATCCGAACTTTTGGTGGCGACCGTGAAATCTTGTCCAAAATCTTTTTTCCATAACGTATAGCCGCATTGACATAACCGTACTAATTCTTGTTTGGATTGGGAAAAGTTTTGGCTTTTATACAAAAAGCTTTCGTCTGATAACTGTGTAAAGAATGGGGAATTCACACTGTATGGCAAGTCTCTCGACCATAATGCATTCGTTTCCTTATCCCAGATGACCAGATTGCTTGTTTTCTTCTTCTCATCATAATTGCTAACAGCCAATCTGTTTTTCAGAAGAGAACGCAGGGGATATGTATAAGCATTTACCGGTTTCTTCCACAGCCTTTTTCCTGATTGGTCGTATTTCGCAATGGCATAACCGTTGTCACTTTCTCGGAAAACAAAATCACCATCTTGGGTTTGAATGCTGTCCCTCAGATAGTGGTGGTCCTTCCCTTCCTGCCATTCTACTTTTCCATCCTTGTCCACTTTAAAGAAGATAGAAGAATAGTATCCTCCCGACATCGGCAGTTCCGTATAGGATGTTCCCGTTACTACAAACCCTTTATCGTCTGTGTTGAATAGATTGTCAAAGTCTTGAATATTGCCATATCCATTGTTCCACTCAATCACTCCACGATGACTAATTTTTATCAGAATCAGTTCTTTATTTTCATAGCCGGCGTAAGCACCTATCAATAACCCCCCGTCTCTTGCCAACAGGGGAAGCTTCGGATAAAAGTTCTCTTTACTTCCATCATTTGTAACAGGTATTTGCCAATCTACCTCTCCTTTCGAATCGAGCTTTACAACAAAAAAAGAGGCACCTTCACTTTGATTTTGATAAATCGCATAAATTCCTCCATCTCTCGTAGGGACGGTGTAGACGTATTCCTCTATTCCAGAGTATTGATCTGCTTCCAGGACAGTTTCCCACTCTTTTCTGCCATCTTCATTCAGTTTTAGGAAAGCGTATTTTTTAGGATGATGATTCAATGACTGTCCTGCTGAAAAAATAAAGCCTCGATCACTGGTTAGTTTCACATCGAGTGTGGTGTAAGTAGGGTGGACCAGATCGAAATCGTACGTTTTTTTCCAATCTACCTCAGGTTCAGCCTCATAATACTTTGCATTTTTCTCGCCGTATGCGTGTACCCAATCCTCATAGCTTTTGATACCCGGCTTGTCTTTCATAACTCTGCCCATGTCTTCTTTCTTTTTCTCTTTGGCGTGGCTACCTGCCGGAAACGTAAGGGACGTCATAAGAAATGAAGATGCAACTAGAACAGTGAAGATATGCCGAAGAAACTTTGAAGCTGCCATAAAAAGATTCATCTCCTAAAAGTGAATGATGAAATACTTTATAAGGCACTTTAAATTCGTTATTAAGAACAGGATTCCTCCAAAAAATTCTCTTATTTCAAAAAATCACAGTAATCGATTTCTGATAAAAACATGAGGCCGATAAAGCTGTATCTTTTCGACGAATTCGTGAAATCCGACTTGTAACATATTACGGGGTGTCGTTTTCCCATTCAATAAAATAAAAATAGCTGTCGACTTTCTCGACAGCCTGAGAACAGATCCGCATAAGGGGGTCTGTTTTTTTTTGTTTGCTTTAGTCTCCCGAACGTTGCGCCAGCTTCATGAACGCCTCGTTGACATTCTTCATGCGGTCTTCCACTTTTTTGGCAGCCGCATCCAATGTGTATCCATCATCAATGAGTTCCTTGATCAGCAAGATCTTTTTCACATTCAGATAATCGTATTTGCGGGTAGTTCCTTCTGTCTCTTTGGACGAATGGATAATTCCTTTTTCTTCCCAGTAGCGGATTTGTCTTGTGGGAACACCGGTGATTTCCGAAACTTCACCGATACCAACCACTAATCTGCTCAATAAATCGAAATCCAGCAAAATATTTTTCAACTCGTCATTTGCGCTCATGTGATCACCTTCACCGATTTTTCCCTTTGAAAAGATTTTACTACACTTGAAGTTACGCAACAACTTTACGAATCATATTGACAATGATTGTAACTTAATTACAATATGAGTCATGAGGTTACGACAATCTCAACAAACTTACAAAGGAGTGTTTATAAAAATGCCGATTATCAACGTTGACTGCTGGGAAGGGTTTAACGAGGAACAGAAAAAGGAGTGGATTCAGGCATTAACGAATGCGACGGTGAACCTTTTCAACCTGCCTCCTGATAAGATGCTGGTCATCCTCCGGGAGACACCATTGAGCAATTGGGGCCAGGCGGGGGTTGTTGCCACCGATCCGGACTTTTTGAAGAAGAGTCGAGTGACAGAGATTTCCCAGCAATAATTTACCATCCTGAAGAAGGAGTGTACGGCTATTGGAACAACTCGCAGGGAGTCTTCCTGAAAAAACCAAAGAGTATCCTTACTCTTTGGTTACGACCATCCTTACTTGGTGCGGATTAGTGGTAGTATCGAGTCTCTATGTCACGATTCCGATGGTTTCCGTGTTTGCCCATGAGTTTCACGTTTCACCCTCACAGGCTTCCTGGGTCAGCAGTGCTTTCTCCTTTAGCTATGCCATCGGCTTTCTTTTCTTTGGCGCTTTGTCTGAAAAGTACGGCAGAAAACAAATGATGCTGTATGGATTGTTCTCTTTATTCCTTGTCACGCCTATTCTTGGATTGGTGCAAAGTCTTCCCGGGCTCATTTTCTTGCGCGCGATTCAAGGACTTGTTGCCGCGACGTTTGCTCCTGCTGTCCTCACTTATATTGTGGAAATGTACCCGGCTGGGAAGAGAGTTACAACCGTCGGATTTGTCAGCACCGGCTTTTTGATGGCGGGTATTATCGGGCAGGTGTTCAGCAGCTTCGTTACCCTTCATTTTGGGTGGTCATCTGTCTTTTACGCGCTGGGGGCAATGTATCTCTTTTCCGCTTTATTATTTGGAAAGCTAGTTCCCGATGGTGAGAACCCGCGCAAGCAGGTGGACATGTGGACGTCATTCCGGCAAATGAAGGGTGTCTTTACCAGCAGGTCATTGTTATCTTGCTACCTGGTGACGATCACCCTGCTTCTTTCCTTTGTCGGCATGTACACGGCTTTGGGCCAATATGTCAGTCAGGCTCCGTTTTCCTTAAGCAGCAATCAGATTATGCTGGTACGTACCGTCGGCATCATCGGGATGTTTGCTTCTCCATTTGCGGGAAGACTCACCCATAAATTTGGAGCCCCACGTGTGTTACAGGCAGGTTTGCTCCTCGCGACAGCTGGCCTGTCCTTGATGGGGATCAGCTCCACGCTTCCTCTGCTGATCGGGATGAGTGTTGTTTTTGTGACCGGTATTTCCCTGGCTGTCCCCACTCTGATCACCATAATTGGGAGCTTGGCAGGAGCAGCAAGAGGGATTTGTGTGACCTTGTATACTTTTCTTCTGTTTATTGGGGCTACCTTTGGTCCGATCCTGGGAATGAAGCTCATGCAATCTGGGAATTACACGCTTACCTTTGAGGGATTTGCCTTGATTTTAGGGATCGCTATCGTGGCCGCTTTGCTTATAAAATCCAAATGATCCTCTTTTAAGGCAACATGGCGTTCATTCAGCAAAAAGGCAACCGACAATAAATATCGTTTGCCTTTTTGTCCTCAGCTGCTTTGACTCCAGTTGGCGATCATGCTTTCCGCCATCTTTCTATCGGCTTCTTTACCCGTCACCAGCGCAAACTTCGCCACTAACGCCGGATATGCGGCCCACTGCTCGGCAATATGTTCATTCATGCGCGGCCACACCTTTCCCCCGCTTTGTTCATAACGGTGGAGCAAGTCGTTCAACCCGTCCATACCGAAAAGCGCAAAGTAAATGACAAAATCCTTCCCCGGATCGGCACACTCCGCCTCTGTCCAATCGATCAAGCCCCTCACACGCTGTGTATTGTCAACGAGAATGTGCGGAGGATGCAAATCGCCATGGTTCAAAGTCGAATGCTCTGGCCAATACGAATCCGTAGCCAGCCATGTGTTCCAGCGATCCTGAAGCTTGTCGGGTATCGCAAAGCTTTGCTTGATTTCTTCCATATTGTCCGCAAAAGCTGCTCGTGCTTCTGCCGGGCTTTTCACTCGTACACCCGCCACATTTGCATCGACCTGATCGATGCTATGCAATTCAGCCAACGTATGCGCAAGCGAGTCAAAAAAGGCTTCTTTCAATGATTGTTGCTCATAGAGCCACACGTATCCTTGTCCTGCGGGATCAACGGTTGCAATCGGCTCGCCGCTTACCAGCGGATAGGCAATGAGTTCGGGGGAGCAAATCTGCCAATTCGGCACTTGGATCGAAAGCTTCCCGTGCACCAGCGAGAGAACGTTACGTTCATATTGGGCCCGTTCCCATACGTCCGGGCGTCTCGGCTTACGCAGCACCCAAGTTCTACCATTTTCGTCTTTCGCAAATGCTACAAGAAAATCCATCCCTGATTCGTTTATCACGATTTGTTCCGGGTCAAGCTGCAGACCATGTTGCTGGGCTGTGGTGAACATTTGTTGGTTTGTCATTTGTAAAAACACTCCTTCTCCACTCAAAATAAAAAACACACAGATGCCTAAGGCTACCTGTGTGATCGAAATCGAAAAGGAATGCGCAAAAAGTCCATTCTTACAGAAAAGCAGACGACTTCCGAGTCTCCTCAAAAAAGTCCACTGTCTTCATCTATAAGCACAAACAAGGGCATCCGTATAAAGGCAGACCGATCCCGATTACACTGCACACCTCAGGCAGTGAAAACAAGCAAGCAGCAATGATATTGCTTTGCTTTCTTACTCGGGAACTAATTTGCCACACGTAACCCCTCCATTTCTGAATACTCCAACAGCATACTATATTCTGGAAATCACATCAAGTTATCCAACAAAAAAAGGGACGCTTCTCTTAAATCAGAAACGACCCTTCCTTATTTCCGGGGAAAAGTAAGCTCACTATACCGCCTTCTGCCGCACTTTCCCTTCTTTATACAGCATCAAAAAATGCTCCATTTCGTTAAACAGATGATACAGAGAGGCTCTCGTCTCAAACTCCACCCGGGTGGCAGGCAGCGGCTGCGTTTTGTGCATCTTTCTCATCTCGCGCAATTCTACAAGCAGCTCGTACGCATGTTCATCGTCATAAATCTGCTCGCTCAGCTTATCCAGGAAATTCGCCAGCCGTTCCGCATGCGGCACCTGCTGATAAAGCGACGAGATGATCGGCAGCATGGCTTCCAAAAGCTCAAATTGCTTGGCCCGCATGGAATACGTCCTGTAATACTCATCGTCTTTGCGAAAGAGCTGGTTCTCCATGTTTTGAATCGCCATACCTTCCATCTGCTCCAGCAAATCAGCAGTCTCCAGCATCTCGCTGCCATCCCATTCGCTTTCTCCTTGCCGCAAATACACAGCAAACTCCCGCAGAATCAGGGCGAAATTGTGTTCCAGCTTCTGCTGCACAGCCGCCATTTGATTTTCACGGCTGGGCATATAGAGATTCATGAGCAGCGCGACCCCTACCCCGATAGCGACCAGTCCCATTTCATTTAGAAAAATCGGGATCGTAAACTCATTCAGTGTATAGATTTGCAGGATGACTACCATGCTCGTCGTGACGCCGTCTTGGAGCCGAAGCTTCACCAGGAGAGGCAGCAAAACGATCACGGTCAAAAATAAGGTAGCCGGATGATAGCCAATCCAGTCAAACAAAAAGAAGCTGAGCAGCAGCCCCAGAAAGCAGGCGCCAATCCGCTTTCCGGAGGTTTCCAGCGATTTCTTCCTCGTCACCTGGATGCAGAGCATGGTAAGGACGCCCGCCATTGTATAAAACTGCAGGCCTGCCCACTGAGCCAGAAAGACAGAAACAGCGACACCCACAGCCGTCTTGATAATTCGTGTACCGATTTTCCACTTTGTCATCATCATCATTCAATCCCCGTGTCCATCATTTCTTTCATCAGTATATCATAGCTCGCTTTCCAATGAATGAGAAATATTTCACATACTTGTGATGTTCATCACATCTCCGCGCCTCTCCATCCCCTACTATAAAGGTGGGAAGAGGAACAAGATTCCGAATCCCAATCAACCAATGGTGGTGACCTTTATGTTTGTAGAATGGCTTAGAAAGAACGTATTCGCTTCTGTCCTCCTCTTGTTCGCCAGGCTGTACCTCGGTTGGGAGTGGATGTCCGCGGGTTGGGGCAAGATCACGGGCGAAGGATTCAGCGCAGGCAAGTTTTTGGAAAAGGCCGTTGCAAACCCTGTGGTCAGTCACGATGAAATCATCTATCCCACATATACCGCATTTTTGAAAAGCTTTGCGCTTCCGAATGTGGATCTCATCAACTTTATGATCCCGTATGGAGAATTTCTCGTTGGGCTGGGCCTCATTCTCGGATGCCTGACAACGGCAGCCGGCTTCTTCGGTGTCGTGATGAACTTCGCGTTTCTGTACGCTGGAACGGTATCGAGCAATCCATGGATGATCATGCTCACCCTGTTTATTCTGATTAGTGGCCGCAATGCCGGATATTTCGGGCTGGACCGCTATCTTTACCCCTACTATGATCGGATGTTCCACCGGACTCCTCCGAAAACACCGGTTACTCCGATTCATAAGAAAATTGCCTAGGTGCTAATAGAATCGAATGGAGAGATGACAAATGTTTAAAAAGATATTGCTTGCCGTAGACGGATCTGACCACTCGGAAAAAGCGGTTGATTATGCGATAGCCGCGTGCGAAGAGTCGTCGGATGCCAGGATTACGATCCTTTTTGTTCAGCAGCCGATGAGTGCATTAACCGTTGGTACCGCTTATGCTACCGGTGCCTACCAAGAGGTGTTCATCTCGGCCGCAGAAGAAACACCTGCCTACTCCGCTTGGCAGCGATTCCCGGATAAAAGCAGAGTCACT